>JAYVNE010000001.1:0-22873 GCA_043758615.1 Akkermansiaceae bacterium
GAGACGATAGGTCTTGTGAGAGTAGGTCGTCGCCAGGTATATGCCCGGCTCCTGTCAAAAGGAGCCGGGCACTTTTTTGCCGATAATTATCTAGCAGAAGGAGCAGGGGAAATAGGTCCTATGGGTCCTATAAGACTTATCAAAACTCGCAGTGCCCTGGAGTCCTTGCGAAGGGAATCACATCTCGGATGTTAGCCATACCCGTCACGAACATGAGCATCCTCTCAAAACCTAACCCAAATCCAGCATGAGGCACGCTGCCGTATTTTCTCAGATCGGTATACCAATCATATGCTTCCGGATTTAGTCCGTGTTTGACAAAATTACTGAGTAAGACATCCAGCCTTTCCTCGCGTTGGCTTCCCCCAATGATTTCTCCGATTCCAGGGACGAGCACGTCCATGGCGGTGACTGTTCGCTCATCGTCGTTGAGGCGCATGTAGAAGGGTTTGATTTCCTTAGGGTAATTAAAGACGGTCGTGGGCTTCTTAAAATACTCTTCCGTAAGCCAACGCTCATGTTCCGATTGAAGGTTTAGCCCGTATTCCACCGGGTAGGCGAATGGTTTACCACTGGCCTGAAGCAGTTTCACGGCGTCAGTGTAGGAGATTCGCTCAAACGGCCTACTGGCTACAAATTCCAGCCTCTCATGGAGACTCTTATCGATAAATTTCTCAAAAATTGAAAGGTCTCCTTCATTTTTGTCGAGGGCCTCTTGCACCAGAAATTTCACCAATTCCTCGGCCAAATCCATATCTCCCTCCAGATCGCAGAATGCAACTTCCGGTTCGATCATCCAAAACTCTGCGGCATGGCGTGAAGTATTTGAGTTCTCCGCACGGAAGGTAGGACCGAACGTGTAAATATTGGAAAGCGCACAGGCAAATGTTTCTCCCTCAAGCTGGCCGCTCACTGTGAGAAATGCTCGCTTGCCGAAGAAGTCTTCTGCATCATGCGATATTCGGTCGTTTGGCAAAGTTGTGACGCGAAACATTTCACCTGCGCCCTCGCAATCGCTCGCAGTGATGATCGGCGTGTGGACATAAATGAAATCCCGCACTTGGAAAAACTGATGTACGGCGTAGGCCAGCCGACTTCTCATGCGGAACACCGCGCCGTAGAGACTCGTGCGCGGGCGAAGGTGGCTGATCGAGCGGAGGAATTCGGTGCTGTGACCCTTTTTTTGCAAGGGATAATCATCGGGAGCCTCTCCAAGCAGCTTCAGTGAAGTCGCTTGCATTTCCCAAGCCTGCCCTACAGCGGGGGAAGGAATCAATCTGCCGTGCACTTCCACCGATGCGCCGGTGCTCAACTTCGCAATGGCTTCATATCCGGGAATCCCTGAATCGGCGACGATTTGAAGATTCGCAAGGCATGTTCCGTCGTTGAGTTCGAGAAATGAAAACGCCTTTGAGTCCCGCCGGGTGCGGATCCATCCGGCTACGTGAAGGTCGTCCGTCGCTTCAGTGCGCTTAAGAACGTGTTTAATCAGCGATCGCATGGGCTTCGATAGCGAGAGCCACTTGGCTTGTCAAAGCAGCTCTAAAAATTGTTGATAGCTCCCATAGAAAGTTAGGGTAATTGCTTCCTCACCTATGATGAGCTTTATCATGAAAATGTTTTCCACGCTTATTTTTATCGCCCTGATTTCCGCCGCCCACGCGTGGATGCCTAGTCAGGAAGCACCCGTAATTCCGCTCAATTCCTTTGTTCTGCCCGCAGAATTGGAAATAACGCCGTGGGCTGTTTCACCGGCACTTTTCAATCCGACTAATATCGACATCGATCATCGCGGTAGGATCTGGGTGACTGAAGGCGTGAATTACCGCGGAAAGGCGGGACGTCAGCCTGGTGGAGACCGAATCGTCATCCTAGAAGATACCGATGGGGATGGGAAATCAGATCGCTCGCAGGTTTTCTGGCAAGATCCCGAGTTGATATCTCCGCTTGGGATCGCGGTGTTCGATAATGTGGTGATCGTTTCACAACCGCCCAATCTGCTTAAACTCACCGACGTTAACCGCGATTCAAAGTTCGATCTGGCCTCCGGTGATACTCGTGAAGTCTTACTAACAGGCTTCAACGGAAAGAATCATGATCACTCCCTTCACTCTCTAACGGCTGGGCCCGATGGGAAATGGTATTTCAATCAGGGAAATACCTGTGGCGTGTTCACGGACAAATCTGGCAAGACGTTCCGCGTCGGTGGAGCATACTATCGAAGTGGCGGCGGCGAATGGCCGATTGATACCAAAGCGATCTCAGGTCAAAAAAGTGATGATGGTTTCATTTACGTCGGTGGTTTCACCGTCCGTATGAACCCGGACGCGAGCCATGCCGAAATCGTCGGCTACGGCTATCGGAATTCCTTCGAACAGACGATCAATTCGCGAGGCGATGTTTTTCAGAATGACAATGACGATCCGCCAGCTTGTCGGACCAGCCATGTGCTAGAGTACGGAAACGCTGGATATTTTTCTAACGACGGAACGCGGTTTTGGAATGCGGACCGGCACCCAGGTCAGAACACGCCTATCGCCCACTGGCGTCAGGAAGACCCAGGAAGCATGCCCGCCGGAGACGTTTATGGAGGTGGCTCGCCCACGGGTATCGCCTTTTATGAAAACGGTGCGCTCGGCAAAAAATTCGCTGGAACTCTGCTTTCGTGTGAAGCCGCGCGGAATGTCATTTTCGCTTACCAACCCACTCCCGAAGGCGCGGGGTTCAAACTCGAGCGCACGGATTTTTTGACATCAAATCCTGAGAAACAATTCGTCGGTGCTGACTTCACCGGTGGGAAGAAACCCGATAACGTCTCCGAAAAAGATCCTGCGCGTTTTAATTTCCGCCCATCCGACGTTTGTGTCGGCCCCGATGGCGCACTTTATGTTAGCGACTGGACTGACCCGCGCGTCGGCGGCCACAGCACTCAGGACGAAGCGGCTTCCGGCGTCATCTATCGAATCGCGCCTAAAGGTTTCAAACCCCTTGTTCCAAAGATCGACCCTAACACCATTGAGGGTGCCGTGCTTGCCATGAAGTCCCCCTCAGTCAACGTCCGTTTTTTGGGATTTAAGAAACTGAAATCCGTCGGCCCGGAAGCATTCGAGACGGTGGCTGGAAACCTCGCGGATCCTGATCCATATATCGCTTCTCGTTTTATTTGGCTTTTGCCATATATGGGAGAAAGAGGAAAAGAGATCATGGATACGATCGTTGCAGGGGACGACGCAAATCGTAGCCTAACAGCCTTTCGTGCCATCCGCCGGACCGATGGAGCGATCGACGATTTGCCATACGCCCGCAAACTTTCCATGCATCCTAAGGCGGAAATCCGTGCGGAAGCGGCGAGTGCAATGCGCTATCGTGAATTTGCAGAATCTAAAGAAGTGTTAGTCAATGTCGCCAAGGGTTACGATGGCAAGGATCGCTCTTACCTGGAGACTCTCGGAATCGGAGCCGGACATCACACCGAAGAGTTGTGGAAAATCCTATTAGAAACCATGCAACCCGGCGCACCTCTGGCATGGTCGGAAGCTTTCGCACGTCTCACTTGGCGTTTAAAACCTGAAGGTGCCGTGGCTTTGCTGAAAGAGCGTGCCTCCAGCGAAAAACTCCCTGTGGATCAAAGGAAACTTGCCGTTGATTCCATCGCATTCATCAAATCCCAAGCCTCCGCGGAAGCGCTCATGAGTCTCGCGGCCAAGGGCTCCTCCGTTAGAGATCAGGCGCTTTGGTGGCTCACTAACCGAAGCGAAGGGGAGTGGGCATCTTTCAACTTGAAGCCGGAGCTCGAAAAGCGCGGACTCAGCGAAGTTGCTCTGCCACTCGTAGAAATTATTGTCCCAGCAAAACCCGCAAACCTGAAATTTGCAGTGGCTGATGTCATGGCTCTAAAAGGCGATGCAGCACGTGGAAAACTCGTCGCTGGGCGCTGCGTGATGTGCCATAAGCTCGATAATGCCGGTCCTGATTACGGCCCGGATCTGAAAGGTTTCGCCAGCCGTCAAGCGCCTGAGGTCATTGCCAAGGCGATCATCGATCCGTCCGCGGACATCGCCCACGGCTTTGATGGCACAGCGATTCGGTTGAAGGACGGCAAATGCATTGATGGGCGGGTGATTGTGGATGGCAATCCGATCACCATTCGCTCTACGGGTGGGTTCACCCAGAAAGTGCCTCAAAACCAAGTCGCGGAGCGCAAGAGCATGGATCGCTCGCTCATGCTTGGAGCCGATCAACTGGTCCTCGCCCCTCAGGATGTGGCCGATATTATCGAGTGGCTAAAAATCTACTGAGAAGCTCGCTTTTTAAAAGCAGTTCCACCCTCATCCAAAACTAACAGACTAACTCTCCGCCGTTGGCAAATTTTTGTGAGAGCCGTCGCACAGCGGCGGGTTCGCGGTGTGTTTGCATTGGCACCACCAGACAGTTTTCTTTTCGGCGACTTCGTATTTCACGGGTTGCAGGCCGGTTCCTTTGTGAGAGCCATCGCAAAACGGAGAATGGCTGGACCGACCGCAGGAGCACCACCAATGCACGCCTGCTTCAACATCCAGTGCCAGCGGCTTGGTATCGCAAATCAACGGTTTTTCCGGCATACGCAAAGCATGCAGATTACCCCGCGCTAGTGCGAGAGGGAATCTGAAGAAACGGCGGATTTTACTTCCACTGCGGCCAGAGCTTTTGCGGGAGTTTCACCATTCACCGTGCTTGCTGGGGTCTTATCCAGCTTCGGATACCTCTTGGCGGGGACCTCGTTGAGGAACGTTGCGCCGAGCCATCCAGCAAGAATAAATGAGGAGCCAGTGACAAAATTGCGGATACTCATCAGGTAATACGGGAAAGCTTACTATTTTCTCGAGGAAACGCTTGACCTGATCCCGAGCAAAAAGCAACCCCAAATGATTCGATTTTCGGAGTATGTGTTTAAAAGGGGATTGTCCTCATCCACCGCGCCTATTAGTTTTCTGCCCACGGGAATCTGTCGCGGCAAACAGATTCCCTATCCGTAAATCACTTTTTTAATCCCATGGGCATTTTCAGCAAACCCCGACTGCGCAGTATCGACCGCCGTGAAGACATTCCAGAAGGACTGTGGGTGAAATGCCCGGACTGTGATGCTTTGCTTCATGTGATTGAACTCAAACAAAACTTTCAGGTCTGTTTGCATTGCAGCCATCATTTCCTTATCGATTCCCGCGAGCGCATCGAGATGCTAGCAGATGAGAATTCCTTCGAGGAAACGGAAAGTGGTCTTGTATCCGCCAATCCGTTGGGTTTCGCAGGTTACGCCGAAAAGACTGCCGCCCTGCGCGAAAAAACCGGTCTCGATGATGCGGTGATCTCAGGGCGCCTTTCGATCGGTGGCCAACGCGCGATGATCGCTGTGATGGATTTCAAATTCTTCGCCGGCTCGATGGGCTCGGTCGTGGGCGAAAAAATCACCCGTGCCATTGAGACGGGGATCGCCGAAAAACGGGGAGTCATCATCGTTTCCGCCTCCTCTGGCGCGCGGATGCAGGAGGGCATGCTATCCCTCATGCAAATGGCAAAAACATGCGGTGCCCTCGCCCGCTTGTCCGAGGCGAAACTGCCTTACATCTCGGTCCTGACGCATCCGACCACCGGCGGCGTGACGGCTTCCTTCGCCACCATCGGCGATGTCAACCTAGCCGAGCCCAAGTGCATGATCGGCTTCGCCGGCCCGCGCGTGGTGAAGGAAACAACCCATCAGAATCTTCCGCCAGGTTTCCAAACCGCTGAATTCATGTTAGAGCACGGACTCATCGACGCCATCGTCCCTCGGAACAAGCTCCGCCGAAAACTTGGCAGCTTGCTTTCTTACATGATGCCGGTGTAAGAAGTTGATAGTTGGGGGTTGATGGTTGATGGAAAGAAAAGAATTCATTCATCAATTTCCACCTCTTCGCTATCAACTATCAACCATCCACTATCAACTTTCTTCACCCCTCCCCCGGCGGGGTTACCACCACGACCCGCTCCACGCCGCGTTTTGAAAATTCTTCCCAGTAGCGTTTTTCCCACGCCACGGTGCGGGCGCGGCGGTCTTCCTCGCTGAGTTTTTCCCACTCCGCGAAACCGATGGCGCGGGCGAGATCGCGATCCGCCATTCTAACTGCGAGTTCGTCCCAGAAACTTTCGTTGCGGAACTCATCATAGCATTCGTGATAGAACAGGCTCTCTTCTTTTTCCGCTTTGACCCGGAAGCGCTGGCTCTCCTCGTCGAATTCAATCCAATCCCCCAATCCTGAGTGTCCAGCTTTTTCTAGAATCTTACTTTCAAGATCTTCAAAGGCGGAAACCTGATCATTCGCGGACTCCTTTTGATTCCATGAAGCCACGTTTGCCGCGAGGCTGACCATCTCCACCAATGTGGCAAGTTCCTGATCTGATAAGCGCAAATGCATCCGTGCGGGAAAGAAACCACCCCAGGAGCTCACCCGCAAGCCCGCAAGCGATCACGAGACCATCAATTTCATGGAGGCTGTGTCGAGGCTCTGGCTCAAGTGGGCCCGAATATAATTCGACGACTCTACAAGTGGTCAGTGGCTTGGGTTCAAATCATCACGTCCATTGCGACAAGGCAGACATCGTCAACAAACTCCTCAGTTCCAGAGAATTTTTGGGATTCTTGGACCAGTTCTTTGAGCAGTTTTGCGCTTGGTGTTTGCAAGCGCCGCCGGACTGCGTTGAGCAGGCGCTCGCGGCCGAATGGGTGACCTAGCGGGTTTTCCGCCTCATACAAACCGTCGGTGAAAAGCACGATGGAATCGTTAGAGTTCAGCGGCGATTGAAATGTCGGATACTCGGCATCGCCGAGTAATCCGAGTGGCGGGTAGCCGTTGCCACGCACACAGAGCCAATTCGCGGTGCCCGCGTCCCGCTGCAGCAGCATTGCACTCGGGTGGCCGGCGTTTGCATAGGTGACTTCCCGCTTGTGGAGATCGGCCACGAAATAGAATGCGGTGGCAAAGGCATCGATCTCCGCTTGTTTCAGGGTTTCTGAGAGGCCGTGATTGAGAGCGCTGAGAAATTTTCCAGGCTGCGTCGCGATGGGAATGAATTGCTCAATAAGTCCACGGGTGAGAGCGCCTATCAGCGCGGCCCGGACACCGTGGCCCATCACATCGCAGATAAGGACGCCGGCTTGATGATCGGATAGGCGTTGCACGCTGAAAAAATCGCCATTGAGTGTGGCTGCTGGATGGTAAAAGTGCGCAAAGCCAAGCGCGTTTAACTGATGGATTAGGAATTCAGGATAATGGTGGGGCAAAAGCGCCTGCTGGATTTCCCGCGCCATCCGGAACTCTTCCTCCAGCGCCTCGTTCTTTTTTTTCAACATCGCGGCGTAGCGTGCACGCTCCATTTGCGCACGGTGCCGCTCAATAGCGTAGCGGATGGCTCGCGGCAGAAGATCCCCGATGCCCTGTCCCTTTGGCAGATAATCTTGTCCTCCTTGCTGGACGGCCTGCATCGCAATCTCGTCGTCTCCCAGACCACTCAGCACAATAATGGGAATGTCCGGCACGGCGGCATGCAGGTGCTCGAATGAATCGATTCCCCGGCTGTCCGGTAGGCCGAGATCTAGCAGGATCACATCGAAGGGTTCATACTTCGCACGCCGGATCGCGGCGTCTAAGTGGTCCACGGTCACCACTTCAAATCCAGCACCCAACGTTGGGCCCAATGTTGGGCCCAAAGCGGCTCGGACTAACAGGGCGTCGGTCGGGTCGTCTTCAACGAGCAAAACATTGATCGAGGGGATGCTCATGGGATCGGTAGGCTACGATGGCAGAGTGACGATGGCAAACCAGAACTTCTCTATGACCGCGATCGCATTTGCAAAGGCAGTGAAATCAACCGGTTTGACGATGTAGCAATTGGCATGAAGTTCGTAGCTCTTGAGAACGTCTTCTTCCGCCTGCGAGGTGGTTAGAACAATCACAGGAATGGTCTTGAGCGTCTTATCTGCCTTGATTTCTGCCAATACCTCGCGGCCGTGTTTTTTGGGCAGATTCAAATCTAGCAGGATCAAGTCAGGCCGCGGCGCGTCACCAAACGGTGGCTCTTTGCGCAGGAATGCCAGTGCTTTGGTGCCATCTTCAACGTGGTGAAGTTGGTTGATGATCCGACCTTCGGCGAGCGCACGTTTGGTCAGTAATGCATCGCTTGGGCTGTCTTCAACCAAGAGGATTTCAATGGTCTTGGTGCGTGGTTGTGGATTCATGGAGTGGTTTTGGGAACCTCGGTGAGGGTGAAATAAAAAGTTGAGCCTTTGCCCGGTCCTGATTCGACCCAGATCCGTCCGCCGTGGCGCTCGACGATGCGTCTGCAAATCGCCAAGCCGACACCGGTGCCAGAGTATTCCGTGCGGGTATGAAGGCGTTGGAAAATTTCAAAAATACGCTCGCGGTATTGGGGCTCGATGCCAATGCCGTTATCGCGCACGGAGAATACCCATTGCCCGTTTTTTTCTTCGGCACCGATGTGAATTTCCGGGCGCTGCGCACTGCGAAATTTAAGACCATTCCCGATTAGATTCTGGAAGAGCTGGGCCAACTGTGTCGGGTTGGCAATGATGTACGGCAGGGTGCACCGAGTGATCACCGTGTCACTCTCGCTCAGGGCGGTGGAAAGATTGGCGAGCGCGAGGTCCAGCGCGGCACTGGCGTCGGTCCGCTCGGGCGGGTTATGGCGTGTGGCGACTCGCGAGTAAGCTAGCAGATCGTGAATCAAGGTTTGCATCCGCCTGGCACCCTCCAAGGTGTGCTGAATCAAAACTTTGGCATCGGCGTCGAGCTTGTCTTGGTAGCCTTTTGCGAGAAGTTCTACGCACCCTGCCACGGCCCTCAGCGGCTCCTGCAAATCGTGCGAGGCGGCCGAGGCGAATTGGGCGAGGTCTGCGTTAGAGCGCGCCAGTTCACCGGCCGCGCGTTCGAGAGCCTGCTCGGCATGCTTTTGTTTGGTGATGTCCCAGTTAGTTCCAATCATATGGACGGCCTTGCCTGAGTCGTCCCGTTGGACCAAGGCATCCGCCTTGATGAAGTGCACGGAGTGATCCGGCCAGATGATCCGGAATTCGCTGTCAAATTCCTGCCCAACTGTTAGTGCCATTTGCACTTTTTCCTTTTCTCGGGCGAGGTCATCAGGATGCACGGTCGCCTGCCACGCTTCATAGTTCCCGGAAAATTGGTCCGGCTTCACGCCGAAAATTCGAAACATCTGCTCATCCCATACTAAATGATTGTTTACCGGATCAAAATCCCAGATACCGATCGCCGCCGCCCGGGTCGCTAACACCAAACGGTTAGACATTAATTTTAATGCCTCTTCCTTGCGCTTGCGCTCGGTGATGTCATGCGAAATTCCGAAAGTGCCCACGATCCGCCCGTTTTCGTCGCGCAGTGGCATTTTGGCGATCATCGCCCATTCGGACGTGCCATCGGGCCAGGTTACTTTTTCCTCTTTGGTGACGGGCAGGCCACGGGTCATGATCTGTTGTTCTTCTGCGCGGGCAGTCTCCGCATGTTCTTTTGGAAAAAAATCAACGTCGCTTTTACCGATGACTTGCGATTGATCGGTTAGGCCGAAACGCGCCATGTGCGCCCGGTTATTGCGCAGAAAGCGGCTCTGGGTGTCTTTAAAATAAATGCGATCCGGCACATGATCCATCAGCGCCCGCAGGAGATAGCGTTCGTGCTCAAACTCGGCTTCGGCATGGGCACGCCGAGTGTCGAGCCGGTGAACTGTTTGGGCGCTCCATACGATCAGCGCGACAAAGGTCATCGTGTTGCCAACGACGAGTAACTCGACTCCAAAGTCGGTTCCGTAAAGCCCCTCGCGTTGGCCAAGCAGTCGCAACCAGCCGAGAATCAAGGGTGCGAACAAGGCAGCGGGCAGCAATCGCCTAACAAACACATCCGCGCTTTGATTGCCGATCAAAGACAATAGCCCCACATCCCGGGAGGCGGCGAGAACGCCCAAGGAGAGTAACAGAAAAAGCAAAGTGCTGTGCATTGCCATCCCCATCATCGGAGCGATCACGTGGAACTCCTGGCGGTCAAAAATGTAGCCGACGAGCGCAAGGTAAGCTAACAAAGCGGCTGCGTAGGCGAGGCCGCGCACCAGATGGTACCGCTCGTGACCTAACAATATCAGACCCGATCCGAGCATCACGATGTTCAGCGCCGACGTCGCATCCATTCGCCCGGGAAGTGCCGCACCTTGGGACGCAGCGTCCTTGAAAAGCAGCCCTTCTGGACCGCATTTCCAGCCAGTCAGACACGCGGCGAGGGTCAGAGCGCCGATCAGAACCGCCGCACCCGCACAGCTCTGCGCGATGCGAACCTTTCTCAAAACCGGGGATTTTCCCTGCATCAGCCACAGCGCCTCGCCCGCCAGCACGAAAGAAAGTGCCGTGTTTGCTTTCATGTTGATCCACCCCGGGGCCACGCTCTTGAGGATGGCGATGTCAAAAACCCAGCCTAACAGCACCAGCATTCCAGCTACCAACACCACCATGGCGGTGATTCTGGAAACCATGCGCAGTAGCAAGTCCGAGCCCAAACTGGAGTTCAGCTTTTTCATGATTTTAGAACGTGCAGAGTCTGCAGTTTCAAGATTCAGACACTAAATTAGATCAAATACAGAATCGTGTCACTTTCAGATTTTTACAGGCCCGAGTCGTTTTTTTAGAGCTTATGCTGGCGCGATCAAGAGGATCCCGCTATCTCCTCGCTCGGCCTGTTGCACATTTCCCCATGACCCCCGATCTCACTGTCATCAAGGCCGGCACCGGCGTTCTCACCAAAACGGACGATGGCACGCTGGACCGCGCGGCACTTGTCCATCTCGTCTCGGCGATCTCCGGGCTGGTCAATGCGGGGCATCGTTGTTTGTTCGTCTCGTCGGGTGCGGTCGGTTCCGGCGTTTCTGCGCTCGGTCTCACGGAATACCCAAAGGACACCGCCACCCGCCAAGCGTGCGCGGCGGTCGGTCAGGCGCGGCTGATGCAAACCTACAGCAGCTTGTTTTCAAACTTCGATATCACCATCGCTCAAGTTCTTCTAACCGCTGCCGATCTTGGCACTCCGGAGCGCTCCAAATATGTCTCGGATACCCTCGGCCGACTGCTAGATGAACCGGGCATCCTTCCGATCATTAACGAGAACGACTCGGTCGCCGTTGAGGAATTGAAATTCGGCGATAATGACATGCTTTCCGTGCGCGTGGCGAAACTCGCGGTGGCGAAGCGCGTCATCTTGCTCACCAGCGTCGATGGCTTACTTGATCCGACAAGCAACGCGCTCATCCCGGAGGTCACCGATATTGATCACGTTTTCCGCCACGTTCGCGAAGACAAGGGCCGCTTTTCGATGGGCGGCATGGCCTCGAAACTCGAAGCCGTGAAATTCGCCGTTGAGGCCGGGATTGAAACCCACATCGCCCACGGACGCCATCCAGAACGGCTTGCGGGGATCATCGCGGGGAACGGAATTTCCACGCGGTTCCATGCGGTAGGGAAAGGTTAAAAACCACCTAACGGTTCACATGCGGAAATCTTCGCCCAAGTAGTGCTTGCGGGCGATGGGGTCGTTCACGAGCTCATCGGACACCCCTTCAAGGATGACGCGACCATCATGAATGAGGAAGGCACGGTCCGTGATGGTGAGCGTTTCCCGGACGGAGTGATCCGTGATCAGGATCGCCAGTCCGTCGCGGTCCCGTAGTTCGCGGACGATGCGTTGAATGTCCTCCACCGCGATGGGGTCAATGCCGGCAAAGGGCTCATCTAACATCAGCAGAGTGGGATCCGAGCAAAGTGAGCGGGCGATGGCGAGCCTGCGTTTTTCGCCA
Source organism: Akkermansiaceae bacterium (assembly GCA_043758615.1). Taxonomy (GTDB): domain Bacteria; phylum Verrucomicrobiota; class Verrucomicrobiia; order Verrucomicrobiales; family Akkermansiaceae; genus Luteolibacter. The sequence continues at coordinate 11,881 of JAYVNE010000001.1, forward strand.
CCTGATAGAGTGATAGCGAGGGACTTCGCGAGCTTGGAGATGCCGAAGCGCGAGAGGAGATCGTGAGCGCGCTCGTGGCGCTCTGCCTTGTTGAGATTCGGGCGGGTCTCGAGGATTGCGAGCAGGTTGTCGAGGACAGAGAGTTTCCGAAAAATCGATTCCTCCTGCGGTAGGTAGCCGAGGCCGAGGCGTGCGCGCCGGTGCATGGGCATTTTCGACATGTCGTGGCCGTTGAAGCTGACCGAGCCTGCATCGGCTGGGATGAGTCCGGCGATCATGTAAAACGAAGTGGTCTTGCCTGCGCCGTTAGGACCTAGCAGTCCGACGATCTCCCGGGGCTGAACGGTGATGGAAACCCCATCGACGACCGCACGTCCGCCATAGGTCTTGCGGAGTCCGTTCGCGTAAAGCACGGCAGTTTCCGTGTTGCAACAGCTAGAGCCGGGATCGTGTGTTTTCAAATTCAGTTCTTCTGGTTCAGGTTTCCGCCCATGGTCCAATTTCCTTCGGTTACAAAACTGCCGGATTTCTGGATGCGGAGATGGAGATTCGGTTCACTGGCCCGCATGAACGAGGTACCTTGTTTCACCCATGGATAGCCGCCGCTGAGAATGATTTGTCCGGATTTAACCTGATAGGAAAAAATCGCACCGCTCGCTTCGATCGGCGGCTTGTTGTCTGTGGGATTCTTTTGCAGAAAGCGCACCGCCCCGGTGGCGACGATCCGATCCACTTCGCTGAAATTTCCACCGACGTCCCCAAATCCTTGATTCGAGGAGGCAGGCTTCTCCTTCTTGGGTGCTTCTTCGGGCTTTTTTGTGAAGAAAACCTTGAGCTCGTTCGCACCTGATAGATCAAAACGCGAATCTGTGACGGTCACATTTTTCATGTAAACTAGTACGCCTTCATCAGCATCGAAGTACATGCCTCCGTCGCACTTGATCACCGTGTCTTCGGGGCCTGGCGTGACGCTCAGCGGCGTCGCAGGGGCGGCAGGCGCGCTTGCTGCGGGAACCGGAAGCTGGTTGTTTGTTAGGAATGCTTGGGCGGCACCATCGGCTGCTTGTGAGGCAGTGATGGACGTTTGAAGTTCCTCACGGGTCGTGGCATCCGCTGGCGCCGCGGCGGACGCCTTTGATGCTGCATCCGTCTGGATCGCGGATTTTTCCGCGGCGGTGATCGCGGACGGCGGCGCGGCGACGAGGGGTTGCGTGAGCAACGACATGCCAATCATGGCGGTGGTGCGGAGCGGTGAGCTGGGAGTGTTCATAGTCGTCTCAGTGGGAGCGTGGATCGTGGTCGTGGCCGGGCCTAGCAGGAAGCCCTCGCCTTGGTCGAATGCATAATAAAGCCCGCTGCCGTTAGCTGTTAGTCTATCCGAATGAATCACGACAGGTTCTTTCGCCTCAAGGATGCCTCTAATTTGATAGTAAACTGCCTTGGTGAGATCAATTCTGCCGCGTGGCGTCTGATCTGGATTGAAAAATTCGATGGAAACGGTCTCACCGGCGATCTGCTCGTCGTTGACCAGTATCATCTTTTTCGCTTTAAGCACTTGGATGAGTTGGTGGTTTTCATCGTAGCGTGGAAGCATGACGCCCTTGAGCTCGCTGCCATCAGGCAGCAGCCCGACGGCAGGCAGCTTTTTCCTCGCCTCTGGGGATGATGCCGGTTCCCGCGCCATGAGCACGGCGGGAGAGAGGAGAAACAAGACTGTGAGGTGGCGGCGCAAATGAATTCTAACGGCAGATTTCAGTGAGAGGCGTGATGGATGGCGATGAGCTTAACGAGTAGGTCTTCGATGAATTCTAACGGGATTTGATTCGGCCCGTCTGACATGGCGTTCGCCGGGTCTGAATGGACTTCCATGAATAATCCATCGACGCCGGTTGCAATCGCTGCGCGAGCGAGCACAGGGGCAAGCTCTCCATCGCCGCCGGTCGCACCACCGAGTCCGCCGGGGCGCTGGACGGAGTGGGTGGCATCGAAAATGATAGGGAGGCCCTCTTTGCGCATCCAATAAAGTGAGCGCATATCCACGACGAGGTTGTTGTAACCAAAGGTGGTTCCGCGCTCGGTGATCAAGAATCGTTCACAGCCGAAACCGCGCATTTTTCCTGCGATGTTTACGGTATCGAGGGGAGCGAGAAACTGGCCTTTTTTGATGTTGATGGCGCGGCCCGTTTTCGCGGCCGCTTCGAGCAGATCGGTCTGGCGGCAGAGGAACGCGGGGATTTGCAGGAGATCGATGTGTTTCGCGGCGATTTCTGCTTGATCCGCAGTGTGGATGTCGGTGGTCACGGGGACGCCGAGTTCCTTGCCGATTTCGCCGAGAATCCTGCATCCTTCCTCGACGCCGGGTCCGCGAAACGCGCCGAGCGATGTGCGGTTAGCCTTGTCAAATGACGCTTTAAAAATGAAGTGGATGCCCGTGCGATCGGCGATTTCTTTGAGTGAACGAGCCATTTCCCAAGCAAAGGCTTCGGATTCAAGGGCACAGGGGCCGAGGATGAAAAATGGGACGGGTCCGCCGACGGGAACGTTGCCGATATTAAAAGGGTCGAAGGTCATGGTGTTGGCAAATCAGTCGTTATTACGGGCCGCATGGTAAAGCGGGCGGAGATTGTCGAGGGCGGTATGGAGCAGCTTCGCTTCGGAGGGTGTGAGATTTTTGCGGGTTTTGGAAGCGAGCATTTCAAGGGAATCCATGACTGACTTTGCGGCACGGATGTTGATCTGTTTTTCGCCTGAGTGCGGATTGGGAATTTGTCCGAGAAAGAGCCCGGCGTTCTGGGCTTGCAGGATGATAAATTCATTGAACCGCGGATCGGCTTCCGGTGTGTCGTCAGTCATGGTTTGAGACTCAATCGCCATGAGCTAGGATTCAAGATGGAAGATTGGGAAGGTTTTAAGAAATCGCGAGAAGGCCTTTGCATCGCTGCGGAACAAAATCTCACTTTCGTCCCTCGTCTTTTGCCTTGCAGGGACGGACTCGACCGCTAACCTCGCGGCTAGCTGGTGTGTGAATTGCACTGGAATTCAATAAATCAAACTCAATCCCTTCATGAAACTTGCCTTCATTGCCGCTGCTACCGCTGTTTTCGCCGCCTCCTGCTGCCCGAGCGCTGCTCCGGCACCTAGCAAGCCCGCTTACGTTGCCCCATCCAAGTAATTCATTTTCAGTTCCGTTCGCCGGATGGCGGGCTGAATAATCTAACGTTGCCGGCATGATTTGCCACGATAGTTCACTTTTTTATAAAACCTCACTGATCCCATGATTCGTATTCTTACCGCACTTGTCGCCTCTGTTTTCGCACTCCTTTCCGTTTCGTGCATGTGCTGCACCGGTGAACCAGAAGCGCCAGGCTTGCGCCGACTTCCAAAATTCCGGGAGATTGAAACCGCTCCTGCCCCGCAGGTCGAATACCACTCATCCAAGTAATCGGGAGCTTTCGGCTTTATCACTGGAAATGATCATGCGTCCTCCCACCTCGTAGGGGGGGCGCATTTCATTGTAGGTGATGAATGCGCAAAAGCATAAACCCGGGCCTCCGATCAATATTCTCCTGGAAAATTCATGTGATGATATGAGAACCCGCAACTCGCCAGATGAGCAGGCACGTTTCAAGGGCCAGATCCGCCACTACCATCGCGGTGGCCCGAAAGCAAAAAGGTCATGGGATGAATGGATCGGTGGAAGATTCGCCAATTCGAGGGATTTTACCACGGGGCAGAAAGTGCTAGCGATCACCGTTGCCATCTTGCTGATTGTGGGAATCGTCGTGGGCTTGATCATCAAACTGCGCTGAGCCTGCTCGGATTGGCTTTTCTCCTGAGAATTTACATGCGGCTTTGACATTCTGAATCCGCACGGCCAATTTCCCGCCCCGCCGCAAACCACGGCGAAATCTTCAACCATGGGTAAAAGCCTCTTCCAAAAAGTCTGGGACGCTCACACCGTCGGAACCATCGCCGACGGCCGCACGCAACTCTTCATCGGCACCCACCTCATTCACGAGGTGACCTCACCACAAGCTTTCGGCATGCTCCGCGATCTCGGGCTGAAAGTGAAATTTCCACAGCGCACCTTCGCGACCATCGACCACATCGTCCCGACGATCAATCAGGACCAGCCTGCGGACCCGCTCGCGGCAGAGATGATCGATGCAATCCGCAAGAATTGCGATGACTTCGGGGTCACTTATTTCGATCTCGCTTCCGGCAAACAAGGCATTGTCCACGTCGTCGGACCTGAGCAAGGGATTACCCAGCCTGGCACCACCATCGCTTGCGGCGACTCGCACACCGCCACTCACGGCGCATTTGGCGCGATCGCATTCGGCATCGGCACCAGCCAAGTTCGCGACGTTCTGGCCAGCCAGACCATCGCCCTTCAGGAAATGAAAGTCCGCCGCATTGAAGTGAACGGGGCTCTTGCGCCCGGCGTTTATGCGAAGGACGTCATCCTCCATATCATCCGTCTGCTAGGTGCAAATGGTGGTATCGGTTACGCCTATGAATATGCCGGTGATGTGTTTGACCGCATGTCCATGGAAGAACGGATGACCGTTTGTAACATGTCAATCGAAGGCGGCGCCCGTTGTGGCTACGTCAATCCAGACGCCAAAACGGTCTCCTATCTCAGCGGCCGTCCCTACGTGGATATGACAGACTTTAACGCGACTGCCGCCCGTTGGTTGTCTTTTGCCTCTGACAAGGATGCGCATTTCGATGACGTCGTTAAAATCAACGCAGCCGACATCGAGCCGACCGTCACCTGGGGGATCTCACCCGACCAAGGCATCTCGATTTCAGAAAATATCCCGGACCCCGCCACCGCTGCAACTCCGCTAGAAAAAGCCTCTATCATAGAAGCGCTAGAGTATATGAAACTCGCCGCCGGCACCCCGATCAAGGGCGTGAAAATCGACGTCGCATTCATCGGCTCCTGCACGAATGGTCGGATTTCTGATTTCCGCGAAGTTGCTAGATATATCCAAGGCCACAAGGTCGCGGCGGGTGTCACCGCCATCGTCGTGCCGGGCTCGCAAATCGTCGCGATCCAGTGCGAAAAAGAGGGCCTGCCAGAAATTTTCCGTGCTGCGGGTTTCGAGTGGCGCGCGGCCGGATGTTCGATGTGTCTGGCAATGAACCCGGACAAACTCATCGGTGATCAACTTTGCGCTTCGTCATCTAACCGTAATTTCAAAGGCCGCCAAGGCTCGCCCACCGGACGCACTATTTTGATGTCACCCGTGATGGTAGCCGCCGCTGCGATTACTGGCACTATCGCCGATGCCCGCGAGCTTTTCACTTTGGAAACCGCCGCTGCCGTGGCGTAATCTTAAATTTCAATTTCCTAACACCATGGCACTCGATCCCGTTCCTTACGTCACTGGCCGCGCAATTTTTATTCCCGGCGCGGATATAGATACTGACCGTATCATCCCTGCCCGCTTCATGAAATGTGTAACCTTCGATGGCCTCGGAGAATTCGCATTCTACGACGTCCGATTCAACTCTGAGACCGGTGAAAAAACTGAGCACCCGCTGAACGACCCACGTTTCAGCAAGGCTTCCATCCTCGTTGCCGGAGTGAATTTCGGCTGCGGCTCATCCCGTGAGCACGCGCCGCAATCGTTGCGCAAGTATGGCTTCAACGGTATCATCGCCGAGTCGTTCGCTGAAATTTTTTATGGTAACTCCACGACGCTGGCCATGCCCTGCGTCATGGCCAGCGCTACTGATATCGTGGCCATCCGCGATGCGGTGGAAGCTGATCCGACGGTCGAAGTCACCATCGATGTGAAGGATCTTAAAGTCCGCACCTCCAGCGGCCTCGACATCCCGGTCACGATGCCGGACTCCGCCCGCGAAGCCCTGCTTTCCGGGCGCTGGGATCCGATTCAGGAGCTGCTTGATAATGACAAGGCCATCGACGCAAAAGCTGCCGAGCTGCACTACATTTAAGATGCATGCTCGGAAACAACTGTTTCCTAAGGACGTAGCGTAACGTTAGAAAAACGCACTCACTCCAGCCAGATCATGAGTCTGTTGTCATGGTCTGTGAGTGCGGTAACGATGGAGTCCATGGAAATGCGGACGGCACCGGAACGATAGGGATTTTCCTCACGGGCGAAATCGAGTTCCACGCCGTTTAATTGAAGAGCGATCGTTCCGCAGCCTTTGGATTTAATGTGATAGACTACTTCAACCGTCTTTTCTAGCAGCTCCAGGCGAACGACCAAACCACCCAAGCCCGGAGGAATGACAGGGTCCACCACCAGCGCGGATTTCTCTAACCGTAGCCCTAGAAAACATTGCATGATCAAGCGGACGCTGATGCCGGCCCCGCTGGAATAGACGCGCCAACCGCCTTCCAGCGCCACTTCGCCCCGATTCACTTTGTCATAGTGATCGAAAGCTTCGTAGCGGTCGCGGAACGCGGGATCGGAGCTGGAATAATAACAGTTCGCCTGGCGCAACGTGGCCGTTGGCACGAGTTCGCGGATGGCGATGGGATTGGCTTGGCAGAGAGCTTTGAAAAACGCATCCGCTTCGCCGAAACGCGCAAGAGCCTCACAATAGCGCAGGTGCGCGTGGGTGTACATGATACCGATTTCCCGCCCGAAGTAACTGGCGCTCTCGGCGCGTTGGAAATAGGTCTGAGGGCCGCCATGATAGGCGAGCGGGCGGTCGAATAAATGCGCACCGTCCGGGCTGAGTAGATGTTTGCGGATTAAACCGAGATGGGTTTCCGCCTGCTCACGGGAAAACATGTCGTTGATGATTGCATGAATCATCGGCAGCACGCTGTAGGAAAGCCCGGTCGTGCGATCACTTGGGTGAAGCAGATGATCGATTTTCCCATCCTCGTGGAAATAAGCCAATCCTGCGACGACGTCATCCATGATCAGGATGTTTTGAAACTCCTGCAAGATAGTTGCTGCCCGGTTTTTTAGGTCCGTGGCCCGCTCTGATTTTCCGACATGATGGAGAGCGGCTGCCAAAGCGACGAATGTCTGATAGTTGAGCGTCACCGTCCATGAGCTACAAAGCCGCTCCCGCATATCAGGTTTCACTGGCTGGAGGGAATCATTCCAATCGCCGTGCCCGTATGCAGCAAGATGGGTTCCGGCGATGACCCGGTGTTGGATCAATTCTAATGCGCGCTCGACGTGTTGGAAGATGGTGGCTTTTTCCGCAAGTTCATCGCCATCGGGATGAAAATATGGCAAGGTTTCATCAAGGAGTGCAGCATCCCCGGTTGCTGATAGGTATTGTGCTAGGGCGAGCACCGGCCAATAAACGATGTCACCATGAGAGTCGCCCGGCCGAATATTCCGCTCGCGATCAAAGAACATGAACCACTGCGGCCAGTCGCCATCGGCGTTCTGTTGTCGGAAAACACGCATCAGTAAATCCCGCGTTGCATCGAAGCGACCAAGAGCTAACAGAAGCTCAAGCGGGCCTTGGGATACATCACGTGTCCCCCAGCCCCCGCCGGAGTATTGTTCCAAGCCGCGAGGTGATAGATAATGGACCAACGCATTCTGAATAAGCCACGGAAAAACCTCAGCCATACGATCTGCGGCGGGAGCGAGGGCGGAGTGATGTGGCCCTGTGATTTTCAAGCCAAGGGGGATCGTCTTCCAAAAATCAGGAACATGGTTAGATTCCAGCGGCACCAAATCGCCCTCGATGACCAGCCCGGTCGTCTGACACGCTGCGGTGACGATGCAGATAAATGGCTGACTGCGTGAAACTCCATCAGAAAATAGCAGCTCGTCGCCACCGATCATTTCCATTTCCGCACCCACCGCTGGAGTGATCCGAAATCCACCATCGGGAAAGCGGCGGCCGATATCACAATCCGGGATCGCCCGGACGAAGATGCCTCTGCCCTCCGGTTCAATGCGAAGCGGAATTGAAGTGCTACCATCGTCGCCGTTGATAGAAACATGATGAGAGATCAGGAATCTAGCAGACGATCCTTCCAGAATCGAGATCGACAAACCAAGCTCATGCCGATCATCTGGCGCAGTGGAAACCACCTCGATCACCCCGGCGGAATGCTTGTAGATCCAGCGGCAGGAAGCCGGACTCATTTCGAAGGCTGATGGCTGACTGAGCAGGTGCCAGCGCCCGTTGATTTCCACAAACACCCTCTGTCCGTGGCTGCGGAAAAGTCCGAGATAAGTGTGACAGGTAGAGAGGAAGCGGTTGATGCTAACATGCCCTTGCGTGACCATCGAATGAAACACTCCAGCCATCCATGCGGTGGAGGTGAGCGCGGATTCATCGGGAGTCAGGGATCCGCCGGAACGCAGAATATGTCCGTGGGGCCTTAGAACTTTTAACTCCTTCCCCTTGAGAACGACATGGCGGGAGTTGCCTGTGAAAAACGAGAGAAGCTGCCCATCCTCGCGTTCTTCATGCCGGCGGGTATCGCCGAAAAACATTGGGATCTCGCTTTCATCTAGCAGTAGAGTTTCTAAAACCGGCGCATTTGAAAACAGCCCACCCGATGGGGGCTTGTGGCTAACAATCGGAGTCCAACTAGGCGCCAGCGCTTCCGGCAACGCCAATGCCGCATGGATCCATGAAACGTCAGCGGCAGAGGTGGCCGTGGATTTGTTCGTCTCGAATAAACCGTAAAAGCCACGTTGGATTGTGGCACCCGGAGCGAGAGCGAATGACTCGTCCTGAACGGCCGCCATCGAGTGCTCGTGTTGGTGCCGCTCACCGGGCAGGCCTTCGGTTAGTCCGATTGGCCTAACGGATGCTCGGGTAGCCAGTCCGTGAAATTGTATCGCGTCGGTGGCATACGAAACGCCCTTGCCGAGCGAGCCGATCACGGTCCATGGGCAGCGGCCACCCATCGACTGATTCTGCCGCGAAGCCACCGCGAAGCCTTTTTCTGGATGTTCCAGCGGCGTATGGTCCACGTATTGGCTCACGTAATATTCGTTGAGTCGCACCGCTCCGTAATGGGCGAGTGCCAAGTCCTGGGCGTAGATAAGATCACATGAAACCGTAGTTGATCCCGTGTTTTCCAAGTCCACATGCCAAAACCACGCGGCGGTGGAATCCGCCAGTGCTAAGGTCACTCGGAATAACAAATCACCCCATTTTCCGGATGCTGAGAACGTCCGGCCATCACTTTCATAGGTCGCCGTGCTGCCCGGTCCGAGAAGCGGTGTTGAATTCGGTGAGTCTCCCAATCGGCGCAGGAAGAGATTCGCGGGGCCGCCTTCCGCCTCATTGCCGAGAAAAAGATTTAGCATGATATCGCCATGATCTATCCGCCGGATCGAGCCATTGGTATTGATCTCCACGTTCAGGCCGCATGCGCTGGTAAGACGGACTGGGCTAACAATGGGTGAGAGGTTTTGATTCTCCATGCGCCAGTATTGATGATCGGAATCAGGTTTTGCAAGACCTGTCGGGGTGCCTGTCGCTGAGAGCGGCGAGATAATCGGGTCGGTTGATTTCCGCATATTTTTTCCTCTCTCGCTGCATGACAAGGGCTTGCAATTCTCATTTGATTCTGGGCGTGGGCTTAAGCAAGATCACCGCATGGCAAAAGCGAAGGACGAAAACCGACTGGTGGTTAAGGTGTTTATTTATGGAATCCAACCGCAGATTTGGCGGCGCTTTTCGATCTCTAAGGAAGTGACGTTTATACAATTCAGCGATGCCGTGCAGGCGGTGATGGGATGGGACAACAAGAGCCCGCATGAGTTCCGCCACGGTAAAGGCAAACGACTGACCGATGTGATCGGACCGATCGGTCTTGAAGATCAGACGGCGGGTGAGTTCCAAGATGAGGCGGTCCTGACTGTTAGTGAATTTATTGGGAAACGCCGCTTACCAATCCGAATTCTGTATCGCTATGATTTTGCGGACGAATGGATTCATGAGATCGTGTTTGAAAAATGGGCAGCGGGCGAAGGTGAGCCCGAAGTGATCGATGGCGCGCGCGCCTGTCCACCTGAGGATTTTGGCGGCACTTTCCAATATATGCAGGCGCTTCATGGCGAAATTGAATGGGCGCATCCCGGCTACGATCCCGAAGCTTTTGACCCAAAGGCGGTGTCGTTCGCTCCGAAAAAAGAGCGGAAACGCCGCCACTGAGGTCGGGCGCCCTTGCGATCCATTGGGCAGCAGCGCGTTTATCCATAGCTCCGAGTACGACTTACCTAACAAGCCTGGCGATATCATTGCGATGCCGCCGCCGGAACTGATCAGGATCACCCAAAGTTTGAAGCCCGCAACGGTTGCTTGGGGATCATTGCGGACGGTTTTTATACCGAACTTTGAAACTCTGGAGATCTTGCGGATTTGAAATATAACAGCGCCGAAATCAAGTCTCAGCAATTCCTCGGAAAGCCTTACGGTGCCATCCGGATCATGGAAGGTGCGAGTGGATTTCTCGACGTCGGTGCAGGTATTTGTTATCGCTATTTTTCGGTCGATCTCAGCGCGAAAGGTGTGAGTCCTACCCCAGATTTTGATGAGTCAAAAAGCCAGAGTTTGACGGACCCGTTGATCGGTCTGCGCGGCCAGGGGAATATCACTGCAGAAAGCTTTCTAGCGGCGAAAGGCAACGTCGGAGGATTTGGCGTGAGCTCCGATCTGGCATCGACTCTCCAAGGCACTATCGGATACCAGTTTACTCCGAATGTTTCGCCTGAAATCGGCTATCGGTATCTCTACACCGACTATACCGACGGTGGTTTCAAATACGATGTCGCCCAAGCCGGACTCTATACGGGCCTTAATATCAAGTTCTGATAGCGTGAACGCCTTCGCTTCATCCTTCAGTAAGGAAGGGGAGGCCCGGACCTTTGCTAGAAAACACTGGGGATGATCTTTCCGCTTGCCACGGCGGGGAGAAATTTCCAGTGTTTTGCTGTTCACATGATTACTCGTTTGTTTTCAGCCGCTTTGCGCGGTGTCGATGCCCAAGAAGTCGAGGTCGAGGTCAATG
>JAYVNE010000002.1:0-7917 GCA_043758615.1 Akkermansiaceae bacterium
AATGCAGTGATAAATCGCCGGCTTCAGCCCCGATTCTGACCCCTGAACCATCCAGCGCTTCCGACTCATGTGCACACTCTACGGCGCAGAATCCTTATGACGAGCAGGTTCTTACAGTTTGTCTGGGAATTTATATTGGGTTTCGCCGGGGATCGAGTTTCATCTTGCTCCGGTGAAGTTCTATTTGGATGCCGAACTGCCGTTTTATCAACATGTGAATGGGAACCAGCTCGTCGCTCCTGTCCTCTGGAAAATGAGTGTCAGTTATATGTTCTGATTCCTATCGACTGTCGTAATTTAAACTCTGGGGCACACCGCTTCCGAAAGGGGTGTGCCCGTTTTGCCCGGTGTTACGCACGACAGCACTGGGAAAAGATTTTCAGGAAAAGAAGATTGGAATATTCATGGGTTGCATTTACTCTAATAAGCGTGCCCTTACTGAAGTTCATTTTTGGTTTGTTTTTGGGACTGGTGATCCAGTTTTCTCAAGTCCAGCCATGTATGGGTGCGGATTCTGGGCAATCGTGTCCGACCGTTGCAGCCCGCGTTCACGCTTGCTGCGAGGGGAAAGCTTCCTGCCCTTGCGCGAATAACAGCCAGCAAACTCCTACACCAGTCCCGGCGATCCCTCTATCAGTGGATTTGAAGCTGAACGCTCCGAAAGCCCGCGAGCTGGACTTTCTCACGCTGTTTTTCCTTCCCGATTTCTCCGATGCCATGCCCGGCATCGTTCGCTTTCCCGAGTCCACCATTGGATTTTCAGGAGTGCCGCTTGCCGTGGCCTTTTGCAGCTTTGTCATCTGAGTCCGCGCCCTGATAGGCGTATTGTGCCCATTTATCCTGGCGCTGGCATATTCAATCCAGCAACTCAAATGACTTATGAAATTCTCTATACATATTATTACTTGGCTCATCGTGGCCGGAAACCTCCTGCATGCGCAAGATGCTAGGCTTTTAGATCAAAAACTCCTCTCCGCCTTGCGGGCCGAGGCCGCGCAATCCCATCCGGCAGCCGCAGCCGCGAAACTCCGTGCGAATGCCGCCTCTCAGGACGTCCGCGCTGTCCGATTGTGGAATGATCCCATGGTCGGGCTTTCCTTCATGGCAGCAGAGGGCGCAAAGCGTCGTGACGATGGCGATATCATTGTCGGCTTCGAGCAAACATTTCCTAAGCCCGGTCTCTTCGCTGCCACTCGTGAAAAAGCGGAAGCGTCACGCCGGGCCGAAGTCGAAACCTCCCGGTCCTCGTCGCTCGAGGTAGGTGCCTTAGCCGCGAAGAACGCGATTGAACTGGCCCTAACGGATGAGGCGATCTCGCTCCAGGCATCCCAGCTCCAATGGCTCCGCACCATGACTGAAAACGCCCGCCAACGTGCCGCAAATCCCGACTCATCCAGCGTCGAAGCCTTACGCCTTGAGAGCGAATTGGCCCGCGAAACTCAGGTCTTTGAAGCAGCGAAACGCACCCGCGCAAGTATCGCCCAGAAGCTCAATCTTAGCCTCGGCCGCTCGTTAGAATCGCCATGGCCCGCTTTGAAATTGCCCGCGTCTCCTCCGCCTGTTCCTGTTGCTGCGTCAGAAATTGCCCGCATTTCTAACGCTAATCCCAAGGTCCGTGCGATGAAGGAAACCGCGTCCGCCGCTAAGGCGGAAACCCGGATCACGGAACGCGAGCGCCACCCCGACGTTTCCGTCGGAGTGGAAACCGCCACCTACTCCGGCGGCGATTTTCGGAGTACCACGCTGGGAGTGAAAATGACCTTACCCTGGCTGAATGACTCATCCTATACCGCCCGGACTAACGCCGCACGCATCCGTGAAAAGTCCGCCATGGCAGATATCGAGACCCTGCGCCGTGAGATCGCCGGCAATGTTCTATCCGCCGTTGCGGATGCCGCCAATGCCGCTGCCCAAGCGAGCGCCTATTCGGGTGATGTTTACGCCCGCACGCTGCAAGCCACTCAGACCATTGAGGCATCGTGGATCAGCTCGAAATCACCTCTCACCGATCTACTGGAATCCCAAAAAATGCTCTTTTCTATCCGCCTGGAACAACGCCGCTTCATTGCCATGGAGCAGGCGGCGCTTGAAGAACTTAACTTACTCGTCCCTCACACCAACTGATTTTTGAATGATGAAAACACTTATCACAATTATACTAACAGCCGCTATCGCAGTCACCGGCACTTGGATATACAAGAGCCGCATGAATCCCGGCACGATGGCAACCCATGTCTTCACAGAACGCAAGCCGCTGTTCTATCAGAGTCCAATGCATCCGTGGATTAAAAGCGACAAACCCGGCCGCTGCACCATCTGCGGTATGGAACTCACGCCTATTTATGATGAGAAAAAAGGTTTCGAGTCAAAGGGCGGTGAGTCAATGATCCCGCTCACCCAGAATCAAATCCAAGTCATGCACGTGCAAACGGTGGCGGCGAAAACGCAACCGTTCACCAAGACTCTGAAAGTCGCGGGCATGATTGATGACAACCCTACTCGCCACCGCATCCTCTCCGCTTATGTGGATGGCCGGGTGGATAAATTATATGTTAATTATATGGGAGCCGAGGTGAAAGAAGGGCAGCCCTTGGCCGAGTTCTACAGTCCGAGTCTTTTACAAACCGAGCGTGAGTACCGTCAGCTGACAGGTGAGCTCAAAAAGAACACTGGCCTGCGTCTCCGTCAAATGGGACTCACCCCAGAGCAGATCGCCGAGGTGGATCAGAAACCCGTGGAAGTGCTCAACTCACAAATCCTCGCTCCCATTGGGGGCACGGTCGTCGAACAGGAAGTTTACGAGGGTCAATATGTGACCACGGGTGCAAAGCTTTTTGAAATCGCGGACTTTTCGACCATGTGGTTCATGTTTCCCGCTTACGAACAGGACATGCCGTGGATCTCGGTCGGCCAATCGGTTTCTATCACCACACCTTCCAGGCCGGGTAAAACCTTCGTCGGGAAGGTCGCTTTTATCGATCCAAACTTCGATGAAACGACCCGCTCTACCAAAGTCCGTGTGGAGCTGGCGAATCCCCTCGTCGATGGGAAACGCGAGCTGCTTCATCGCCTTTACGCGGACGGCGCGGTGGAAGTGAAAACGCCCGATGTCCTAACTGTTCCCAGAGCCGCAGTGATTCAAACCGGAGTACAAGCGGTCGTTTATGTCGATCAGGGTGACGGGGCTTACAATCAAAAGGCCGTGAAAATCGGGCGGCGGGGAGATCTACTCGTAGAAATTCTATCAGGCATTTCCGAAGGTGACCTAGTGGTCACCAATGGGAACTTGCTGCTCGATGGCCAGGCCGAACTGAATCGCTCGTTCATGCCAGTCGCAGTGCCTGTGATCGCCACCGCGACACTTACCGAACCGCAACAGAAAGTGATCGGTGAATTCACAAAAATCGTGGATGCCATGGCTGCCGCACTTGCCACGGATGACCTCGCTGCGTTTAACAAAGTCAGTGAACCAGTGATGATGAAGACCGCTGAACTCGCGGATTCGTTAGGTCAGCGCGCTGGCATTCAGGAACTCAAGGACGCCCGACATTTCCACGGCTTTGATGACCTTGTCAAAGCGCGGGAGGCGTTTTACAAATTTTCAATGGCGGTAACCACCGTGCTCCAACCGATGCGGACCGTTGCGGGGGTCCCTGAATTCCAGCTTTGGGAATGTCCCATGGTGGATCAGGCGATTCCCGGTGCCGCGAAAAAAGGCCGCTGGATTCAAATCGGCGGGAGGGCGGGGGGAAATCCGTTCTTTGGTGTCGCAATGCCGGATTGTGGTAAGGAAATTAAATAACAGCAATTTTTTATATGATTGAAAACATCATCGAATGGGCTCTGAAGAACCGTTTTATCGTTGCCTGCAGCACCTTGCTGCTGGTGGCTCTCGGAATTCACGCACTCTATCAGACGCCGGTGGACGCCATCCCGGATCTCACGGAAAACCAAGTGCAGGTCTATGGCGAGTGGATGGGCCGCAGCCCGCAGGAGGTGGAGGACCAGGTCACGTTCCCGCTCTCTACCGGACTGCAAGGACTCGCAGGAGTGAAGGAGGTGCGCGCGACTTCGATGTTCGGCTTTTCGCTGCTGACGATTATTTTCGAGGATAAGGTCGATCTCTACTTCGCCCGCGCACGAGTGTTAGAGCGTTTAAATTTTCTGCAAAAGGCGATGCCGGAGGGTGTCACACCACAGCTAGGTCCCGATGCCTCCGGTCTCGGCTGGGTCTATCAATATTATCTCGATGTGGATCCTACGAAGGCCACCGACGGAGGCTATAACCTTGCCGAGCTGCGTTCATTGCAGGATTGGCACATTCGCTATCAGCTCGCCAGCGTCCAAGGCGTGGCGGAGGTCGCGAGTATCGGCGGCTTTGTGAAGCAGTATCAGATAGAACTTTCCTCCGCCAAAATGCGCGCGGCGAATGTCACGATGATGGAGGTGGCGACTGCCGTTCAGGATGCCAATCTCAACGTAGGCGGAAAAACCATTGAGGAAAACGGTGCGGAATTTGTCCTGCGTGGAGTGGGTCTTGTGACCAGCACCGAGGATCTCGAACGCGTCACCGTCAAAGCGGTGAACGGGACACCAATCTATCTAAAAGACATCGCGACCATCCAGATCGGCGGCGACTTCCGCCGTGGCGCTCTCGATATCAATGGCCACGAAGCCGTCGGCGGCACAGTGGTCATGCGGACCGGAGAAAATGCCAAGGCCGTCATTGAGCGGGTGAAGGAAAAAATTGCGCAGATCACCGCCAGCCTGCCGCCCGGGGTGACGATCCGCCCGTTTTACGATCGCAGCGAGTTGATCGATCACACCATCGACACGCTCAAGCACGCGCTCATTGAGGAAATCATTCTGGTCACGCTCGCTCATATCATTTTCCTCTGGCACTTCCGCAGCATCCTGATTGTCACGCTGCCATTGCCGATCTCGATCCTAGTTTCATTCTTACTCATGAAACAGTTTGGGATCACTAGCAACATCATGTCTCTAACTGGAATCGCGATTGCCATTGGTGTGTTAGTGGATGCCGCCATTGTCGTGACAGAAAACGTGCTCCGACATTGTGAAAGAGCGGAGGATGAAAAAGGCTGCAGCCTCACGCAGAGGGAAACATGGAATGTCACGCTTGCCGCCTGCAAACAAGTGGGTCGCCCGATATTTTTCGCGATGGCCATCATCATACTCGCCTTCGTACCGGTGTTCGCCCTAACCGGCCAAGAAGGGAAACTCTTCCATCCACTCGCCTTCACCAAGACCTTCGCGATGATCGGCTCCACGCTGCTCGCTGTCACGCTGGTGCCGGTGCTTTGCTCAGTGCTCGTGCGGGGGCCGTTCCATTCGGAGGACAGGAACATCGTGATGAAATTTCTGCTGAGTATCTATCAGCCTACGCTGGATTGGGCGCTCAACCATCGGAAGACGATCGTCGCCATGGCGATGATCATTCTCAGCGTTTCCCTTCTTATCGCCTTCGGTCTGCCGCGTGAAGCGGTGAAGAAGATCCGTGACAGTGGCTTCACCGGGACCGCTGATCTTGTGACCGGCTTCGGCAAGGAATTCATGCCGCCGCTCAACGAGGGAAGCCTGTTATATATGCCAGTGATGATGCCGAAAACCGGCTTGAAGGAGATCCAACGTGTGATGTCTTGGCAGGATGAGGTCATGAGTAAGGTTCCTGAAATCGCCAGTGTCGCAGGCAAGCTCGGGCGTTTTGAAACCGCCACCGACCCGGCACCCACGGAAATGTTAGAAACCACCATTATGCTTAAGCCCGAATACATTCCCAATGGGAAATTCAGCGTCAAACGCAACCCCGCATGGCGCGAGGGAATGAACATCGAGAAACTCAAGGCCGAGCTAACGGAAAAAATGAAGCAAGTCCCCGGATATGTCCCCGCGTTTCTCCAACCGATCGAAAACCGCATCCTCATGCTTTACACCGGCATCCGCGCACAAGTTGGCATCAAGATTTATGGCAACAATCTCGATCAAATCCAGCGCAAGGCCTTCGAGATCGAAAAAATCGTAAACGGTATCCCCGGGGCGGCTGGAGTTTCTGCCTCACGGGTGCAAGGGAAACCCTATCTCAACATTAAGGTGGATCGCGACGCGATGGCCCGCTACGGTCTCAGCGCGAAAGACGTACTCGATGCGGTGGAAATTTCCATTGGCGGAAAAAATGTTAGCACCACGATTGAAGGGCGCGAGCGTTTCCCAATCCAAATCCGCGTTCAACGCAGTGAGCGTGATGATATTGAGGAGTTAGGTCGCATTCTCATCGCTGCGAAGCCCGGCATGAATTCTGCCGACGGGGCAAATCGCCAAATGGTTCCTTACATCCCACTCGGCATGGTCGCGAAAATCACTCGCGAGATCGGTGCTAACGAAATCGCATCGGAAAACGGGCTGCTACGCTCCTACGTGCAGGCGAACGTCCAAGACCGCGACCTCGGGGGTTTCGTGCAGGACGTTGAACAGAAACTCAAGACCGTCAACTGGGAAGGCATGACTTACAAGATGACCGGCGAATTTGAAAATCAACGGCGCTTTGTGAAAACGATGGAAGTCGTTTTCCCCATTGTTTTGCTAGTCATTTTCGTGCTGCTCTATTTTGTCTATCATAGTGCCTTAGAAGCTGCTCACGTGATGCTTGCAGTGCCCTTCGCGCTGAGTGGTGGTGTGCTGTTGCAAAAACTGCTAGGCTATCATTTTAATGGTGCCGTCTGGGTCGGCTACATCGCGCTCTTTGGCACCGCCGTACAAACCGGCGTGGTGATGGTCGTCTATCTTGAAGAAACCGTGAAAGCCAAATTGTTCGAAAAGGGTGCGGCGTTCACCTACGAAGATCTCGTTCAAGCAGTCAAAGACGGTGCCCGCCTCCGCCTCCGCCCGAAGGTGATGACCGTGGCCACCATTGTTTGCAGCCTCATGCCGATCATGTGGAGCCACCGCCAGGGCGCAGAAATCATGAAACCGTTAGCAACACCCGTGATTGGTGGCATGATCTCCAGTCTGCTTCACATTCTCATCGTCACGCCGGTGATTTTCCTCTGGCTTCGTGGCCGTGAATTTAAAAACGGCACGCTTCATTCCTCTCTCCATCAAAACTAACAACTATTAGTATATGAAAACCACTATCATCTTGGCATCTATCGCTTCCCTGTTTCACGTTTCCTGTAAATCGGCGAAAACCGAAGCGATTCAAACTGCCGCACCTGCCGAAAAGTGCATCGTCTCCGGCGAAACCTTGGGCGAAATGGGCAAACCCGTTGAATACGCCTATCAAGGTAAAACCCTGAAGTTCTGTTGCAAGAGCTGCGTGCCAAAGTTCGAGAAGGACCCTGCCAAGTATTTGGCGAAGTAAAAGTGAATCTGGCGGGTCACGCGGTGGTAACGGCGATCACCGGTCGCTGCGAATAAGTTAGACCTTTTCAATATCCCAGACCTCCGAAGTGGCGAATTCGATGATTTGATTTGCGGTGAAGTCATCACGGCGAAGTCCGCTAAGACAACCCCAGGCTTCGTGGTCCGTTAGTTGACTCCAAGCGTCCCCTTCAGATCCTCGCGCTCACACAAGCTCCGCAGTTCTGAACTCCTCCATCGCAGGCCAGAAGTGGGGAGGCTGGTGGGACGGGACTTTGTTTTGCTTGGGAAAACATCTCCCAACCTGCTTTAGGATTAATTTAGAGCTTCCTGAATAAGTCAGAAACCACTCATCTCGCAGGAAAATCCTGCGGAATTCATTAGATATAATGCACGCTTTCTGCGTCATCAGTGTAAAATTCCGTGCCGTTCTCACGTATAGAACGGGCATGGATCGAGTGGATCGACAGCCTGAACTTCCCGAATTCTATCTGCCCTTCGGCGGCAAGCTCGAACCTGCCAACCGCTGGGTAAAACTCG
>JAYVNE010000003.1:0-7911 GCA_043758615.1 Akkermansiaceae bacterium
TCCTCCCGGTCAAGCAAACGAAGTGGTGACGGTGGTGGAGCACGAGGCATTTGCCCGGCTCTATCGGGACGAGCTGGCGCAGGAGGGACTCGATATCGAGATGGTGGATGTGGAAAAAGTTCCGGTAACGACCGTTTCGATTTTCCCGGACACGGCGGCCAAGGATGCCGCAGCGCTGGACATCCCGATCCCCCGACTAACAGCCGGAAACCAGACACTCACCGCTCTGGGACCGATCACGGAGGAGGAAATGCGGGCGGCATTTCAAAGATACTCACCACTGCCGCTCGGCAATCGCGGGCCGGACGAGGTACAATACGAAGGTAGGCATCTAATTACTGGCGAAGTGGTGGAGCACATGAAGGTGAATCTTGCGCTGCTCGAATCAGGCATCGGGGCGATTTCATTCTACGTGCAGGAGCTAGAACACATCTGCAAGGTGAAGGGCACGCATCAGGTGCTGGCACCATTAGTACAGGTATTTCTTGAAGAGCTGTTATTCGGTTCCGGCCAATCGGTGTTCGATGTCAATCTGGTGAACCGCCTCGGTGATGCTGATGTTAGAGAGCATGTTCGCGCCGTTTTTCTACCGCTGGTGCGGGAAAGGATTCTGCAAACGCAGACGCGGGAAAATGTGATGGCTCCGCTTTCCCTCGCCTCATGGAGACCGTTCCAAGTGACCGTCAGCGAGAGAAGGCCTGTGGTGATCGCTGCGAAAACTTTGTTCAATCTCGTGCCCTGCCACCGGGCACTGGAAACGGCGTTCGCGGAGTTGCTGGGACGTTGTGAGGACGTGGTGGCATTCGCGAAAAACGCGGGTCCGCAGGCATTGCGAATCGACTATCTAGCAGACGGCTATCGGTTGGCATTTTACACGCCGGATTTCCTCGTCCGCACGAAAAACGGGCGTTGCTTTCTCGTGGAAACGAAAGGTCAAGTAGATCGCGACGTGCCACTGAAGGCACGTGCGGCGGTCGAGTGGTGCAAAGCGGCGGGATGGGAATACGTTTTTGTGCTGGAGGGCGTGTTTCATCGCTTCAACGGCACGGATTTCTCACAGCTTGTGAAAGCCTGCGCTCCCGGACTGCGAGATCTGATAGACGGTGAGAAATACCAACAGGATTTGCCACTGTTCGCAGGTCAGGGTTTGCTGGATAACAAAGCCCCTGCGTTGCAATCGGTGGTGCCGGAAGTTTTGTTAGCGGGATTACCAGAGCGCTTGAAACGCGCTGCCGATGAGGCGATTTCCCTCTATCGGTTTTTCGAGAACAAGCCGGGGGTGAATTTCGCCCCCGCGTTCTCCGCGCTGTTAGGAGCAGTGGACGAATGTGCAAAAAATCTGGTAGTCACGAAACTATCGCCCCACCTGCCAGTGAATCAGGCGGATCAACAGGATTGGTTTTCTCCCTATATGGGAAAAGTGGACCCGCGGATGAGGCGGCATTACGAGGAACTCGGACGGAATCTTCGGAAATCTTTAGTCTTCCGAAATGGAGCCTCTCCCCTGGGTATGCTGCGGAGTTGTCTGGACTATGCGTTAAACGACTCCACTCAGATCGGTGGGGTTTTTGATGCAATGAAGTCTGAACTACGCTTCTCTGGTGGAAGGGATTTGTTGGATCGAGTCAGTGCGATGAATGATTTCCGCAATAAATATGTCGCCCATCAGGAATCGCCTCTTACCGACGCTGTCTCCGCGAGGAAAGCACTGGCTGAGTGGATCGAGGCCTTGGGCAAACTATGGACTGCTGGGAAATCTGCGGAACCTCGGTGATTCGATTTTTTTATTTCCCGATCCGCTTGATGCTGCTTTGTTCCGATCGTTCATGTCCGAGAAAAAAAACCAACAAGAGCACCCGCTTGCTAACATCCTGATCAACGTCCTCATCCCCGTGCTGGTTCTGAGTTTTTTGAGCAAGGATCCCGCGATTCAGGAGAAACTCCACAAGCCGGTCCATTTTTGGCACATTGGGCCGCTTTACGCGATGATCGTCGCATTGGTTCTGCCGTTAGGCTACGGTATCCGCCACTTCATTCAGACCCGTAAGCCTAACTTTTTTTCAGGGCTCGGCTTGGTATCTATTTTACTAACAGGCGGGCTGACCCTTTTTCTCTGGAACCCTGATGGCAGTGTGAAAGAAAACGCAGGACTGCTCTTCGGGATTAAGGAAGCCTCTATCCCACTGGTTCTCGCCATCGCCATTCTAACGTCTGCGCGTTCTAAAGCACCTCTGCTCAATGTTTTCCTCTACAACGACACAATTTTCGACATTCCGAAAATCGAGCGAAAGATCTCAGAGCTCGGAAAAGGCGAGGACTATCAAAACCTTTTGATTCAATGCACCCGCTGGTTTTCGGGATCATTTTTCCTCAGTTCGATGTTGAATCTCGCTCTGGCGCTATGGTTTTTCCGGGGTTTCGACCACCACGCGATCAACGCCCTAGAAACCTATAATGGAATCGTGGGAAGCCTGACATTTTACGGCTTCCTCGTCATCGGCGTGCCGATCGTCGGCTTCCTCTTTCTTGTCCTCAAGCACCTGCTCAAAGGCCTCAATCATCTAACTGGAATGACAGATGAAGAGCTGATGCTTCCGCGTTGAGAAAAAACGGCGTCACCCGCATAGAGTGACGCCCCATTAAAATAGTTTCTAATTGCTGACGCTCAGTCCACCAGATTGTCCACGCGTTGGGCGAGTTCGATGTCGAGTTCTGTGACTCCACCGGCATCTTCCGTGGTCAGCTTGAGCGTGATTTTGGTGTGCTTGATCGTGATATCTGGATGGTGTTGCGCTTCTTCCGCGATCTCGGCGAGATCGTTGACGAAATCAATCGCATCCATGAATTCCTCAAACTCAACGATTCGAGTAATTGATTTTTTTTCGTAGTCCCACTCGGGGCATTTTTTCAATGCGTTAGTGAGATCATCATCTTCGAGAAGTTCGGACATGGTTCGTAAAGGAAAGGGGAAAGGTTGCGCGAAAGATTGCTGCGTCGGATTCACGGTTGGCAAGCCCGTTTCTAAAGTTCTTTAAAATCACCGGCGTGAGGTGTTGCATCCTGTTCTGCGTTCTCGTAAATCATTTTCATGAAAACGATTTTTATCGCGGCACTTGCGACGATGGTTTTGGGCTCATGCGCTCCCATGACACCCCAAGCGAGGATTGAACAGAATCCTGAGAAATTCGCCTCGCTGAGCAAGAGAGATCAAAGCCTCGTTCAGCAAGGCCAGATCACCCACGGCATGTCTCCAGATGCGGTCGCACTTGCATGGGGAACTCCGAGCCAGCGCTTCCAAGGATTTAAAGACCAACGCAGCACGGAGCGCTGGGATTACGCCGGGTCGAGGCCGATTTACTCTACAAATTTTTATGGCAGCTACGGCTACGGGGGATACGGGCCGTGCGACCATCGAGCACCGTTGGGCTACGGAGTCGGACCAGAAATCGCTTACATCCCCTATCGCGTGGCGTCAGTTTGGTTTGTGGATAATCGGGTAGATTCATGGGAGCGAAACCCATAGAAAAATTTCGCCACACACGATTCTTGCATTCTAAATTCAAATCGTAATCCTCACGGCATTTCACATTCCTATGAATTTCAAGTCCACACTCGTTCTCGCCGCCATGGTTTCCACGGCGGCCCTCATGTCCTCCTGTTCCACGATGTCTTCCGGTGGTGCGGGGTTGGCAGCATACCACTCGTATGATCGTCCTACGACCTTGCCAGCAAACCCTAACAATGTGCGGGTAAAAGTTTCTATCAGCAGGCAGCGCACTTACGTCATGGAGGGCTCAAAAATTCTCCTCGCGATGCCAGTTTGCGTCGGCGCGCCAGGGTCCTCTACGCCTACCGGAAGTTTTTCAATCATCAGCAAGGATGCTACCTATCGCGCCAATTCTCACGGCTACGCCTACAAGGGAAACCAAGTCCAGAAAACCATGCTGAGCAAGCGCCCTGCTGGCTGGTCATTCAAGGGCACGCCGATGCCATACTGGTGTGAGTTTAAAGCGGACTACGGATTTCACACGGGCTGGGTCAAGCACTCGCCAGCGTCGCACGGTTGCATCCGCATGCATGAGAATCTTGCTCCCAAGTTTTTCAAACTCGTTAAAGTCGGCACGCCTGTTAGCATCGCCTATTCGCAGCCTGAAGATGCCACCTATGGCAACATCCCGCTCCCTCCAGATGCCGGCCCGCTTCCAGATTACGCAGGATCGATGTATGTTGGTGACGGTTATTTCACCCAGCACAAAAAACCTGCCTATCAGTAATTTGATCTGATCATTATTTTCAATCGAAAGGCCCCGCGATCCAGTGGGGCCTTTTCGTTTCAGCCGATCAGCAGCCGCACCGCCAGTCCTATCAGGGCGATGCCGAATGCAAGATCGATCCATCTCGCCGCTTGGTTGTAGCGGAAGCGCAGAGGTTTCCATTGAAGGAGACAAGCCCAGAGTGCCCACAGCAAAGCGCCGTGCGAGCAAGAAGAAGCATGTCCGGCCCTGGGCTGAACTGCCCCAGCGCGATCACTCCGGCAAACGCGAGAAGTTCACCGCCTGCCGTCATGGGTCTTCGCGCTCCATTTTCACCGCCCCGACGTAATCGAGCACAGCTTTTCTGCCTTTTTCCGCCAGAGACGCGCTTGGATTAAGCACCTGCGCAATTCCTCCCTCTGCTGGCTCGCTCCCTGCTTTCACAGCGCCAATTCCGACAGCGACTCCATTCCATCCGCAGGATGGCATTGAAAACGCCACAAATGACACTCCCGCAAAGTCAATTGGCATGCCGTAAATCTACGCACCCATCCCCCGCCCACTCAATCACGGAAATCAACTTCACTCTGAGGGTGAACGATTTTGACAAATCCCAAGTCATCCATAACCTCCGCCCAAGTCCGACCGACAACACCTTTTCCCAGCTTTCTTTTCACAACGATCCATCCATGAACACACTCCGCACCTTCACCACCGGCTCCGGCACCCAAGGAAATTTCCACTCGCTGCCCGCCCTTGCCGAACAAGGTTTCCCAAATCTATCGAAATTGCCGGTTTCCATCCGGATCGTTCTCGAGTCCCTCCTCCGCAACAACGACGGGCTGAAAGTTTCGGAAAAGGACATCACCAATCTCGCCAACTACAACGCCAAGGCTCCCGGTGACTATGAAATCCCCTTCGTCGTCGCCCGCATCGTGCTCCAGGATTTCACCGGCGTGCCGCTGTTAGTCGATCTCGCTGCCATGCGCTCTGCCGTCGATGGCATGGGCCTCGACGCGAAAATGATCGAGCCCTTAGTGCCCGTCGATCTGGTCGTGGACCACTCTGTGCAGGTCGATTACGCAGGAACGAGCACATCGTTAGAAAAAAACCTCGACCTCGAATTCCACCGCAACCGCGAGCGTTATGAGTTCCTGAAATGGGGCGAACAAGCCTTCGACACCTTCAAGGTCGTCCCGCCCGGCATCGGCATCGTCCACCAAGTGAACCTCGAATACCTCGCCAAGTGCGTGCTTGAGAAAAATGGTGTTTTCTATCCAGACACTCTCGTTGGCACTGACTCCCACACCACCATGATCAACGGCCTCGGCGTCGTCGGCTGGGGCGTGGGCGGCATCGAGGCGGAGGCCGGAATGTTAGGGCAACCTGTTACTTTCCTCGTCCCCGAAGTCGTTGGAGTCTATCTGACAGGCACGCTCAACACAGGCGTCACCGCGACCGATCTCGTTCTGCTAGTGACCGAAGTTTTACGCAAAACAAAAGTCGTCGGAAAATTCGTCGAGTTTTACGGTCCCGGCGCGAAAGCTCTCAGCCTGCCCGACCGCGCCACCATCGCGAACATGGCTCCCGAATACGGCGCGACCATGGGCTTTTTCGGCATCGACGAAATCACCACCGGTTACCTCGCCGGCACCGGCCGCTCGCCGGAACTTTGCGCGACCGTTGAAAACTACTATAAGGCGCAAGGTCTCTGGGGCATCCCAACCGAAAAAGACGCACTCGAATTTACCCAAGTGGTAGAAATGGATCTCTCCGTCGTCAAACCCGGAGTCGCCGGACCGAAGCGCCCGCAGGACCGCATCGACGTGGACAACCTGAAAGTGAAATGGGCCGAACTCCTCGCCGCACCCATCGCCGATGGCGGCTTCGCGAAATCCGAATCCAAAACCGCCATCGTCACCGTCGATAGCAAGGACGGCGTGAAGGACACGATCACCCACGGCTCCGTGCTCATCGCCGCCATCACAAGCTGCACGAACACCTCGAACCCGAGCGTCATGTTAGCCGCTGGTTTGTTAGCGAAAAAGGCGAACGCCCTCGGCCTCAAAGTGAATCCATCCGTGAAAACCTCGCTCGGACCTGGCTCCCGCGTCGTCACCGATTACCTCAATAAAACCGGCCTCCAGACCGAACTCGACACCCTCGGTTTCCAAACCGTCGGCTACGGCTGCACCACCTGCATCGGAAACTCCGGTCCGCTCGACCTCGGCATCGAGGACGTTGTGAAATCCGAGGATATCGTCGCCGCCTCCGTTCTATCAGGTAATAGAAATTTTGAAGCCCGCGTCCACCAGTCCATCAAGGCGAATTTCCTCATGTCGCCGCCGCTGGTCGTCGCCTACGCCCTAGCAGGCACAGTCGATATCGACCTCACCACCGAGCCGTTAGGAAAAACTCCGAAAGGCGAGCCGGTCTTCCTCGCCGATATCTGGCCGACCAGCCAAGAAATCACCGATGCGATGAACTCATCCCTCAAGCCTGATGTTTTCCAAAAACTCTACACCGGCTTTTCCACTCAGAACCCGAAGTGGAACGAAATTAAATCCTCCACCGGAAACGTTTACGAGTGGGACCGCGAATCCACCTACATCCAGGAGCCACCGTTCTTCGACGGATTCTCCCCTGCCCCGCGCGACATCGTGGAAATCCACGGTGCACGCCCGCTCGGCATCTTCGGAGACTCCGTCACCACGGACCACATCTCACCTGCCGGAGCCATCAAAATGGACAGCCCCGCCGGTCGTTACCTCGCCGAAAAAGGCGTGGGCTTTGCGGATTTCAACTCCTACGGCTCCCGCCGTGGCAACGACCGCGTCATGACCCGCGGCACCTTTGCCAACGTCCGCATCAAGAATCTCATGGTCCCCGGCATCGAAGGCGGAGTCACCAGTATCGCCGGAGAAACCAAAGCCATCTACGACGCTGCCGTCATCTATCAGGAAGACACCGTCCCCACCATCATCATCGGCGGCGAGGACTACGGCATGGGCTCGTCCCGCGACTGGGCCGCCAAAGGCACAAACCTGTTAGGAGTAAAAGCCGTCATTACCAAGTCCTTCGAGCGAATCCACCGCTCCAACCTCGTCGGCATGGGCGTGCTGCCATGCAACTTCGTCAACAAAGAGGACTACGACAAAATCAAGGGCCTCAGCGACGCCACCTTCGACCTCATCGGCATCGACAACGATCTCAAGCCTATGCAACAAGCCACCCTCCGCGTGAACCCCGCAGTCGGAGCTTCTTTCAATGTCCCCGTCATCGTCCGCATTGATACTCCGGTGGAAAAAGACTACTATCGTGCCGGCGGCATCCTCCCCTACGTCCTCGCCCAAATCCTCGACTAACAGGACTCGCCTGTAGCGTTTGCGAGAACTCTCGCGCGCCAGATCCGCCTCTCGCGCCCGGGCCTTGAGGCCTGCGATGAGTTCTGTTTCGCTCACCATCTCTTGGGCGTAAAAATGGAGCAGTTCGATCATCCGCTTGGTCGGACGCCGACCGCTCTGGAGTTGTAGCAACAGGGCGAGGATCATGACCCGATAGAGCTGGGCGATGATGGGAAGCAGCATTTCCTCTGGCACATGCGCCTGCGCCTTTGAAATGCTGGCGAGATCCATGGCGAAGCAGCGATAGCGCCGCT
>JAYVNE010000004.1:0-7897 GCA_043758615.1 Akkermansiaceae bacterium
TGGGGAAACTGGGCACGAAGTGATGACCGCCCACTTGCAGCATACGGTCACTCCGATCCAAGAGATCCGCCCGAACATTCCCGTCTGGGCCTGTGACTGGATCATGTGGCACATCAACCGGCAGGCCGCAGATCGGCCCGCATCGGCGCGGGAATCACTGCACGTCTTCCTTCAAAACGATAAGGTTCCTAATCCAAAATTGAGTTTAGGAACGGCACCGCCCGCCCAATCCACCCAGCGCGCGCCCTTGGTTGTTCGCGGTGGCGGCCCGCAGCCTATCCGTATTCCCCGGCCCAGCACTCCCGCGGCCCGCAATCCACTCGGCCAAACGACCAAGCAGATCATCCACACCGGTTCGGCCCCAATCCCGACAGTGGCCCCACCGACCACTCTGCTAGCCCATGCCGGGGCCGTAAAAACCACCCCCGCACCGCAAGCGCTCAAGCCACCGGAAGGGTCGAAACCGAGCGTCTATAACGAGCCTAAACCGCTTCCGAAACCCGAGCCCGCCCCCAGTCACACGGGGCCAATCTATGTCGCCGCCACCACCGCGATTCCCCCGGAGTTTCTGCAACACAAAAAGCCGAAATTCAGCAAGCGCCAGAAAACTAACATCGCCCTCGTCATTGGAGTTTGTGTACTAGTCTTGAGCCTTGTGATTTTCAAATTGACCCGCAAGGACGCGAGTAGGCTGCTCTATGATGAAATGCTTGCCACCGCTGGAAAAAAAGAAACCACTGAACTAACAGTCGATAAGATCAAGCTCGATATCCTTCTCAAGGCCACCACTGCCGAGGCAACCGCGCAGGATCCGCTCCTTTACAAAGCCCTCGCCAAGGCCAAAGCGGGGGATGCTACAGATGTGGATGGCGTCATTGCGACCTTCGCTCTCAAACGCCCGGAACTCTCCACAGACGTTAGAGGAAACTTCATTCGCGAAGTGCTCCGCAAACGCAAGAGCCCCGCAGCAGCTCCCGCCCTGTTGGAATACGCGCTCGCCGCGAACGACCCCGCACTCGCAGCCGCCGCCGTCCAAGCCATCCGCTACACCGCGACAGAGGATCAGTTCCCACAGCTGCTAGATCTGGTACAGACCACGGCCAATGATGATATTCGCAAGGCGTCTGAAGAAGCCCTTGCGGAAATTATCAGGAAGAATGCGCAACGTAGTGCGCTCAGTGGCCAGTTAGGCTCCGCCTATATCAACGGATCCAATATGAAAGTGCGCGAGTCCGTGCTCAGGCTGCTTGCCCGCTGTGGTGGCGACCAAGCCATGATGTTAGTCAAAAGCTCCCTCAACAGCCCCGAGCTACAAAGCAAAAGCGCCGCTATTTCCGCGCTCGGCGTGTGGGCTGACGAGTCAGCTTATCCAATTCTTCTCGATGTCCTTGCGAACTCACAGGACGCGCAGCTCCGGGGCCGGGCATTCGATTCCGCCTTCCTTTTTGCGGCTGAGCCCGGAAGCAGTCGCAAGCCGGAAGTCATCGAGGCGCTTTGGACCAAACTCGCCGCGCAGGCGAAAAGCGCAGATCAACAAAAGAAGCTCATTGGCGGACTGGCCGACTACGGAGACCAAACATGGGCCTACCAATTGATTTCCGCCATTGCGAAAAACACCAACAACGATGCCACCGTGATCCAAGCCGCGGAACAAACGCTCAACCGTCTCCGCAGCAAGAACTGAGCACTTCTCTTACCGAGAATAAACCACCACTGGCCCCACCCCGGCTCCCTGCACGCGTCGCAGTTTCTCTACCGCGCGTTTCACCGCCTGCGCTGCTGCCACAGCATCTGCCAGGGTGTTCATCCGCGAAAAACTGATACGTAAACTGCTCTTCGTCCGCGCTTCAGGAATCCCCATCGCTAACTGAACGTGAGATGGCCGCTGCTTTCCGGCCATACACGCGGACCCTGCGGAACAAGCCACACCCGCCTCATCTAGCAGAATCAAAAGACCCGCTGCATCGCAGCCATCAAACGAAAGGTGGCTCGTGTTAGGTAACCGCTGCGCAGGGTCACCATTCGGCGTCACCCCGGAAACTTCGGCTAACACGGTTTGCTCGAACGCATCCCGCATCGCTGATAACGAAGTGATATTCGTTAGGAAGCGTTTCGCACACTCAGACGCAGCTCCCATCGCCACAATTCCCGCCGTGTTTTCCGTGCCGCTGCGCCTCCCCGCTTCCTGACCGCCACCATGAAATAACGGCTCAAAGCGCAGGCCTGTCCTCACATACAAAGCGCCCACACCCTTGGGACCATGAAATTTATGAGCGGATAGGGAAAGCAAATCCACTCCCAGCTCACGGACGTTCAGTGGAATTTTCCCAACCGCTTGGATCGCGTCTGAATGCACGGGGAGACCCTTCCCGTGAGCTAATTCGACAGCCTCCCGCAGCGGCTGGATCACGCCCGTTTCATTGTTCGCAGCCATTAAAGTAACATAAGCAGCACCCTCTAAGGCCATGCGGAAAGCAGCGATGTCGATGCGTCCGCCCAAGATCACTGGGATGATCGCCACCTCCCTCGCTAGATTTTCCACACATCGGAGCACCGCACTGTGTTCAATGGCAGAAACGAGTGCGGTCCCCTCCCCCACCAGCAAATCCAACGACCGCAGTGCCGTATTTACGCTCTCCGTCCCGCCGCCCGTAAAAATGATTTCAGACGGATCCGCCCCAATCAAATCCGCGACCTGACCGCGTGCGTGATCAATCGCTTTTCGCGCCAATTTCGCTCCCGCATAAGCCCCCGAGGGGTTCGCATAGCCATTTCGCAGCCACGGCAACATCGCATCGAGCACCTCCGGTAGCAACGGCGTCGTCGCATTCGCATCAAGATCAATCACGACGCAAAACCTGCCCGCTTCTACAAAATTTACAATTCATTCCCTCGCTGGAGTCATGAAAATAGCCTCACAAGGGCTCGAACCTTGAATAACAGAATCAAAATCTGCGGTGTTACCATTACACTATGAGGCTTTTTTGCCTGCGGCGGGCGAAACCTAAACCGACTTCAGCAGGTTTGGCAATAGGGAAAATTGGCCATGTCTCACTCGTCCCGCAATACGCAATAGCGAGTTGTTCTTCATACGACTCTTTCATTCTCATTTCCTAGTCGGATTTTCCCGGCGCTTTCACTAAGCCTGAGAACCTCCGCCTTCCGCCGCCGCAAAAATTCTGGTTTCTCACTGGCAAGCGGGTGGCCTTCGTGCTGTTTTCCAGCCGTGCCCATTGTCACCAATATTTCTACCTATCGCTTCGCCGAACTCACTGGGCTGAAGGAGCTGCGTGAGGAGCTGACCAAGCAGTGTAAGAATTGGGGACTGAAAGGGACGATTCTCCTCAGCACCGAAGGCATCAATCTCTTCGTCGCCGGAGCGGCGGAATCCATCGATCAGCTTCTCGTAAAACTCCGTGGCATTCATGGTCTTGAAGATTTAACTCCAAAATTTAGCCTCAGCGATACTCAGCCATTCAACCGCATGCTGGTGCGCTTAAAAAAAGAAATCATCTCGTTCGGTGTCGAGGCCGTCCGCCCCGCAAATTACACTTCGCCGAAGCTTTCCGCCCTTGAATTGAAGCGCTGGCTTGACGAGGGACGCCCAGTTACTTTGCTCGATACCCGGAATGACTACGAGGTGAAACTCGGCACGTTTAAAGGGGCGCTCATTCCTAACATTAATACCTTCCGCGAGTTTCCCGAAGCGGTACGAAAGCTGCCGGAAGAACTGAAAGACCAACCGGTCATCATGTTTTGCACCGGTGGCATCCGCTGCGAAAAAGCGGGTCCCTTTATGGAGCTAGAAGGTTTCAAAAATATCTATCAACTCGACGGCGGCATTCTAAAATACTTCGAAGAATGCGGCGGCGATCATTATGAGGGTGAATGTTTTGTCTTCGACCAACGTGTCGGTGTTGATCCAGGATTGTGTGAAACCAGCACCGCTGTTTGTTTTGCCTGTCAGGCACCACTCGATCTCTCCGATCAGCAAGATCCCCGATACGTGGAGAGTGTTAGCTGCCCGCATTGTTTCGTGAGCGAACCCACTCGCATGGCGGAGCGGATCGCGAAAATCCAAGCTGCGATTGCCAAGGCATCTAATCCATTACCGGGGTCTATCCCCTGCGAAAACCGCCGTCCAGTGAATGTGCCGGCAGCCTATGATGGCTATGAACTGCTCGATTCGCTGTGTGGAATTTTCCCGCAGATTCCCCGCACAGAATGGGAACGCCGATGCGAGGAAGGCCGCTTCGTCAACTACGGCGGCACCGTCCGTGGGAAGCATCACATCGTCCGTGGTGGCGAGCGCGTGGTGCAGGTTTTCCCCGCTGATGTCGAGCCGCCAGTCTCCGCCGACATCCGCGTGCTGCATGAGGATGAGGCGATTTTACTCATTCACAAACCTGCGCCGCTGCCCATGCATGCCAGCGGTCGCTTCCACCGGAACACGCTGCAACACATCCTCAATGAGGCGTTTGCGCCGAAGTATCCGCGTCCAGTCCATCGCCTAGACTCGAACACCACCGGCCTGGTTCTTTTCGCCCGCACCCGCCACTTCAGCCGCGTGTTGCAGCAGCAGTTTATCGAAGGCAAAGTGGTCAAGCGCTATCTTGTTAGATCGCTTGGTCATCCCGAGCATAACACGTTTTTTTCCGAGGCTGCCATTTCCTCTGAGCCCGATGTCATGGGCACCCGTGTGATCGACGAGGAAAACGGACTCGCATCTCGCACGGATTTCACCGTCATTGAGCGCTGCTTGGATAATACCTCCCTGCTAGAAGCAAAACTTGGCAGCGGCCGCACCAATCAGATCCGCGTCCATCTATGGCAGCTTGGGTTTCCGGTCATCGGCGATCCTGCGTATCTATCTGACCGGAAGATCGGCAACACGCAAACTCTCACGCCGGAGGATGCGCCGCTTCAGCTCCACGCGTGGAAACTCACGTTCCAGCACCCGCTCACCGGGGCAGAGATGACCTTCGAGACCGAGCGTCCTGCTTGGGCCTAACGTGCCGTTACCTCCTCGCGAATTCTTGCGGCTACGTTATCGAGTGTCCCGTTCGAGTCGATCACCCGCACAAACGGCTCGTCCTTCAGGGAGAGGAAAATTTCTCGGCAACGGGTTAGGTTTTCGCGCTGTTCGAATTCGTTTGTCGTATCACCCCGCACGCCGATCCGGGCATGCGCGGTGTCCACATCGAGATCGAGGATCAATAGCAGATCCGGCAAGGGTGCGAATTCCTCGTTGCGTCTGCGGATTTCTAACGGATCAAATCCACGTGCGCCTTGGTAAGCCATTGATGAAAAAAAGTAGCGGTCCAGAATCACCACTTTTCCGGCAGCCAGCGAGGGCGCGATGAGTTCTTCCACATGCTGACGGCGGTCATTCAGAAAATATTGAAGTTCGTCCTCAGGTGAAAGCCGCCCGGTCGAAGCGGATTCTCGCAGCTTCGTTCCCCACGGCCCGTCCGTAGGTTCGTGGCTAACTACCACTTCGCGACCCTGATCGGTGAACCACTCACCGAGGCGGCGGGCTTGCGTCGATTTTCCGGTGCCGTCGATTCCCTCGATGACGATGAAGAGTCCTTTTGGCATGGATGGGCGAAGTGTTACCTGCCGCAAATGCCCCCGTCAATTCCCGGAATCCTATCACAGCTGAATCTTTCCGTCTGGAGTTTCGAGTCGAAAGATTTGACCGCCACCGAAATGGCCACCCAGTAACAGCTTGGCAACCCGCTTGTTCGAAATCGGCTCCCAGCATCTTGTCAAGAATTGCATCCTGTTTTTTGGAAGAGCTCCCCACCTGTACCTATCTAACTTTCATTCACTAACAATTTGAAACCACCTTCGGTCGATTCCGCTAAAGGGTAAAATATCAGGTGGACCGGACGCTTAACAAGCACTCATACCACTCAGGAGAGCCCATGCGACTCGCGACTTTTTCTTGCCGGACTTTGCCCCGCCGTCATTCTCGCGCTGCGATGAATCTTTCGAATTACCTTCAGATGGACCCCCACCTCCTGGTCGGACTCGTCAACACCGAGCTGCGCAATCACTGCGACTCGTTAGAGGATTTGCTAAAAACCCATCACCTGAATGAGGCCGAACTCATCAAAAAACTAGCAAGTGCCGATTATCGTTATCAAGTAGAGCAGAACCAGTTTCGCTAATACCCAAAGAGTCCCTTGACAGGAGCCACTCCGGTTCTTTGTTGGCGTATGCGTTACTTCCTCGCTCCAATCACCGCCGCGCTGCTTACGTCTTGTTCGACTCTCCCCGTGCCGGGCGTGGCGACTAACAAGGCTTCATCTGCCGAGGCGAAGGCCATTCTCAAATGCTCTTCCGCGAGTAGTGGAGATTCTTGGCAAAAATACCAGCGCGTGGAGGTTTCTTACGATGGAAAATGGAGCACTATCGCCACCAAGGTGCAGCCTGTCCTCACTGATCCCGCTTTCCGGAAAACCTCGCTGGAAGTCTATCAACCTCGCCTATGCAAAGTCCGCCAAATTCACTCAGGACCGTCGGGAACGAAGGAAGTGTTGCGCCAGCAGCGGCAAATCGAAGTGAAATTGAATGGTGTCCGCTCAAGTGACCACGAAATTCAGGATGCTTCCGCGCTTGTTGCGGATGCTTATACCGTTTTTCTGTTCGGCTCGTCATGGTTGCTTGAGCATGGAGACGATCTGAGTCTGCTAGATGAAAAATCCATCGCAGGCGAGCGCTGCCGCCTCATCGCAGGGCGCCTTCACCCGGGGCTTGGAAATTCCACGGAAGATCATTTCATCGCTTGGATCGGCGTGGAAAGCGGGTTGCTCAAGCGGTTTCAGTTTTCCCTGAATGGCATGGACTCCACTCGTGGAGCGGACGTTGATGTTGAATTCAAAGAACATTGGAAATCCAGTGATGGTTCCGTTTGGCCGGGCCATTTTATCGAACACATTCAGCGGCCAATTCCTGTAAAAGCCCACGACTGGCGGATGACTTCGCTGCGCTTGGATGGGCGGATCTCCACGGGAGGCTCATCTTCCGTTTCTAACGACCATCGGACCGTTTGTTGGGGAGTCGATCATTCGATGAGGAGACTCACGAGGGGCACGAGATCCTACCGACATCCGCGTCATTGAAAGTTGCCCCTAACTAAAAAAACACCCGGCCTCCTGTGACGGAAACCGGGTGCTGTTAAAAAACGTTAGTTAGGAAACGTTGGCTTACCAACGACCGCCGCCGCCGCCACCGCCGCCACCGCGACGATCACCACCGCCGCCGCCGCCACCTTTGTAGCCACCGCCGCCGCCACCTTTGTAGCCGCCGCCACCACCGCCACCGCCGTAGCCGCCACCGCCACCGCCGCCGCCGCCGCCGTAGCCACCACCGCCGCTTGGACGGGATTCTTTTGGCTCGGATGCGTTCACGCGAAGAGGACGACCGTTATAGTCTTTGTCGTTGAGAGCCTCGATGGCTGCATTCAACTGGCTTTGATCACCGAGGGTCACGAAAGCAAATCCCTTGGATTGCCCAGTTTCACGATCGGTGATGATTTTTACCCGTTCAACAGGTCCAAAAGCGGCGAAGAGTTCGGAAACATCGCCTTCAGTAGCAGTATAGGGCAGATTGCCCACGTAGATATCCATATAATTCTATTCTAATGACGCCATTGATAATAAAGCACTTTCCTGAACCATGGCGTCACAGATCGAACAAAGAGCGAAAAAACAAACTTTCGCTGTTCAATCGGGGCATCTATAGGCTTTCCCCCCACGGAATAGCAACATTTCATTTTATTTAAATTTTTCAGACACTCCACATGCCACCCCTAACAAGCTACCGACAACCGCCCCACGGTGGCAGTTATCACCACCCACCATGGCATTCGCGGTGATTCCGGCGGCAAAGT
>JAYVNE010000005.1:0-22474 GCA_043758615.1 Akkermansiaceae bacterium
GGGGAGAGGGGCGCAGAGATGAACGTCACAAATTCCGAGACAAGCTGTAACACGAGGGGTGGCGCGCTTTTATCGATGGGGTTAGCTTCTTTATTTTAACAGTTAGTGACAACTTTTGATGCTAGGAAGAGAAAGGAACCACAGATGAACGCAGATGGACACGGATGTTAAGAGATGTATATGGAAGCGGGTGTTAGTTCTGAGGGTGAGTGCATCATTTTATTCAACTCTTCGATTATCTGGATGAATCTGCGTCCATCTGCCTTTGTAGCTGGCGCGTCTTTGACCGTCGCTAATTGAGAAACGCAGCCGGACCTACGTGCCCAACCACTTCACTAGTCCGACGCTCACAGAGCGCCGCTACATTCGGCTCATTCATTATCTGCGTCCATCTGCGTCCATCTGCGGTTCAATTTTTCTTTTTATGTTTAGGCCTCCACCCTTGTTAGCTTCTGCTCGTTTCAGCCCCAGTCGCAGAGGCTTTCGAGGTAGGCGGCGGAGCCGTCTCGGAGCCAGCCGTCGAGCTGGGAGGGGTCCTTGAGTTGTTGTCCGCGGACTCTGGGAACCGCAACGTAACGTGTTTCAATGGATGGTAAGTTGCTCATGTCCACCCAAAGCTTTTCAAATTGGCAGACGGGGAAAACATCTTCTTGTCCATTGCCCCAACGTTTTTTGACGTCCTTGAGCGTGATATACGTCGGCATTTTTGCAGCGAGCGCACGGATGGCGGCGTTGACCTTTTCGAGATCCGCCAAATCCTTGCGAGTGAGTTGAAACGATTCTAGCAGTGCATCGATCTGAATCCAGCAAGTGTTGCTGTTATAAAATGAAAGGTTGAACTCGTCTTGCTCTCGCGGCATCGCAAGGCCTTCGACCAGTTGGGTCCGGCCGTTGACGCGAGCAAGACCGCCGCCGCGATCCTCTAAGCGGCGGTTGATGACTTCAAATGTTAGACCCGCCTTACTGGAAAGATGAAGCCCCAGTAACGCAGGATCCACGTTCATGCCGACCGTATCGATGTTGTGTAGCACGAGTGTTTGGAGATTCGGGCGATCTGCTAACAATTTAGCAAGAGTGCCATTTCTCAAAAGATTCGGAATCTCATACCAGTGACCTACGGGATGCATGCACTGGAGGGGAAGGTTATCGGTGTAATCACTTGCTTCGCCGGTCGTTTCCGCCCAATGGATGATGGCAGAGCGGACACTTTCGCGCACCTTTTGCTGCTGCACGTCGAGCGCCTGTTGCTGAACTTCCTCCCATGCGAAGCGTAGGTCGCGCACAGTCGGGACCGTTCGCAAGCCGATCGATTTTCCTTGGGAGAGGAAAAGTGGGCCTTCATAGCCGTATTGATCATACTCGGCGAGAAAGCGCTCGGTCGGCGCATGCGAGAAATAGCTAGTCGTGAAAACGTGTGGCAGTGTAGTGCCTGTTAGTTTCCCGGTTTTGCGGCTTTTTGCGAGATGCGTCTCGATGAATGAACGATGGCGGCCACCGAGCTTGCAAAACGGATTGAGCGCTTTCACCACGCCTGCACCCTGCGTCCATCTGGAACCTGCACCGGCGGCGAGCGTGACGACGGCGACCTCGCCATTTGCCAGTGCAGAGAGGCCGAGATCATAAAGTTTTTTCGGCAATGAGTGAGAAGTTGCATCCACCAAATCTCCTTCTCTAACGTCTTCGATGACGGTATTCGCGGGCAAGCGGTTTTGTGCCAGCCCAATGCGAGCGGCCTTCAAGTCCTCGCGGATTTGCTCATGGGC
This sequence comes from Akkermansiaceae bacterium, assembly GCA_043758615.1. Lineage (GTDB taxonomy): Bacteria > Verrucomicrobiota > Verrucomicrobiia > Verrucomicrobiales > Akkermansiaceae > Luteolibacter. Next base: position 1,764 of record JAYVNE010000005.1, read on the forward strand.
AGTGCGGTCGAAACCATTTTCATCCAACAGTTTTTCAAGCGAATCGCGGCTTTCGTTTTTGCCAAGGCCGCGTGGGAAAATGGAATCAAACAAAGTTTGGACCATGCCACTGAGTTCTGGATGATTCCGGCACGCGGCAGCAAAATGATCGAGTTCTGCCACTCGCAATGCGCTGAGCTCATGGCGGCCTTTGCGTAGCAGTTGTGGAACGATGAAACTGTAATAACCAGCAGGCATTAATGCGTCCTGTCCTTCTAGCAGGTCTGCCCATGTGCCGCGCTCGTTAATCGCGAAATCGTAAACCACGGGCTCCATCGCGAAGGGCAGAGCAGACGAGAGCATCGCTTTCGTTTCCGACATGATCTGCTGGAGCCGCTGTTGGCCTTCTGCTTTCCGATGCGGCGCGAAGATGAATCCCATGCCACCGCCGGCCATGCCGCCGAGCATCCAAAATCCCCAGAAGTCTTTGCCAAATTCTGCGCTGATTTTTTCGATGAGTGTCTCGGTGTAAAGATTGCTCGCCCATGGAATGATCGCTTGGAGTGGACGACGAAAATTTTCGGTGGTCGCGGCACCGATCGCGGGAATATCGCCGGTGTGGAGGGCTGCTAGAATGCGATCAAGAATGCCGTGTGTCTGCTGCCGGGCGATCCACTCGGGGCCACAGCGCAGAAGGTATTTCTCGGTGACCATTTCTAAAATCGGACCGACGTTTTGCGCCATGCCGCCGTGGACGAGGACCAGCGAGTCTTGAAGTTTTTTTCGCGCTTCAGTAGGGACATCGTTCGTATCAAGAATCTTGTGCGTAGGCATCAGGCGTCCACGGCTAATGCCAAACTCGGCGTCTCCTTCTTCGGAGGGAGTGCCAGCGATCAGCTTCATGCCGGGCCAAACACCGCCCGAATCCTGCCAACCTCCACCAGAGCCACCGATCCATTCCCCTAACAGTGCGCGGGCGAGAACAATACGACGTTCGTTTTCCTCTAACGGCCCAGTGAGCGAGCGCGCTTGTCCGGTGGCACGCATGCAAACGCTGATGAGCGCCGCTAACAAGTTTGTGGAAACCGCTAACCGTGATCCTTTTGGAATGTTGTTCACGTTGCTCACCAACTCTAAACCACGACCGGGGCCCACGACTCTTGCTAACAAATCCGCAAGACTCTGCCCGGAGCCCTCGATGCCGGGTGGGACGATGCCGCTCGCGATCACCGCAGCTTTGAGCAAGCCAAGGTAGTCTTTGGCAAAATCGAACACCTCGTTCAGGCTGGAAATTTCCGCGCTGCATCCGAGGTCCACGCTGGTGAGTCTGAGCACGGGCTCCTCGATGACGCGCAAGCTGGCCTCGACTGGTGGGCTCGGCTCTTTGTCGCGGCCGTGGACGGCGAGATCGACCGAGATATTAAGCACTTTGGCACCTTCTGGATAGTCCATGCCGAGGAAAAAGATATCGCTCCATCCGCAATGAGTTAGATCCATGCGGACGGGAGTGCGCTCGCGGAGAATCGGATAGGCACCGGACTGCGGATCGCGGCGAATGATTTCTGGACGGATTCGCAGCGGTTGATCGGCGGGATGGCCCATCCGGAACATCCATTGATTGCCTTTCACACTGCGGACGCTGCGGCGCACCTGATCGGCGAGGGTTTGAAAAGCAAGGCGCTGATAGGCGGATGCGAGGGCGCTGGAAATTCCATCGCCTGGGCCTTCCGCACTTTGTTTTTTTAAAAAGACATCGATGGCTTCCTCAAAGCGGCGCTCTAGCAGGTTTTCATAACCTTTGAATGGGATCGCACCCGGCTGGCATGCATTTTCTGCGAGACGAGCGGGGAGGTGGAAGCGATGGATGGAGTATAGAAAAAGAAGCGCCCGCACCCGGTGATAGAGATTTTCACTCTGGCGGCGGAAGGCATCGAGCTCGTCGGCTTCGGAGAGAAGTTCTGCGAGGCCGAGTTTTCCGCAGGCGTCGTCGAGAGAGAGATCGCGGACGGCGGCGTCCGGCGAGGTGATCAAGGTGAGGAGGTGCGCCATGAGGATTTCAGGCTTGGGATTGGGCGAGCAGCTCGACGATGTGAGTGAGCACTTCATCGCGATCGTTGCCGGCGAGGCCCAGGGCGAGTTGGGCTGTTAGGAGACCGTAGTGCAGTCCGATGTCGTGTCGGCGGCCTTGGAGTTCATGGGCGAGATAGCGCTCACGGCGGGCAATTTCCGAGAGGGCACTGGAAAGGTCTGCTCTGCCGTCTGCGAGTTGGCGGGCGAGAATTTCCATGGCGGATGGAGTGAGCACATGCAGACCGAAAAAGCAGAGGTAATTGCCCGCGCGGAGTCCGGGGATCACGAGCTTTTGTTCCGCTTCGGTGGGGGTAGGTTTTTCGATAACAGCTTCGATTTCGTAAAGCCGGTCGTTGCCCGTGACTCGCCGACCGCCGATCGCCCCGTAGTTAGGCAGTTTACTTTCATGAGTCGCTTGGACCGCAGAGACCGCGCACTTTTCGGTGGAGGCGGTTGCGAGAAGTTGAGCGGTGCAGGAGATATCGGTGCGGCTGAGGTAGAGGTGATCACCGACCATGAGAAGGAATGGATCGTCGGCCGTGAAATCGGCAGCGCAGTGGACGGCGTGACCGTATCCGAGCGGTTGGGTTTGTTCGATGAAGCGCATCCTGCGAGCATGAGGGCCAGCGGCGGCGGCGTAAGCGGCTTCGTCACCCGGATAGATGACGACGGCGATTTCTTCGATGCCTGCGTTTGTGATTTCCTCTGCGAGAATGGCGAGGGCGGACTTGGGGGTGCCATCGCGATCCACTAGCGTTTGGAGGGGGAGAGTCCGTTGGCTTTTGCCCGCAGCGGTGATGACAGCTTTCGTTACTTTCACGGGCGCATCCTGAAGAATCTAAACGACTTGGCAATCCTTGAGCGAGAATCAGGTAGTTTTGGAAGGGATTTCCTATGACCGTAGCTCAAGGTTTTTCAACCTTTCAAATGCAAGTCACCGCGTGGAGCTTGACGCGGGGCACTGATGCTTGAATCTGCCGCTCTTGCCAGCTTCAACTGACATATCATCGTTTCTCGGGGATTCCCGCTGGAAGGACCGATTCGACGACGAGATTCTCGCCGCCGCGAACCCGCTCGTGAACAAAGTGCGGGATCTGCGAATGGAGGAACTGGCACCGGGATCTATCAGTTTAATCGCGCACGTGGGGAAAGACGAGACGGAGGTGAATCTTTGGCAAATGGGAAACTCGTGGGAGTTTGAAACCTTTTGTTCCTGTGAAGTGGGCAGCTTCTGTCATCATGCGACGGCAGTCATTCTGCGAGCAGCGAAGGAACGCGATCCCGTCCGTCTGCAAGGGCGCGGAGTCGCGGGTGCCGTCGCCGCCGCATTGCCCAGTGCGCGGGAACTGATGAAAGACCCGCCGCCGGATTTACCGAGGTTGAGATATGAGGCGCGCTTCGAGCTGACGGTTAGGCGTGAGCCCGTGGATCGGGCGACGCGGCTTTTGTTGCAATCGTTAGGCCAGCCAGAGCTGGATTTCTGGATCTCCGCAGAGGCGTGGGTCATCTACGACAAGCATCGTATTTCCCTCCGTTCCACCGCGCCGGATTGGATCAGCTCGATCACTCAGGAGGGCCAAGCGGCGATCCTACAACACGATGCCGCTGCTGAAAATGCGGCCACCCAACAGCTCCGTGATACCGGGCTCTCCTCGCTGCAATCGAACTCCGCGTGGAAATTTCTCCTTAACCTCAAAACCCGTGATGCTCACAAATCCAGTAGCCCGGACCGCTGGTTTCCCGATCCTAGCCGAGTGCCGACCGATGCGTTCTGGCACCAGTTTCGCGGTGAAATGGTTGCACGTCTCGAGTCTCTCGGCTGGACTGTCACTGTCGCAGACAACGTGGGCCACCGTGTGCATGAGGCGGATCCAGAAAAATGGGATAGCTCGCTTTCGCCAGGCGATGGGGGTTGGTTTAGTCTATCAGTAGGGTTCGATGTCGGTGGCCAGCGCTACGATCTCCTGCCGATTCTTGCTGGGCTGCTAGAAAATGATTTTCTCGAAGAAACGCTGGATCGTCCTAACAATGGCCATATTTACGCGCCGCTGCCCGACGGCGATGCGCTAAAACTCCCCATCGGCCGCGTGCGAAAAATCCTCCAACACCTCGCCGCGCTGATAGACCCGAAGTTTCCCGACAAAGCCCGGCTCCACGCGTTGGATGCCGCCTCGCTCGCGGGTCTTGATGGTTTGGGCATCGCAACCCCACCGGACCTCGCGAGGCTGGCCGGGAAACTCAAAGACTTTTCTGGAATCGATGCCGTTCCAATTGCCACCGGCTTGCAAGCCACGTTGCGTGACTATCAGCTCGCGGGTTTTCACTGGATGCAGTTCCTTGCCCGCCACGGATTGCATGGAATTCTAGCAGATGATATGGGCCTTGGAAAAACCCTCCAGACACTTGCTCACATCCTCACCGAGAAACAATCTGGCCAATCGCGCGGCCTTCCCACGTTGGTCATCGCACCCACCTCGGTCGTGCCGAACTGGCGGGCGGAGGCGCTCAGATTCACGCCCGAGCTGCGCGTTTTGGTGCTCCATGGACCTGAGAGGAAAAAGTATTTCCGCTCGATCCCGCATGCCGATCTTGTTCTAACGTCATTTGCCCTACTCCAGCGGGACATTGATAAACTTGCGGGCATGCCGTTTCACCTCGTCGTCATGGACGAGGCGCAATACATCAAGAACCCGCGTTCGAAAATGGCGCAGGCCGCATGCAAGTTAGATGCTAGAAATCGTCTTTGTCTATCAGGGACGCCGATTGAAAACCACTTGGGTGAGTTGTGGAGCTTGATGAATTTCCTCGTTCCGGGCTTCCTCGGGACCGAAGATGCATTCAACAAACGTTTCCGGACACCGATCGAAAAGGACGGTGATGCCGAGAGGAATGAAATTCTCAGAGCCCGCGTGGCACCGCTTATCTTGCGGCGCACGAAAGACCAAGTGGCCACGGAGCTGCCGCCGAAAACGGAGCTCGTTCATCTCATCGAACTGAATTCCGGGCAAAAGGATCTCTACGAAACCGTCCGAGCCACGATGGACAAGCGCGTGCGTGAAGCCATCGCCGCGCGGGGGATCGAGCAATCGCAAATCGTTTTCCTCGATGCGTTGCTCAAGCTCCGACAGATCTGCTGCGACCCACGCCTGCTGCCGGAGGACTACTCGAATGATGTCGCCGAATCCGCTAAGCTGGATTTCCTCACGGAGCTGCTCGCGGTGCTCATCGAGGAAGGCAGGCGTATTCTGTTATTTTCGCAGTTTACTACCATGCTCGGCTTGATCGAGGCACATTTGATCAAGGAAAAAATCCCCTATCTAAAACTAACCGGAGCGTCAAAAGACCGTGGCAAGCTGGTGGAGGATTTTCAATCGGGCAAGGTTCCCGTCTTCCTCATTTCCCTCAAGGCGGGCGGCACCGGCCTTAACCTAACCGCCGCAGATACGGTGATTCATTATGATCCTTGGTGGAACCCCGCCGCGGAAGCACAAGCGACGGACCGGGCCTATCGGATCGGCCAGAACAACCCGGTCTTCGTCCACAAGTTGCTCTGCCAGGACACCGTTGAAGAGCGCATTCACAAGCTCCAACAGGAGAAGGGCAAACTCGCCGCCGGGATTCTCTCGAACGCGGATATCTCAAACCGCCTCGACGCAGCGATGGTCCGGACCTTGTTGGAGGGGTAGCTTGGCGGAGGGTGCAACTCGGCAGAGGTGCCATCCTGTAGCCTTCCGTGTCGCCGAATCGTAATTTTTTCGGGAAAAGAAATCGCCCTGATCCGTATGGTCATATAGTTTCAAATCACGCGTGAATAACGATGGAAAATAGCGAAAACCACCGAATTCAGTTTGATTCCCGCACCGGTCACTTGATCAACCGGTGTCTCCATAGCTGTCGTTATAGGGAAGATTTGATTGTGAAGGGTTTTCCTCTTCCTTCCGACCGACACATTCCTGTCGTCACCTTTGCCCATCATCCGCACGACGCTCGCTCATCCTGCATAGCGTTTCTCCCAGAGTCTCGCACCCCAGAGGTTGACTTGGGAAGCTTGCGTGAGCTTGGAATACCGATTGCCTTCCTTGTTGGTGTCAAGAACTGGGAGATGTGGTCTTTGCGAAGTGATGGCGCACGCCGCGAAAAACGGCTCGACGCGAACAATATCGAGCGATTCTTCGAGGACCGAAAAGCCGACTTCGCGCCAGGTGCGGTGTTTCGGGCAAAGACGTGGGCACGTGCCGGCGGGGCGAGGCAACTTGACTTCGTAGATGCCGGACTGCTCCCTGTGGTAGAAAAGGAGGCCGGCGCGCGGCTGCGCCAACTCTTCGAGGAAATGCTGGAGCACTCTCTGGAGGTCCTCGGACCGAAGGCCTCCTCCATGAGCGAATCCGATTCCCACTGGCTCGTGCGGGCGAATTTCTGGCTGCTTGCCGGAAAGCTGATGCGAGACAAGAGCGTTCCAAAATTCACCCGTCTCGATTTGAACGACGTGCAGAACGTCTTCGACCGGGTGGCTGATCATTACGATGCGCCGCGCATCCGAACAAACGGGAGACTGCGGGCACTGCGTGGCGCGGCGGACCTAGCAGCGAAGTTTGCGTCGCTCCGCTGCATCAGCACGGAAACCCTCGGCGCGCTGTATGAGGAAGCGCTGCTCTCTCCGCGCACCAGAAAACTTCTCAGCGTGCACCGCACGCCCACCTATCTTGTGGACTATATGCTGGCGCGCATGAGTCGCTGGATGGAGGAAGATCTGGGCGTCGAAAACTGCCGCGTCTGGGAGCCCTCGTGTGGGCATGCTCCATTCCTCGTCGGTGCCGTGCGACTCTTGAGCGATCTCCTGCCGGAAAGCATCGCCAGCGACCGAACCGCGCGCCGCAAGTTCCTCCGCACCCACATCGGCGGTTGTGATCGAGATGCGTTCGCGCTCGAAATCGCCCGTCTTTCACTCACTCTGGCTGATATTCCAAATCCGAACGGATGGAAGTTGGATCCTGTTAAGGATATGTTCGAGGGAGATTATCTCGCCAAAAATATCGCGGCGAATTCGGTAATCATTGCAAATCCACCTTTTGAGGGTGTGCAACTTTCGGATGAGGAACGCAAGAATGGTGATCTTCGCTATGCGCGAAGCGGGCAAGCTGGTGAACTTCTCCGCCGCATTGTTAATCATTCAAGCTCTGGAACTTTATTTGGCTTGGTGGTTCCCCAAGCTCTATTAGACGGCACCTCGTTCAGGAATCTGCGGAAGGATTTATTATCGAAGATGGATCTTCGTGAGATTATCACATTTCCTCACAATGTCTTTAAGTTTGCAAAGCCTGAGACTGCAATTTTATTCGGCATAAAGCAAAACGAAAGAACAAAAGGGAACGGGAAGTTTGATTTTCGGCGGGTTCTTAAGCCCGACATGGAGGCATTCAGAAACCAAAGCAAGTTGCCATCAGCAGATGTCACTTCAAGTGAAGAAGTATCTGCACACCCGAATCATAATCTCCTCCTCCCTCGGCTGGGTGAAGTCTGGAAAGCAACAGGATACTTGCCGCGCCTGAAGGACAAAACTCACGTAACCATAGGATTTTATTTCTATCCGGAGGGCGATGATAATTATCCGCCTGGCGAGCAGCAGGTTTCTGACAAGAAGCAGCCAGGATTCTATCAAGGGTTTTTGCTGGCCGAGGCAACACCTGACACTCATTTGCTGCCGAAGCTCGAATGGCTGAATCAAAAGGAAGGAATGATTGAATGGGCATGTGGCGGGACAAAGCGAAATGAACCGCGAGTCGTAATGAATCACGTGCGCGTCGGTGGAGGAGCTTGGAGGCACAAGGCATTCATTGACACCGTAGGGCGTCCTGCGACTGATGCCTATTTGCTTCTTGCTCCCTTTGCTCCAAACTGGTCGCTTGAAGTGCTATGGGCATTGGTGAATGGGCCATTCGCAAACGCCTTCACTCTGGCTAACTCCACGGCCAAGCAGATAGGTGTCCGACTATTAAAAGAGTTGCACGTGCCTCTTCTCAGCCATCATAATATAGTATCACTTGAAAACGCAGTGAGAACCTACTTTGCAGCCGCTCGTGCTTTTTCCGCTAGGCAGGGCCATGATACGAAAACTGCCAAATTTCGGGCGAAGAAAACTGTTCACAGACCCACTGATGGTGACTCACAACTTTCACTGGATGGGATCGGGGCAATTGGATTAGAATCCACAGTGGCCGAGTATGAACACCTTCGCGCTCTCCACTGGCGCGTGGACGCGGAAGTGCTGAAGCTCTACGCATTGCCCGCCGGACTTGAGCGGGAATTGCTTGATTTCTTCGATGGCGTATCACGAGTCGGCGTCCCGTTCGAGCAGCGTGGATATATCCCGCTCGATTTCCGCGAAACTCAACGCCTCGATGAATTTCTTCGCATCACGGACGAATGGGAACAAACCGATGACCGACGTAGCGAATTGGTTGAGAAAGAGTATCGGGGTGGAGGCCGCACCGCTGCGGAGAATGCCGAGTTTGTCGAATTGCAACGGCTATACGACGTGCGCCGCTGCTACTGCCGCTGGCAACGCACAGGCGATGCCCGCGGCCCGCTTATCGACGAAGAAAAGCTGAAGCGGCTCATTTTCGAGGATTCAACCACGCGCGGCGCATGAAACTCCCCGAGCCCTTCGCCTACCCTTCGAGGCCACACGTCCGCCGCCATGGGCCGCAGGGATATCCCAAATATGGCATGTACCGCAACTGGCTCCGGGACGAGTTCTCTTTTCGCTGCATCTACTGCCTCCGCCGTGAGACGTGGCTCACTTTACGGAAGGATTATGAGATAGATCATTTTTTACCAAAGAGCGACCACCCCGACGTCGAGCGCGACTATGACAACCTCGTCTTTGCCTGTCGCGAATGCAATGGAACCAAGGCCACGAAGCACCTTCCGTCTCCCGAAGAAATGGCCTACGGGGAATGTCTCTCCGTGGACCGGAAAGGAGAAATAAAGCCGAAAAACAAGAGCAAAGCTGGCCAAGCGATCATTGAAGCATTGGACCTGAATGGGCGGGAATACGTGGCCATGCGCCGTAAGATTCTGGATCTCTTGGCCGAGTATAAGCCAGGGTCCAAAACATTTAAACACTTCTTTGGCTATCCTGAGGATCTTCCTGATCTTTCCAAAGAACGAAATCCAAAGACCAACAAGCGTCCTGAAGGTATTCGTATTTCCCATTATGAGCGCGATCTGCGCGGCGAGCTGCCAACATCCTACTGATTGAGGTCCATAATTTCGGAACGCCGGGTTCGGACTCCGCGTCCATTTCATCCCTCACATGTCCTCCGGGCGGGTAGATAACATCGACAAGATGCCGATTGCAGATAATTCTTTACTCCGCAGTTGGGCGAAACTTCTCCCGTCACCGGACAGAATTTATCAAGGCAGATAGTCTTGGCGATGTCCACCGTCGGCTCGATTGGCATGGATCAAGCCTTCGGGATGAGTTTGGAAATCACGCTCGGCGAGATTAAATGATGCCAAACAAGTGCTTTTCTCTCGCTGATCGTTCATGGCGGATTGATTCCGTCTGGGTAATCGAAATTTTCGCAAAATGATCATTTGTAATCGTTTTGAAAGTTTTGTAATCCTTTTTTCACCAAGGCAGCAATTTATAATCGTTTTGACAGAATCGTAATCAAAAAATCATGGAAACTCCCGAATGTAATCGAATTGGATATTCATGGCTGGCCGAGAAGTTTGGGGCTGTGACGCTGCCGTATTGGCGGGAGAGCCGCGCGCTTGCCAAGGGTGCGAGGCGGTTGGTGGAGAAGAACGGGCGCCAGATCGAGTATCTACCGGCGGCACGGGATCTTGGAGATGATGTGTTCGCCCATCTGGAATTCGCCCTCAAACGGGAAGGCTTGCATTTAGAGCTTCTGCGCAAAGTTTTGCCGCTGCTCGACGGCGGCGAGGTCACCGATTACGTCCGGAGCAGGCCGACGGGCCGCTATGCCCGGGTGATTTGGTGGCTGTATGAAGAATTCACCCGGACGAGACTGGATCTGCCGGATTTGGGGATGGGTGGATACGTGGACCTTCTCGATGAGGAGATTTATGTGGGGGGGCCGGTGACAAAGGCCAGGCGGCAGCGGATCAACGTGAATCTTCTGGGATCGCTGGATTTTTCTCCGATGGTCCGGAAAAAAGGCTTGGGCGAATGGAGTGAGGAGGCGCTGCGAAAGCGATGCGAGGAGATTGCGGGTGATTACCCGTCGAAAATTTTCGAACGAGCGGTTCGCTACCTTTACGCCAAGGAGAGCAAGAGCAGCCACGAAATCGAACGGGAAACGCCGGACCAGAAGCGGGCGGAAAAATTCATCGGTCTGCTGGAACAAGCGTGGCACCGGAGCTTTCTGAAGAAAGAAGCCCTTGTGGAACTCCAGAAGGCAATTGTCGATCCGCGCTACGCGAACCAAGGCTGGCGGAGTGAAATCGATGAGCAGGTTTATGTGGGAGAAACACTGGGTCCCGGCCATGAACGGATTCATTTTGCGGCACCCAAACCAGGGGACCTTGACGAGCTGATGAGCGCATTTCTCCTGATGTCCCGGCGCATCACCACCCGGCGGGTGCAAACAACTATCGGCATCTGGGTCGCCGAAACTTCACGGGTTCCAACTCTGGTCGCGGCAGCCGTGGTTTCGTTTATTTTCGATTTCCTTCATCCGTTCAGCGATGGCAACGGCCGGATCCATCGTTTTCTTCTTCATCATGTTCTAGCAAGAAACGGCTTCGGCCCCAAGGGAATCATCCTGCCGGTTTCCGCGGTGATTCTGAATCGGCCGCGTGAGTATGATCAGGCACTCGAAAGCTTTTCGAAACCTTTGATGGAACTGGTGGAATACGAACTCGATGACCGTCAAAGAATGACGGTGAAAAACGAGACTGCCGATTTTTATCGCTACATCGACTGCACGGACCTCGCCCGGATCACGATCGATTTCATTCGGGAAACCATTGAAACCGAGTTGCCAGCCGAACTCCACTATCTGACCAAATATGACGAAATCCGTGGAAAAATGCGGGATATCGTCGAGCTGCCGGATCGGGTGGCGGATCTGTTTGTAAAGCTCTGTAGGCAGAACGGCGGGCGGCTTTCCAAGCGTAAGCGGGAACTTTCCGAGTTCTTGGTTTTGACCGACATCGAAATCACCGCATTGGAGGGCGTGGTGTGCGAGGGGTTGGGATTTTCTACGGAACTGGGTGAATCGGCCGGGTAAGTCCATGCGATGTGCATTCGCGTAATCGAAATTTTCGAGAAATGCCGATTTGTAACGATTTTGGAAATTTCGTAATCGTTTTGAGAAGTTTTCGTCCCAACCAAATCCGAAACGAGTCACGGTCTGCTTGCAATGACATTGCCAAACACGGCTTTGGGCTGATAGCGATTCAATCTTCACCATTCAGCTCCTTGAGTGGAGCATTCTGTCGAACCTCGCTCCCTCACAAGGGATGACGGTTCGAAATTGGATGCGGGGATTGTCGATTTTGGAACCGCACCAAGCGGAGCCTCGGTGATTTCCACCCAGGCGACGGACCGGGCCTATCGGATCGGCCAGAACAACCCGGTCTTCGTCCACAAGTTGCTCTGCCAGGACACCGTCGAAGAGCGGATCCACAAGCTCCAACAGGAGAAGGGCAAACTCGCCGCTGGAATTCTTTCAAACGCAGATATCTCAAACCGCCTCGACGCCGCGATGGTGCGGACCTTGTTGGAGGGGTGATGGCGTTCTTAATTCCTTCCCGATCCGTAACCACCGTCTTCTATCGAGTGCACGAGCGGGCTGCACGATCAGGACCGGTGGGTCCATTCCGGCAGGTAGATGATCACGCCACTCTTGAGGGCGGATTCATGAGCGAGGATGCCAGTGCAGGTGATGTTCGCGCTTTCGACGGCGTTCGGATAGGCGTCGATGCCGGTTTTCAACATTTGCACGAATTGATGCGTGAGATGCGGATGGGAGCCACCGTGACCTCCGCCTTGGGTGAAGGAAAGGTGGTCTTCTTTACCATCGCCGCCATAGACGCCGCCAGTGGTGAAATGCTGAATCTCCTTCGGCAAGTAATGGGCGAAGTCTGGGCACTTCACTTCGGCGGGGATTTCCGGCTCGGGCAGCTTCGCGGTGTGGATGACTAACGGATCATGCTCGATGAGTGGCCATTCGACGGATTTTTTGGTGCCATAGACCTCGAACGACTCGCGGTATTGGCGGGCCACATCGAATAACGAGCGATGGAGTTGTGCTGATAGATCGCTATCCTTGAACTTGATGTGGCAACTCTCGATGGCGAAGGTAGAGCCATAACATTCGTGCATTTCCTCAGCGATGGTGCCCGAGCCGAAACAGGAAACATACTCGGCCTCGCCGCGTGTTAGGCCCAGAATTGGACCGACGCAGTGAGTGGCGTAGAACATGGGTGGTAGGCCTGGCCAGTAGCCCGGCCAACCTTCCATGTCCTGCTGGTGAGAGGCCTTGAGGAACTGGACTTTTCCTAACTCCCCTGTGTCATACATTTCCTTCATGAAGAGAAATTCGCGGGCATAGACAACGGTCTCCATCATCATATATTTGAGGCCGGTTTGCTGCACGAGCTCTACAATCTGGCGGCATTCCTCGATGGTGGTAGCCATCGGCACGGTGCAAGCCACATGTTTTCCAGCCTTGAGAGCCTGGATCGCTTGACGGCCGTGATCGGGGATGGGGGAGTTGATATGTACAGCGTGTATATCCGGGTCAGCGAGTAAATCTTCGTAGGAAGTGTAGCGTTTTTGGATTCCATACTTATCACCGATTTCATCGAGCTTCGATTGCGTCCTTTGGCAAATCGCTTCTACGTTCGCGTCTGGATGACACTGATAGATTGGGATGAACTCGGCTCCGAATCCGAGACCGACGATGGCGATGTTGATTTGTGACATGATAGATTTGGGCTTAATTTTGTGAGGGAAAATTGCGTGGGGGAGCGATGAGAAGACTAGCGAATTTGATTGCCCCGGCTTGTAGGTTCGCGGCGGGCTTGTGTAAGATCCCGACGGAAAGGTCACTGTTGGGTGAGCGGCTGGACTGGGATTTCCCGACGTCGTTCAAGCCGATATTGGCTGGCGGTTTGGCCCATGTGGCGGCGGAACTGGCGGGCGAAATCGCTGTGATCGTAGAAGCCGGAGTCCAGCGCCACCGCTGTTACCTGTTGGTTGGTGCGGACGAGCAGATCGCAAGCCTCGATGAGCCGCATTCGAATCATATATTCCTGAGGCGTCATTTGAAAGGTGGCGCGGAATTTTCGCTCGAATTGGCGCACGGACATGTGGGCTAGGTTCGCGAGTAGGGGAACATCGAGTTTCTCGCGGAAGTGGAGTTTCAGGTGATCTGCCACGGTCGCAAGTTCGAGGTAAGGTTGCATGGCCGCACGCTGCGCCTCGTAGCTGCGGACTGTGCCGCAGAGGCCGCAGACTTTTCCCGTCGTGTCGAACAACGGAAGCTTGTCAGTGATGAACCACTCCGGTTTGCCGTCCTGATTGGGAAATAACTCGATGATACCGAGCAGTGGCTTGCCCGTGGTGAAGACTTGCTCGTCGTCCTTATGGTATTTTTCTGCGAGACGGGGCGGAAATACCGAGCTGTCGGTGATCCCGATGATTTCGGATTCCAGTTGAAATCCGCAACGCTTCACGAATACGGGATTTCCAGCCATGAGTCGTCCATCAAGATTCTTGGCAAAGAAGAGTGTCCCCGGAAGATGATCGAATAAGTGTCTGAATTGCCCGGGTTGGAGTAATTTATCCCATTTAGTTCGCGCCACTTCGGGATTCATGCGGCGGGATCTTACACAAAGAATCCGCTATCCTACAAGCAGCCCTTACTTGAAATAAGGCAGGTTGAATTCACGTTTGGGTTATTGCAAATAGTCCCAGTTTACTTCCGCTTCGCATGAAAAAAATCTTGTTTATCCCGCTTGGAATCCTCGCCGCTACCCTCGGCTTTTCTCAACCTACGAAATCAGCAGCCTCGGCGCCTCGGCATGTGGAAATTCTTTTCCTCGGGGCCCCAACCGCGAATCATCCTGGCCATGATCCGATTGAACGTTACCGCATTTTGAAGAAAGCCCTCGGCGTAAACGGTATTAATTTCACCTATACCGAAAACCTCGCTGATCTCCGCCGCGACGTAATTGATCGCTATGATGGCTTAATGTTATACGGAAATTGGAAACAAAACGAGGCCATGGACCCGGCGCAGGAAAAGGCCCTGTTAGGTTTCGTTGAAGACGGTGGCGCATTTCTTCCCATTCACTGTGCTTCCGCCTGCTTTGGTGGATCGGACACATTTGTGAAACTCGTTGGCGGTCGTTTTAAGTCTCATCAAACCGGAATCTTTACCACCACCATCACTGCTCCGGAGCATCCCGTCATGCGCGGCTATAGCGGATTTGAAACATGGGATGAAACGTATGTCCACGACCGCCAGACCGATGACCGCACCATCCTTCAAGCCCGCGACAAGGAGCCATGGACCTGGGTCCGGAGCCAAGGCAAGGGCAAGGTTTTTTACACCGCTTACGGCCACGACATGCGCTGCTGGGAACAGCCGGCCTTCCATGATCTGCTGCGCCGCGGTATTCTCTGGAGCGTCGGGGAAAATGTCCGGCCCAAGCTCTCCGCCATGAATCTTCCGAAGCTGGAGTCTGAGGAAATGATCCTGCCCGGTTACCGCGAGCACAAGACCATTACCCAAGGCCAGAAGCCTCTGACTCCTGCCGATTCGCTCAAGCTCGCTCAAGTTTCTAACGGTTATTGTGTTTCCCTTTTCGCGAGCGAGCCCAATATCGTGAACCCCATCCACATCACTTGGGACCACCGCGGCCGGGCTTATGTCATCGAGACCGTGGACTACCCAAATAATCTGCAGGCCGGAGACCTCGGCCACGACCGCATCCACCTTTGCGAGGACACCGATGGTGACGGTAAGGCGGATAAATTCACCCTCTTCGCCGACAAGCTTTCCATCCCCACCTCCGCAGTTTTCGCCAACGGCGGCCTCATTTGCACCAACGGTCCAGATATGATCTTTCTTAAGGATACCAATGGCGATGACAAGGCGGACGTCCGCCAGATCCTATTCAGTGGATTTAAAAGTCACGACACTCACGCCGGAGTTTCTAACCTCCGTTACGGCTTCGACAATTGGATCTACGCGACCATCGGATATGCGGGATTCGAAGGCACTGTCGGCGGCGAACCACTTAAATTCTCTACCGGCTTCTTCCGATTTAAACCTGATGGCAGCAAACTCGAGTTCCTTCAAAACACAACTAACAACACTTGGGGTCTGGGGTTCACCTCCGATTTCGACATCCTCGGGTCCACCGCCAACGGCAACCCATCGTGGTATTATACTTTTGCTAAGGCAATTTACGCACAAGCCAAACTTCCCCAGCCAAAAACCCCAAACGATGATGGAAACCCCAAGTTTTTTCCAACATCCATGGATATTCGTCAGGTTGACCAATTCGACCGCTACACTGCCGGTGCAGGCCACTCGTTCTATACCTCGGAGCGTTTCCCGGAAAACTATCGCGATCGCATCGCCTTCGTTTGTGAGCCCACGGGAAAACTCGTCGGCCAGTTTGAAATTACGCATAAAGGTGCCGGCTACGTGTCCCGCCAACTCGCTAACAATCTCTACTCCAGTGCGGATGCCTGGTCCGCCCCGGTCAGCGCGGAAACCGGCCCAGACGGAGCCGTCTGGATTTCGGATTGGTATAATCTAATCATCCAGCACAACCCGACGCCTACCCTAGCGGCCGCCGGCTACGATGCAAAAAGCGGCCGAGGCAACGCTTACGAATCTCCCGTGCGCGACAGCTCTTTTGGCCGCATCTTCCGCGTCTATCCGAGTGGGTCCAAGGACGACATCAATCCGAAACTCGTTTCTAACGACCTCGGCTCCCTGCTATCCGGCCTCGGCCATTCTAATCTTTTTTGGAGACTCCAGGCACAGCGCCTCATCGTCGAATCCGGCTCGGTGAGTGCCGCCGCGAAGCTCAAGGAAATCGTAAAATCCAACGCTAACAGCCGCGCGGCCGTCCACGCCTTTTACGCTCTTCAAGGTCTCGCTGCACTCGATCAGGAAACGATCAAGACCGCTCTTGCCTCGTCCAACCGCGGGCTCCGCCGTGCCGCGATCCTCAATACTTCGGCTGATGAAGTCCTAGCCGATGCGGTCATCAAGGATGACGTAATCACTGGTGCCGACTCCCGCGAGCTTGCTGAGATTTTCGTCGCCCTGACGCAACTCCCTCCTTCCATGCGCGTCGGCAAGGCGATCTACACCACTCTCGTCGCCCATAAGGAAATTCTTGAGGACCCCATGCTCAACAGCGCTTGGCAAGCCGCCGCTCGCCACCATGCATCCGGTGTCCTAACCTCCGCCGGATCAACGCTCCCCTCTGCAGGCAAGACTATGCAAGATGCCGGTATTGAGAGCGCGATTGCCGCAGTTGGCAAGTATCTAGCGGAAGTTGAACACCCGTCAGCCCCAGCCAAGGAAATGGTCCGCAAGAATCCGCCTGTTGCAGCCGTTCACGAGCGCGGCCTAACGGTTTACAGGCGCACTTGCATCGCCTGCCATGGTCCTGACGGAAAAGGAGTTCCCGGAGTTTTCCCGCCGCTCGACGGATCCAGTTGGGCAGTGGGTGATCCCTCCATCCCCACTCGTATTCTGCTCGCCGGACTTCAAGGCCCCATCGAAGTTTCTGGACAGAAATTCTTAAATGCCATGCCCCCGCATACCGATCTGAAAGACGCCGAAATTTCTGATGTGCTCACCTACGTTCGGCAGTCCTGGTCTAACGATACAACTCCTGTTAGTGAAGATTTTATTAAACAAACCCGAGCTAAATTCGCTGGCCGCACCACCCCATGGACTGCGCCCGAATTGAAGTGAGTGTTTACGTAATTTAGGCGATGGGTAAAGAATTCGTGACGCGAAAATCAGGGTAAGAATACGATTCGATAGAATGCCCGGCCTGCAGGCGGAGTCGTATCAGTATAGACACCTACTCCGATGAATAAATCTAACAATATATATATATCAAGGGAAGGGACATGTTTCGACTGAAAGAAGATACGCCGAGTTGGTATGAAGACTGGAATAGGGTGACATCGCTTATTTGAAGAACAGGTAGGAACACCTGTATCACGACACAAAGGTAAAATCAATTTAGCGGTCCGATTAGCCTCTGGGTAAATTCAAACCGCGAATGAACGCGAATCGACGCTAATTTTAAATAAGTTATAGGATAAATTTCATTCATCCGCAGGGTGAAAGATCGCAATTGTCCACGATGTTGATTTTCAGAGTTTTATTCGTGTTCATTAGCGTTCATTCGTGGTTTCTAAGATTAGAAGTCAGCGAAGAGGTCCATTTGGGGGGGATTGGGTTTGGGGAGAGTTCCTTGATCTTGGACCATGTTCTTCGCCTTGGGGCCTTGGGTTTTGGCTTCGGGTTTGACGGAGTGAAGTTCGAGGTGAGAGAGGATCGACTTGGCCCGCTCGACGACGGATTTGGGGAGACCTGCTAGGCGGGCGACCTGGATGCCGTAGGATTTGTCAGCGGCACCGGGGAGGATCTTGTGCAGGAAGATGATTTCTTCGTTCCACTCTCTAACGGCGACGTTGTAGTTAGCGACGGCGGCCTTGGTGTTAGCGAGGTCCGTGAGTTCGTGATAGTGGGTGGCGAATAGAGTACGGCAACCGATGGCGTCGTGTAAATGTTCTGCGACGGACCATGCGATAGAGAGGCCGTCGAAGGTGGCAGTGCCGCGTCCGATCTCGTCGAGGATGACGAGGGACCGATCGGTGGCATGATTGAGGATGAGGGCGGTTTCGCTCATTTCGACCATGAAGGTGGACTGGCCGCGTGAGAGATCGTCGGACGCACCAACGCGACAAAAGATGCGATCGACGAGGCCGAGCGTGGCAGATTCCGCCGGGACATAGGCGCCGATCTGGGCCATCACCGCAATGAGCGCGATTTGGCGGATGTAAGTGGATTTACCGGCCATGTTGGGGCCGGTGAGGATTTGGAGGCGGGCGACGTCGGGATCTAGCTCAGTGTCGTTAGGAACGAATTTAACATCGGTTAGAGTTTGTTCAAGGACCGGGTGGCGGCCGTTCGTGATGAAGAAAGCGCGGGATTCATCGAGCACGGGGCGGCAGTGGCGATGGAGCTGGGCAATTTCTGATAGAGCACAAAGCACGTCAATTTCCGCGATGGCGGCGGCGGTTTGTTGGAGTTCTGGGAGGTGGGTGATGACTTGGGTGCGGAGCAGGGTGAAGAGCTCGGCTTCGAGTTGTTTGGAGCGCTCCTCCGCGCCTAACACTTTATTTTCCATCTCCTTGAGTGCCGGGGTGATGTAGCGCTCGGCGTTAGACATGGTTTGCTTGCGCGTGTAGTCGTCCGGGACTTTGGCGAGGTGACTGGTAGTGATTTCGATGAAGTAACCGAAGACATTGTTGAATTTGATTTTCAGCGATTCGATCCCGGTGCGTTTGCGTTCGTCTTCTTGGAGGCGAGCGATCCAGTCTTTTCCGCCACGGGCGGCGGAGCGGAGTTCGTCGAGTTCGGGGGACCAGCCATCGCGGATGATGCCGCCGTCGCGGAGGTTAGAAGGGGGCTCATCTGCTAGGGCAGAGGCGAGGAGCTCGGTGAGTGCGGTGAAATTGTGCAGACGGGAATGAAGGTGCGGAATGAATTCCGCGCTCCGTAGAGAGGAGAAGTCTTCTTTGAGGGGGGGAATGTGGTCGAGGGAGTTACTGAGAGATTGTAGATCGCGGGCGTTGCCGGAGCCCTGGGAGAGGCGGGAGGTGGTGCGCTCAATGTCGCGGATACCTTTAAGAGATTCGCGGCATTTTGAGAGGAGGAATGGTTCTGCGAGAAATGCAGCGATGATGTCTTGGCGGGATGTTAGAATTTTAAGATCCCGAAGTGGGTGCAGGATCCAATCGCGGAGTAGGCGCGCGCCCATCGGAGTGGCGGTGCGGTCGAGCACGCCTAGCAGCGTATGTTGTTTGCCGGAGCGGGAATCGACGAGGTCGAGATTGCGCTGTGAGGCGGCATCGATGAGGACGTGATCGGCGTTTTCCCGGACGTGTGGCGTGTGGAGGTGGGAGCAATTTCTCCGAAGCTGATGAATCAGATAGTGCATCACCGCTCCTGCGGCCCCGCTGGCGGCGTGGAGATTGGCGCAGCCAAAGCCGTCTAACGAGTGGACGTTGAAGTGATCTTTTAGGAGCTGCGTGGCGTGCTCCGGAAGAAAACTATAACCTTCGTAGATGATGCCGTTTTTCAATGTGCCGAACTCGGCGGACTGATGGTCCGGGATGAGAAGTTCTGAGGGGGAAATGCGTGCGAGCTCGTCTTCTAGCAGCCCGTTGTCAGAATACTCGGCGATGGTGAACTCGCCGGTAGTGTGATCGATGCAGGCGAGGCCGAGGTTTTTTCCGTGGCGAAAAACGGCGGCGAGGTAGTTTGGGCGTTGGTCGTCGAGCAGGGTGAGGTCGTCGATGGAGCCGGGAGTTAGAATACGAGCGATTTCGCGGGAGACGAGTTTGCCGGCGACAGGCTCGGACGTCTGCTCGGCGATCGCGACACGTTTATTCGCCTTCAGCAAGCGGGCGATGTAGCCTTGCGCGGCGTGATAGGGCACGCCGCACATCGGGGTGCCGCCGCGCTTGGTGAGCGCGACGTTCATGATGGGTGCCGCTACCTTTGCATCCTCAAAAAACATTTCATAAAAGTCACCGAGACGATAGAAAAGGATGATGTCGGCGGGCAGAGATTTCCGCATCGCCTGATATTGGGCCATCATCGGGGTCAGTGCGGGCTCGGACATGGGCGAAGAATGGAGGGTGGCCGAGCGGGAATCAAGAAGCCTTGGTCAGGAGGTGAAATGACGGCGTCATTTGTCCGTCGCCTTTTAGGCTCATGGTATAAGCCATCCCCGTTCTGAGCTATACTGCCGCGCATGAGGATTTGTGGATTCTTCATCTTGCCGGGTAACGGCTAAAGGGGAGCACGCGCGCCCTCGCGTGTCGTCCTTGGCGCGCTCGCCGAGGACCCCATGGCAACAGGAACCGCATTGCATTACCAGAAACCGAAGTTCCTTGGTCACTCCAGCCTATTTCCGGCGAGGGTGCCAGAAATTGCAAGCGAGGCGCTTACGCTCCCCAACGCTGCGCGCGTCATTCGTATCTGAAATCACAAATCTTGATGCGTGGCAGTATAACGTGCTTTTGGGATCGCGGAGAGCGGCTTTCGCCGCCGGATTCCTGGAACCGTTTCGAGGATCAAAGTCTGGGTGATTTCCCTCATTTCTCTCACAATTTCTTCCACCCGCTTGTGGTTCTCGATGGCTTGGAGCATCTCTGTCGCCTGCTCCGCGGACAGGGCAACACAGGCGGTTTTGCCTATCACCTTGAATGTCCACCGCCATGATCCCGGCGGTTGGAAGGCGACGCTGCCCTGGCTCACCGGGCCGATGGCGGCGAGCTGCTTTTGCAAGGTGGGTAGCGGCGGGTGAGTCGCGATTTCATGACGCACCATCGTGGCGGATTTTCTCAG
>JAYVNE010000006.1:0-22426 GCA_043758615.1 Akkermansiaceae bacterium
GAGTGCGGTGGCATGCCACCGCTTTGGCTTGATCACAAGACTGCGAATTTCCTTCCAGCGTGTTGCCGGGTGATTCGATCTGCTTGGAATGTTTGCAACGCGCACCCTGGCAATTGGGATGCCCGGACTGACGGCCGCCGGGATTGAGCCAAAGCGGTGTCGTGCCACCGCACTACAGGGTCAAAGCGCCCCGAACCGCCTGTTGCGGCGTTGGTATTCTTTGATCGTTTCAAAAAGATCGCCTTGCCGGAAATCTGGCCAGAATTTTTTAACGATCACGATTTCCGCGTAGCTGATTTGCCAGAGCAGGAAGTTAGAAACACGCATTTCCCCGGAAGTCCTAATGAGTAGATCCGGATCGGGAATGCCCGCGGTTTGGAGACGTGATGCGAAAAGCTCCGAGTCGATTTCTTCAGGTAAAATAGTCCCTGCAGCGGCATCGGTTGCAAGGGATCGGGCCGCAGAAACAATCTCCTCACGCCCACCATATGACAGCGCCAGAACGAGAGTCATCGCCTTATGATCGACGGTCCGTGTCTTGATCCGCTCAATCAGCGCGCGGGTGGATTCCGGCAGTCGGTCTAACTGGCCGATTGCTAGAAGCCTCACCTGCTGCCGGTCCAGATCCTTCGCTTTTTCATCTAGGAAGCGATCTAACAATGCCATCAGTGCGTTGACCTCAGCTTCCGGGCGGCTCCAGTTTTCCGATGAAAATGCATAAAGTGTGAGGTATTCCACGCCCAGCTCAATGCAGGCTTCCATGACTTCACGCACGGACTCCGCACCGGATCGGTGCCCTTCTAAACGTGGAAGGCCGCGTTCCTTGGCCCAACGGCCATTGCCATCCATAATGATGGCAATGTGGCGCGGGACTTCTGGATGAGAGGACATGATAGAGAAATAAGTCTTAGAGGACCTATATGACTTATTTAAACCACCAAGGTCTGCACCCGATCTGGCCCCACTCCGACAAATGCCACAGGCGCACCACACAGTTCCGAAAAACGTTTGAGGTAAGCTTTCGCGTTCGCGGGTAAATCCTCGTAGCGGGTGACATGAGTGGTGTCGGATTTCCAGCCGGGAAGCGATTCGTAAATGGGTTTCGCCTTGTTCCAAGCCTCTCGATTTGCGGGCGGCAGCTCGTGGATTTCACCGTCGATGTCGTAGCCAGTACAAATCTGGAGGGTGTCGTATTCGTCCAGACCATCGACATTCGTGATGGCAAGACCCGTGACTCCATTCACCATGCAAGCAAAGCGAAGCAGCACCGTGTCCAGCCAGCCGCAGCCGCGTGGACGACCGGATACCACCCCGAACTCACGGCCGAGGCCATGCAGATATTCTGATAGACCTTCGTCAACGGTAGGAAATGGGCCGGAGCCGACTCGAGTTGTGTAGGCCTTGCAAACGCCGATGACACGCTGGATGGCATTCGGTGGCAGGCCAGAGCCGGTGCAGGAGCCGCCGGATGTGGTGTTCGAGGAAGTGACGAACGGATAGGTGCCGTAATCAATATCTAGCAGAGTTCCTTGGGCACCTTCGAATAGAATAGTTTTACCTGCCTTCCATGCCGTGTGAAGAACGGGGATCGTGTTAGTCACATGAGGGCGGAGGCGTTTGAAAGCAGTGTAAACTTCTTCGAGCACCTGATCCACGGTGAACTGGGGCAGATCGTATTTTGCGAGAACTTCATTCACCTCCGTAACGCGCCTGGTGACTTGGGCGCGGGTGAATTCCTCGTCTAGCAGATCAGCGATTCGCAGACCACAGCGGTTCACCTTGTCCGCATACGCAGGGCCGATACCGCGTTTTGTGGTGCCGATTTTTTGATCGCCGAGAGCGATTTCCCGAGCTGCATCGAGTTCTTTGTGGAACGGCATGACCACATGAGCGCGATCCGAAATGAGAAGTTTGTTCGGTGTGATGGAAACCCCAAGTGCCTCATTGCGCTCGATTTCCGCCACCAGTCCGGTGGGATCTACGACGACGCCATTTCCGATCACGTTGACTTTCCCGTCCCACAGAATGCCGGACGGAAGCAAGTTGAGAATGTAGCGCACGCCTTTGACGATGACCGTGTGGCCTGCATTGTTGCCGCCCTGGCCGCGCACGACGACGTCTGCGGTTTCCGTTAGGTAGTCAACGATCTTGCCTTTTCCTTCGTCTCCCCACTGGAGACCTACGACGATAGTGTTCATTTATGAAAATTTGTTTTTAACCGCGAATGGACGCGAATAGACACGAAGGGAAAAGAATTACTGAGTAAGGATGATACGTTCCCATTCGAGTTTGGGTTTTTTGAAATTGATAATGAGGCCGATTGGTAGGCCGGTGATTCGTAGATAGTTGAGCATTTGTCCGCGTTCTATCTCAGTGATTCGCTCGATAGTTTTTGTATCAATGACGATTGAGCGATAAGCAATCAAATCAGGGATAAACTCACCAACTTTAACCTGCTTCCACATGACAGGAAACGGCAGCTGTTGCTCGAAGGGAATCCCTCTCAATCCAAATTCCACCGCCATGGCATTCTCATAAGGTTTCTCATGTAGCCCATGGCCAATCCCCTTAATGATTTCAAGCGCACACGAAACGATGGCATAAACCTCATTTTTAAATATCAATTCGTGTCCATTTGCGTCCATTCGCGGTTAGATTTCTTTGGATTTATCAATCAAAGACGCGAACTCTTCGAAAAAGTAACTCGCATCATTCGGTCCCGGGGCGGCCTCTGGATGGTATTGCACGCTGAAGACCGGCAGGTCGCGATGGCGCATGCCTTCGACAGTGCCGTCGTTTAGATTCACGTGGGTGATCTCGATTTCTGGCGGCAGAGAATCAGGATCGACGGCGAAACCATGGTTTTGGGAGGTGATAGAAATTTTTCCGGTGCGGAGATCTTTCACCGGTTGATTTCCGCCGCGGTGACCGAATTTGAGTTTAAAAGTATTTCCTCCAAAAGCGTGGGCAAGGATCTGATTGCCTAAGCAGATTCCAAAAATCGGCAGCTTACCGATCATCGCGCGGATTTCCTCGTGAATGTAGCCGAGAGCTGCCGGATCGCCGGGGCCGTTAGAGAGGAAGAGCCCGTCTGGCTTTTTCGCGAGAACCTCCGCCGCCGTGGTGCGGGAATTGACCACCTCGACCTCAAAGCCAGCTTGGCGCAAGCGGCGGAGAATGTTGAATTTCAAACCAAAATCATAAGCGACGATGCGATGACGGACCGGCGGAAGTTCCTGATAGGGACCGGGTTGTTCGGTGGAGACATTCGGTAGGATCCATTCGCGGGATTCATCGCTCCACAAGTAGGATTCTGGGGTGGAAACTTCCTTTACGTAGTCCATGCCTTCCATCGAGGGCGAGGCTTTCGCGGCGGCGATGGCACTATCAGCATCGAGTTCCGTGGTCACGCAGGCCCGCATCGCGCCTCCTGAGCGGAGGTGCTTGGTCAGGGCACGGGTATCGATCCCTTCGATGCCTAGAATGTGGTGTTCCGCCAAGTAGGCGGACAGCGGCTGTGTGGCACGCCAGTTAGACGGCACTTCACAAAGCTCGCCGATCACAAAGGCCCGAATGTGCGGCCCCTTGGACTCGGCATCCTCAGGATTGATCCCGTAATTTCCAATCTGCGGATACGTCATCGAGACAATCTGCCCGCGGTAAGACGGATCGGTGATGACCTCCTGATATCCCGTCATCGAGGTGTTAAAACAAATTTCTCCGGTAGTGGTTCCGGTGGCTCCGAAGGCTGTTCCTTCGAAACAGCGTCCGTCTTCAAGGGCTAAAATGGCGTTAATCGGCACGGCGGCGGCAGGCTAGGCAGTCGATTCCGACGATGCAAGAGAATGCTCATTCCCGGTGACGCGAATCGATGAGAATTGTCACAGGGCCATCATTCACGAGTGAAATCTTCATATCCGCGCCAAAGACCCCGCGCCCCACCGGCTTGCCCAGATCACCTCCCATCGCGGTGCAGAATTTTTCATAAAGCGGCTCCGAACTTCCGGGAGCGGCGGCACGAAGGAAAGAGGGGCGGTTTCCTTTTTTCGTGGATGCGTGAAGGGTGAATTGGCTGACGACGATGATCTCACCACCGATATCCGTCACAGAAAGGTTCATTTTCCCCTCGGTGTCAGAGAAAATTCGCATTTTCGCAATCTTGCCGCTGAGCCAACTGATGTCTTCTGACCCGTCGCCATCTTCAACGCCGAGCAAGACCAAAAGTCCGGGGCCGATTTGTGAAATCGGATTTCCCTCGACGGTTACGGATGCTTCGAGAACTCGTTGGATGACGGCTCGCATCAGGCAGCTATTTTTTGTAATGGAATCTGCACTGCATGATGATGAGTTTCTCGTCCTTGACTCGATAAACTAGGCGATGCTCTTCATCAATTCGTTTCGACCAGCAACCCGAAAGCTCATTTTTTAAGGGTTCTGGCTTTCCAATTCCACTGGAGGGATCGCGCAGAGTTTCTTCGATCATCCGTAAAATTCTCTTCGCGATTTTTGGCTGGAGTTGAACCCAGTATTGCAAGTCATCAAATGCTTGGGGATTAAATTCCAAGCGCATTTTCCAAGTCCTTGAGGGTTTCAAAGACCAAATACTCGGAACTCGGTGTATTCAAGGCTTCGCGTAAACGCTGCGCATTGCCGGGCGATGACAGCAAATACTCGGTAGTCTCCATCTCCCTGGTCTTAGACTGAAGGGTTTTTTGCAGAATAAACTCTTTGATGGAAAGGCCTGCGAATGTTGCAAGGGTCTTGATTTGGCGATGCTGGTCCGCATCAATTTCAATGCTCAATCGGCTCATGCTTGGAAATTACTCAAATTGAACATTTTGTCAATTTCGGATCTTCCAGGTTTTGTGAATGGGTTATGAACATTCGGCTCACAATCGAGGCAGAAGATTGCAAAGAGTTGGGAAGGGATTTTAGCTCTCGCCCCACCCATGGCTGATGAACAAAAAGTAACACCTTTTCGTAAAACCGCAGATCTCCAACAAGGGGCGACCACGGTGGACGATGTGACCCGTGCTTTGCCACATGCGTTAGGACCAGAAAAAAGCCTGCTCTCCTCGATGTTGCAAGATCCGCAGGAATACATCGGGGTGGCAATTGAGGAAAAGCTCACGCAAGAGCATTTCTATCTGCCATCCCACTCGACCTTGTTTGGGTTTCTAATCAGCCTGTTTGAGGGCGGTCAAGAAGTAGAGCTGGTTTCGTTAGTCCAGCGCCTGCTAGATCGTGGTTTGTTAGATCGGGTGGGCGGACCTTCTGCACTCACGGACCTTTATACCTATGCCCCGAGTCCCGGCCATTTCCGCCATCACCTTCAACACGTCAAAGATAAATTCGTCCTGCGCTCGATCATTCAAAACTCGAATGAAGCCATCGCTCAGGCTTACGACGCGCCGGATGAGGTTGCCGCCCTGCTAGATTCGGTCGAGGCCAAGGTGCTTGCGATCCGGGAAGGCTCAGAAACCAATAGGGCTCCGACCATTAAGCAATCCGTCGCGGAGGTCGTCGAGAAATTCCAAGCACTCCTCGCCGGGGAAAAAGGTGCACAGGGGATTTCTACCGGCTTCGAAGAACTGGACCGCATGAGCAGTGGACTCAAGGCGGGCGAAATGTTCGTGGTCGCGGCCCGCCCATCTATGGGGAAAACGTCTTTCATGATGAACATGGTCGAGCATGTCTGCATCGACCAAGGAAAACCCTCGATGGTTTTTTCCTGCGAAATGAGTGCATTCCAACTGGTGCAGCGTCTCGTTTTTTCCCGTTCCAAGTTCGCCATGAGTCAGCTCTCCCGCGGTTACACGCCCACCAAAGGCGACCTCCAACGCATCCAGCGCGCGTCCATGGAAGTTTCTGGAGCGAAGCTCTTCATCGACGACACGCCCGGCATTTCGATCAACGAACTCCGTGCCAAAGCCCGCCGGAAAAAGCGCGATGAGGACATTCAGTTTATCGCGATCGACTACCTCCAGTTGATGAAATCCCGCACCAAACAGGCGGAAAATTCACGTGAGCGAGAAATCGCCGAAATTTCCGCAGGCATCAAAAGCCTCGCCAAGGAACTCGCCATTCCGATCTGTATTCTTGCCCAGCTCAACCGGGGACCGGAAAGCCGGACCGGTAAAAACGTCGGAGTTCCCCGGATGTCGGATCTCCGTGAATCTGGATCTATCGAGCAAGATGCCGACATGGTTGGCCTTCTCTATCGGACGGCATACTACGCGGAGGATGCGCAGGAAAAGGAGGAAAAAGCAGGTGAAGCGGAGCTAGTTCTCGCGAAAAATCGGAACGGTGAGACCGGCCATATTCCACTTACCTTTATTGCGGACCTCATGCGTTTTGAAACGGGAGCGCCCGCGAGGGAAGGGGAAGCGTAACCCGAGGGTTGTGGCTCATGCACAATGCCCCAAACTGTCTCTTGAAACTTAACAACCCGCCAGACAAGCTCCGTGCGTGATTCCAAACGTCCTCGCTGAACGCTACGCCTCTCCCGCCCTCCAATCCATCTGGTCCGCCGAGGGCCGCATCGTCCTAGAGCGCGAGTTCTGGATCGCGGTGATGAAAGCCCAGCGCGACTTAGGCCTCGACGTGCCTGCCGAAGCGATCGCCGCTTACGAGGCGGTGAAGGACAGTGTCGATGCGGGCTCAATCATGGCTCGCGAAAAAATCACCCGCCACGATGTGAAGGCGCGTATCGAAGAGTTCAACGATCTCGCCGGCCACGAGCAGGTCCACAAGGGAATGACTTCGCGCGACCTAACGGAAAATGTTGAGCAGCTTCAAGTCTATCGTTCACTGCTCATCATCCGCGATAAAACCGTGGCCGCACTGCGCCGCTTCCGGGAGCGCTCGGAGCAATGGAGCGAGCTTATTCTCACCGCCCGCACGCACAACGTGGCGGCCCAACCGACCACGCTCGGCAAGCGCGTGGCAATGTTTGGTGAAGAACTACTCAGCTCGCTTACCGCGCTCGATGGGGTGATTTCTAACTACGCGGTGCGCGGCCTCAAAGGCGCGGTTGGTACGCAGATGGACCAGCTTTCCTTGTTCGAAGGAGATGCCGGAAAAGTCGGGGAGTTAGAAAAGCGCATCGTCGCCCATCTTGGCATGCCCGCCGTGTGGACTAACGTCGGCCAAGTCTATCCACGTTCCTTGGATTTCCGAGTGGTTGCAGCACTAACGGATCTCGCATCCGGCCCATCATCATTTTGTAAAACTCTGCGTCTAATGGCTGGCAATGAAACCGCAAGTGAGGGGTTTGCACCCGGCCAAACCGGTTCTAGTGCCATGCCGCATAAAATGAATTCCCGCTCGTGTGAGCGCGTCAACGGCTTTCACGTCATCCTCAAAGGTTACCTTGCGATGGCAGCAGGACTCGCCGGAGATCAATGGAATGAAGGTGATGTTTCCTGCTCCGTCGTGCGCCGCATCATGCTGCCGGATTCGTTTTACACCATCGATGGCCTGTTTGAAACTTTCCTAACCGTGCTTGATCAGATGGACGCCTATGAAGCCGTCATCGGCGCGGAAACCGCGCACTACCTGCCGTTCTTGATGACCACCACGATCATGATGGAGGCCGTGAAAGCGGGCGTTGGCCGGGAGACCGCCCATCATGCCATCAAGGAGCATGCCGTTGCTACCGTGAATGATCTCCGTCACGGAAAAATAGATCGCAACAATCTCGTCGAGCGCCTCGCTGAAGATAGCCGCCTCGGACTTTCTCGTGAATTCCTCGATGCGATCCTCGCCCGTGGTGATCGTGAGTCCGGTGCTGCGAAAACTCAGATTGAAGCATTTTCCGTAGCCGTTAGGGCGCTGGAAGCAGCGAACCCGCAAGCCGCCGCTTATGGCCCCGGCTCGATCTTGTGAGGTCTAACACCGTGCGGAACCGGAAAATCGAGCCACTCAAACGTAAGAAGTTTTAACGCGTTATCAGGAGCATCTAACTCCACTTGCAGCATGTTGGCATTGCCAACCCTACCGATTGCGCTAGCCGCTTGAATTCGCGTAAGAATTTTTGCAGTGGATGGGTTGTGTCACAACCTCAAGCTTTGAGGATTCCACGTGCCTGCAAGTTGTTTAAACGGCGGGCAATGTCACCCAGCCCATCTGCGGTGACTTCCGTATAGCTCCGCCCATCGCGGGTATCGATGCCGTGGCCGGGATCCAACTGCCTAATAAGCTCCATCGCCGGGTCCGCGTGGTCGAACACCTCCACGAACACGTGTTTCAACTCGCCCGTCTTTGCCGCAGCAGTTAGAAGTGCCCCGATCCAGCCATCGTCCGTGGAGAGGCAGCCGCGAGTGGTTTTGGCCGAAGCATGGAAAACGCCAAGTTCTCCTGCCGCCGCGATCTGTTGGATCAAATCCTCATTTTCCGCGATGCTCAGACCGGAGTCGCCGCAGTGGGCCGCATCCACGAGCAGTTTGAAAAACTTTTTGCCTAATGAATTGTTAGCCGCTTTGACGAATGACCAGCCGCGATCCACATTCGTGAATGTCTTAAATTCACCAGGCCGGAGAAACTCGATGTGCCAGTTTTCAACGCATGAACTCGCTACTCCTGCCTCTTCGTAAACCCGCATGTGGACCTTTACATTTTGGGCGATGGCCGCCTCGAACTCCGTGCCCTCACGGGCTGCGTCGGTACTCATCCATTCTTCGATTGACGTCGATGACACATGGCGGATGCCGTGGGTGATCGCGGCTTTGAGGCTGCTGACCAGTTGCGCGACCACGGTATTTTCGTCGGACGGATTCATCGGATTTGCCCCGCCGACCATGATGATAAAATGCACTTCTAAACCCAGCGCCATCAGCCCGTGGATGATTTCCGCTACTTCCACTGGGTCCGCCGTGGAAAAGAACGGCAGTTGCACGATGTTCATTTTCACCGGGGAAATTGCGCATAGCTTTTTCATTTCCGAAAGCACGCGCAAGTCGCCGTTTTCATCGCGTGGAAACTTGCCCTCTCCATCTGGCACAATGCCCCCTACGAATTTGAAATGCGTTGTGACGACCCCTAGCTGGACTTTCGGTTTAAGAATGATTTGCGCCGACATGCGGCGATTAAAAAGAGGGATTTACGGCGGGGGAAGATTGAAATCGGAATAAAATTTGTGTTTGGAACTCTAGCATACAGATTCACTAAAATTCTAATTCATCGCCATGATCACCCTCCGTCCAATTTCCCTGTTGATATTCTCGCTGGCCCTTGCTTCTTGCTCCGCCGAGGATAAAAAGAAAGCAGTCATGGAAGTCCGCACTGAAGTCCCCGCCGAGCCCACAGGAAAAGTCGTCAAGACAGATGCCGAGTGGAAAAAGCAGCTCACTCCCGAGCAATACGCCATTCTCCGCCAGTCGGATACGGAGCGGCCTAACGGTGAGGCTTACAAAGAGTTCAAGCACCAAGGAAAGGGCTCCTATCATTGCGCCGGATGCAATGCG
This sequence comes from Akkermansiaceae bacterium, assembly GCA_043758615.1. Lineage (GTDB taxonomy): Bacteria > Verrucomicrobiota > Verrucomicrobiia > Verrucomicrobiales > Akkermansiaceae > Luteolibacter. The sequence goes on from JAYVNE010000006.1 coordinate 9,465, forward strand.
CTGCTTTTCACGTCGGAGCAGAAATTCGATTCAGGCTGCGGCTGGCCGTCCTTTTTTGATCCGGCAAAAGCAGAAAACGTGACGATCAAAAAAGATATCACCCTCGGCATGGTTCGCGTTGAAGTGCTCTGCGCCAAGTGCGGTGGTCACCTCGGTCACGTTTTTGAAGGCGAAGGATTTAATACCCCGACCGACAAACGATTTTGCATCAACGGCGGTGGATTGGTGTTCGTTCCAGCAAAGGAATCGACGCCCGCAAAGTGACCATTTCCCGGTGAATTCAATTTGCTGGCTAAGAATGAAGCGTGCGGAGTCGATGGACTTATCGTCATCGTTTGCGCCCGCCACCTTTTTTACCGATGGGATATTTCGCCGGGAGGCGGGTGTGCTCGGCTGCCGTGCTTTTCAGCGTAATGATTTGGTCGCGGAGGTGCCCTGCGAGCTCGAACTCCAAGCGCGATGACGCCTCACGCATCTCGCTTTCTAACTCGGCGATGACGCGCGCCTTGTCATAGGTTTCCGGGTCCTCGGCGACGTTTGAAGTGGCTGTTTTTTCGCTGTTTTCATGAGTGTGCAAGCTGGTTTGCAAGGCTCGCTTCACGCTCAGTGGCGTAATCCCATGTTTCTCATTATGTGCCTGCTGACATTCACGCCGGTAAGCCGTGATATCAATCAGCGCTTGGATCGAGTCGGTAATTTTATCGCAAAAAAGCACACACTCGCCGCCGATGTGGCGTGCGGCGCGGCCTGCGGTTTGGATCATCGAAGTTTCGTTGCGCAAAAATCCCTCCTTGTCCGCATCCAGAATGCAGACGAGTGAAACTTCGGGTAAATCTAACCCCTCGCGCAATAAATTGATGCCGACGAGAATATCAAATGCACCCGCTCGCAACTGTCGGAGAATTTCAACGCGCTCCACGGTGTCGATATCCGCGTGAAGATAGCGCACCTTGAGCCCGGTGCCTTGCAGGTATTCACTCAGGTCTTCTGCCGTTTTCTTCGTGAGCGTAGTCACTAACACCCGCTCTTGACGCTCCACGCGTTGGCGGCAGAGTTCGATGGTTTCATCGATCTGGCCCTTCAACGGACGCAGGATCAAAATCGGATCTAACAATCCGGTGGGCCGGATGATCTGCTCGACCACGAGCGGGGTGCCGCGTTTGGTCGGATCGAAATCCTCGACGGGCTCAGCATTGCCACTCGGTTTGATCCTCGCCTTTTTCATATCGAAAAGCGCGATGCTCTTGCCCTTGGAATCCTTTGATTTTACGGGGATGAAGCTCTTGTTTTCCGGTCGCGAGTTGACGATCTCGAACGGACCCGGCGTGGCCGAAACATAGACCCGTTGGTGAGTCATTTGCATGAATTCCTCGAAGCGAAGGGGTCGGTTGTCCAGAGCACTCGGCAGCCGGAACCCATGATCGACTAGCACGGTCTTACGGCTCTTATCTCCCTCATACATTCCACCCACTTGAGGAATCGTCGCGTGGCTTTCATCGACTAACAAAAGAAAATCTCGCGGCAGGAAGTCTAACAGCGTGTAGGGTCTCGCGCCAGGCTCACGCCCCGTGATGTGGCGCGAATAGTTTTCGATTCCCTGACAGAATCCCATTTCTGCCATCATTTCGAGATCATAGTCTGTCCGCATCCTCAAGCGTTGGGCCTCGATCAGTTTGCCTTCTTTTTCAAACTTCGTCACTTGCTCGTCCGCTTCTTTCCGAATCGCGATGGCCGCCCTTTTCATCTTGTCGCCGGAGGTAACGAATTGCTTTGCGGGAAAAAACGTGTGATTCTCTAATCGCTCGATCACATGTCCTGTTAGTGTGTGAATGCTGGTGATTCGCTCCACCTCGTCATCAAAAAACTCAATGCGGATGGCTGTTTCATCCAGATAGGCCGGATGGACTTCCACCACATCGCCGCGCACCCGGAATTTTCCACGACCGAAGGCGATGTCATTGCGCTCGAAAAGCATTCCTATCAGCGAGCTGAGAAATTCCTCGCGCGTGAGTTTCTGGCCTGTCCACACCGGCACCATCATATTTTCGTAGTCTTCCGGCGAACCGAGGCCGTAAATGCATGAAACCGAAGCCACGACGATCGTGTCCTGCCGCGTCAGCAGCGAGCCCATCGTACTCAGGCGCAGCCGCTCGATCTCATCATTGATCGCCGAGTCCTTTTCGATGTAGGTGTCGCTCCGTGGGATGTAAGCTTCCGGCTGATAGTAATCGAAGTAGGACACGAAATACTCGACTGCATTGTGCGGGAAAAAATTTTTGAACTCCGAGTAAAGTTGCGCCGCGAGAGTCTTGTTATGACTCATGATCAGCGCCGGCTTACCATGATTTTTGATCAGGTTCGCCATCGTGAATGTTTTCCCGGAACCGGTCACCCCGAGCAGCGTTTGGTGCATATTTCCGGCGGCGAGCGATTTCGTAAGCTTCGCAATCGCTTGCGCCTGGTCACCCTCAGGCTGGTAGTCACTTTCAAGTCGGAACAACATCTGCGCATTTCATAATCCAGATCTTCAGGACCGCGAAATTTATTTCGCTTGTTGCCGCGCCCACCATTCGCTTTTGAGCAAACCCCAATCACTCAGCACACGCTGCTGCCGTGAAAACCCCGCTTGGACCAGTGCTGCATCCGGCGGGTGCAATTTTCCCGCCTGTAAGCCACAGACTTTCCTGAAGAACGCATACAACAGGGCGAGGATCAACCGGCACCGCAAGCCCGCCGCACGTCCTTCGGCGACTTGGAAATCTGCCAGTAGCCAGTTCGCTTCGGGCGTGGCCATTTTTGCCAGATTGGAAACGACCACCGACAACTGATCTTCGGTGAAGCAATCGAGAAAAAAGTTTGTCACAATCAAGTGAAAGCTACTGGGTTGGCCGTTCCACGTCATTAGATCCGCAATTACAAATTCTACGCTCGCCCCTACCGGAACATTGCGCCGTGCCACTTCGAGCATCCCTGCACTGGAATCCACCACCACGATCTCAGCATCCGGAAATTTTCCCAGCACCGCAGCTAAAGTGCGCCCATGGCCGTCGCCTGCTAACAAAATTCTGCTAGGAACGGGAATTTCTCCTAACAATGCTACCCGGCAGCGCTGCAATTTCCCACCTGCCGCGAAGAACTCCATCGCACGATAAAACGGTGCTAACCGATCAAAACTCATCAGTGAGTGGAATCAACGAGTGCCTTCGTAAATGGTGACCACGCCGCCGGTGATGGGGGTGGCATGGGTGTTTTCAAATCCGCAAGTTTCTAACAAGTCGATCATATTTTTGCCAGAGGGAAACGCTTCGATCGAGCCGCCGAGGTATTCATAGGCATCCTTTTGGCCAGTGAGCCAGCCGGCCATGTGCGGCAGGACATGGTGAAGATACCACCGGTAAGGCCCACGCAGGATGCCAGTGGGAAGGGAAAAATCGAGGATCAACAGACGACCGCCGGGCCTGATGACTCGGTGCATTTCCCGCAGTGCAGCAGGGTAGTCCGCCATGTTCCGCAGGCCGAAGGCGACCGTGACCACATCAAATTCTTCGTCCACGAATGGGAGCTTGAGGGCATCCGCAACGACGGTTTTCACCATTCCGCGACTGGCGGCGTGCGCGAGCATTTCCGCACAGAAATCGGAGGCGATCACTTCGCACTGCGGGCACTGGTCCTGCACTTCCAAGGCCAGATCACCGGTGCCGCTTGCCACATCTAGCAGCCGCGCAGGATTCCATTTGCGAATGCGGGCCGTGACGATTTTCCGCCAGATGATGTCCATTCCGCAGCTCAGCACATGATTGGTGAGCACGTAACGATCGGCGATCCGCGCAAAGGCATCATGGACATAAACGGCATCTGGCATGCCGCATGGGTAAACCGGATGAAATTTCCGACAAGTGCGAATTACGCGCCAATCGGATGCCAAGTGGTTTTGGCTTCGAGGTGATCGCGGATTTCGTAAAGGCCTTGGGATTTTGAATCGAACCAGTCGGTCGCGGTTTCTGAAGGGATTAGCTTGAGGCGCTTCACGCTATCAGCCGCGCCGATTTGGAGAGTTTTACGTTCTTCCAAATTCGCAACGGCGGCGAGCCCGCGAAGGTGGGCGTGGGTGGCGAAAGTCGGGATGAGTTCATCGCGCTGGCCAGTGAGCAGATTGACCACGCCTCCGGGGAGATCGCTGGTCGCGAGCATTTCGCCTAGCAGAATGGCCGGATAGGGTTGAGTGGTGGAGGCGAGGGCGACGACCGTATTGCCACTGGTGATGGCTGGCATGACGAGGGAAAGCAGGCCTAGCAGGGGAACCTCGTCCGGTGCGACGATGCCGATGATCCCCATGGGCTCGGTGACCGTGAAATTGAAATGCGAGGATGCGACCGGGTTTACGCTCCCCAGAAGGGCTTGGTATTTGTCTGTCCAGCCAGCGTAATGGACGATCCGCTCGATGCTGGCTGCGACCTCGCGGTCGGCTTGGGCACGGGTACCGCCGCCAAGTAGGATGGCATTGCTCATTTCAGGAGCGCGCGCCTCTAACATTTCCGCAAGGCGATAAAGGATTTGTCCACGATTGTAGGCATTGCGTGCGGACCAACCGGGACCCGCTTTGGCTGCTGCCTCCACCGCATTCCGCAGATCCTTGCGGGTGCAGAGGGGGATATTGGCGAAAAATGCGCCCGCTGCATCATCGAAAGCAGCGACACGACCACTCTCGGAACGAATGAAACTGCCACCCACGTAGCATTTCGGGGTTTTGGTGATAGGAAGACGGGACATCTGAAATTCTGGGGATGAAGTTGGACAAAAAGATGGTTACTTCCCGTGGAATTCCAATCTCATTTGTCACAAATGTTTAAACTCAGAGGTGACGTTCAATCATCATATCAAAGCGCCTACAAAAATGCCACCCAGGTTTCCCCGAGTGGCATTTAGCAGAAGGGCAACCGTTACCCAAAAATTAGAATGTATAATCGACTTCGACCGAGAACTGGGTGGTGGTAGGAGCAGCTTTGCCATTCTTCCCACCCGTGTAGGGATCACCCTCCGACTCGAAATGTGCAAATTTCGCAAGGGCGCTGAAATTATCATCAAACTTCTTCGAGAGCACGGAATCGATTTCATAGCCGTAACCTGCGGAAACTTCATCGTCTCCGAAGGCATGCACCACGTTCGTCCACTTAATGCCGTAGAACAAAGGAATCGTGTGGGACAGACTGATGTCAGTGAGTCCGTTGTGAGATCCTTCGATCCGTCCGCCGATGAATGCATCTGCGTAGCCATTAAAAGCATGGATTGTGGCGAGCGGGGTTTTGAAGCCTGCATCCAGATGTTCAATTCCCAGCGTCACAGATTGCGTGCCAAATACTTTGGTCACTGTTGCATGTTCGTAGAAAGCGGTATCTTCGCCAGCCACGCCTGCCTTGTCTTGATAGGCGAGTTCACCATACAAGGTGAGATCCCATACCTTGCCCTTCGCAGTGACGCCGAAAGTGTTGTTATCCCAGTTTCCCCGATCTTGGAAGTTCATGATATAGGCATAACCACCGAGCGTGAGCCCTTTGATGCCAGTATATGAAGCATTGAAAAGGCTTACTTGCGATTCGATATCTTCGACGTTAGAAGTTTTCTTGAAGTTATCAAGCAGCGGACCATCGGCGTCAGAGCCGAAGATTCGATTCACTTGACTGATATAAGCGAAGTTCAATGTCAGTCCATCGATTGACTTATTAGATAATGAAAGCGCATCGAAGGTCTGCTCGTTTTGTCTCCAACCCACGTTACCGATGAATGCTGCATTGTCATAGATGATGCGCTGGCGTCCGATTTTTGCGGTGGTGTCGAATCCTTCGTATTGCAGATAGCCTTGATTAAGCTCATTGGTCTCTGGATCGGCAATGCCGGTGTTCTTGGGATCAAAAGGCGATGCACCCACGGCACCACCGTTATAATCATCGATGGCAGCTTGGGTGAATTCTCCTTCGATAAAGGCGCTGAAGCCGTTCCATTTCATGGTCTTGAGTCCCAGACGTTCGCGAAAGGTGAACGCATTAGAAGAATCCAAAGGGTCCACATTTCGGAACTCGTAACGGGCGCGGATATCGATCGTTGGCTTGATCCAAGGTTCTGGTTTGGCGGCTAGGGTCGTTTCTAAGTCAGGTGCGCCGGCATGGAGCAGGCTCGCGGTTGATAGAAAAATCAGTGCTTTTGTTTTCATGGATGGTTGGTGTGTGGTGTGCGGCAAGCTGGATGGAGCTTGTCCGCAACCTACACAGCGCGATCCTTGCCAGATGGGCGAAGGGAAGGCTTTTATATGTGAAGGCTATTTACCGTCAACATGAGCACGGGTCATCCGCTTTCCGGGCGGGCGGACAGCCTTGCAGAATCACCACCGGTGCGGTGCCGGATCATGGGGAGCGATCCGTTAGTTCCTGACCCAGACAGGGTGGGGGACTTGTGTCACCCTCTCAGGGCATTCCGTTCTGGATGAACTTTACCAAATCGCGGCGGGTTTTGGAAAGATCTGGGGGATTCAGATAGAACATGTGACCACCATCATACGAAGTGGTTTGGATGTTACCTCGAACACTTTCTGGCAGGTCTAATAAATGCCTGATAGAATAAGCGACGCCTTCTGGCGGTGTCGCAAGGTCGGTGTAGCCGCCCATCACGAGAACTTTCAAATGGGGATTATCACGCATTGCCGTTGCAAGGCGTTCGCTGAGATTGACCACTTCATTCGTGGTGTTCCAACGCCAAGGCTGAACTTTTGATGTTAGAATTTCGTAGGGTTGATCCTCTTTATAGCCGAGATCCCGCCCAAGGTAGTCCAGCATGGCGGTGGAAAAAGCTCCGTAAGCAAGGGCATAAGATGGGTCATAATCGGGCAGGGGGGCAGCTTTGTCAGTGGCATCCCAAGCCACACGGGCATCAAAACGGCCTAAAACTTTACCTTCCTTGCGCAGGAGTTCACCCCGGAAAAATGTCGCGTCGATGCGGAGGTCGTGTGCCAGCCAAGTCGCGGCATCAATCCCTGTGAATTTTGCGAGTTTCCCAGCCAATGCATTCCGGGTTTCGGCATCGAGATCATTTCCTTTGACTAAGGCGGCGGCGTATTCTCCAAAAGCAAACGCCTTGCATTCCTTGACCAAAGCATCGCGATCGCCCTGGATTTTTTTATGAAAGTGAGCCACACCCGTGAAGGAAGGCAGGTAAACGGTATAAGCCAAATCATTCCCCTGAGCGGGCTGGAGGGTGGAAAAATCGAGGAGCGACGACAATAAAACCACGCCGTTGAGGCTCATTCCATAGCGCGTTTGAAGGTGATTGGAAAGACCGGCCACGCGGATCCCACCGTAGGATTCTCCGAGTAGGTATTTGGGTGAGGACCAGCGCTCATGCTCGCTGACCCAACGGCGGATGAAGTCACCGACGGATTCGATGTCCTCGTCCAGCCCGTGAAAGTCGCCAGGTTTTGTGTCTTTTTCCGCACGGCTGTATCCGGTGGAAACAGGATCTACAAAAACGAGATCGCACACATCGAGAATGCTGAGCGGATTATCGCCGACGTGAGCGGGCGGGACAGGAGGCGAAGTGCCATCGCCAGGTAGTTTGACAATCTTCGGGCCTAGCACACCAATGTGCAGCCAAACCGCCGACGATCCCGGCCCACCGTTGAAAGCGAACATCACCGGGCGTGTCGATGGGTCTTTCACATCGCTACGCACATAACTGACGTGAAAAATCGAGGCTCGTGCCTTGCCATCGTCTTGCTTGAGCTGAAGTTTCCCCGTGCTGACTTTATAAGGCACTTTTTTGCCTTCGATGGTGATGCTGGATTCGCGGGTGACTGGCTCACTGACCTTTGCTTCCGGGGCGTCTTTTTCAGGAGCCGCGGCTGGTTTTTCTGCATCGGTAGCGCCAGACGCAGATAGGGTGATTCCAATCAAAAAAGGGAAAACGAAACGCATGGGCGCAGCGTAATCGTAATTAACGGCTTGTCGATGGCTGTTGGTCGCGCGGATGGGGCGTCACGAATCTCGCATCGCATCGATTTCGTCGCGGACCATTTTAACCAACTCCGGTGGTGCGATGACCTTCGCTTGACTGCCGAAACTGAGAACCCATCGCAAGACCTCCTCAAGCCGACCGATTTCAAACCGCACTTCGATCCGACTCCCTTTTCCATTCAGCAGGAGAATTTCCTGGGTTGGATGCCATCGGCGTTCCTGTGCCAATCGAGCCGCGTAGTTTTTCAGCTCCACGCGCACTAACTGCCGCGAGTAGTCGCCAGCCACACTCCATATTCCAAACGATTGTTTGATGTGATCGCTGCCATTAAAATCAAGCGGTCGATTGAAAGTTTTGTGGGTCAGTTTCAAACGAGTCATTCTCGGCAAGGCAAAAGTCCTTAAAGCACCGCGCTCTAAGTCCATAGCGATCAGATACCAACCACCGTCAACCTCTCCCAAATGCAGGGGTTGAACCTTCCGAAGCTCGCCAGTCTCCGCTCCCAGTTTTCTGTAATAAAAAGATATAACAAGTTGATTTAAAATTGATTGAGCGATTTCACCAAAGCGTTTTACATCCGTTGGCCGTTGTTCGACCGTCTTGCGAGAAAAAGCGGCATCGAGGTCCGCCCATGCAAACTCAATTTTGCCTGACATGCCGCGAGTCAGGTTCGCGAAAACTTTATCCATCACCTCCGCCATGGGCGTCCCTCGGACGGATTCCAGAGCCGTGCGAGCAAGAAACAATCCGGCAAGGTCTTCGGCAGTGGTCTGGAACACGGGAAAGGCCGAGACATCTTCGTCATAATAGTAGCCGTGAAGGGAGTCCGCGTATTTCACCGGAAGCTTCAGTTCATCCCGCATGAACGTGATATCGCGCTGCACGGTCTTGCGCTTCACGCAGAATTGCTCAGCGAGCTTGGTGCAGTTCGGATACGAGCCACTCAGAATCGCCGAGTGGATTTCATAAATTCGATACAGCGGCCGCCGCGTGACACCCACTCGGTGATCCGCGTCTTGCATCAGTTCCGCGATGTCGTTGTGGAGGCGATTCATGGTGGCAAATTGAGCGACGCAGGCGAACTCGGCCAGCCTAGAAGCTTGTAACCTCCCTATTTATTACTTGTGACAATATATGTAATGCGGAATCTGACCTTGACTTTAAATCTCTTGACGGTTTTCGCTTGTAACCCGCTTTTCCCGTGGTATTTCTCGGCTGTCGAAAGTGTTTCATACAGGTCCGCTTTTGACCCCGCCCCGAGGTGCCCGCTAGCGCCTTGGGGCATTTTTTTGGTTGACGTTTTGGGGTTGGCTCGGTTAGCGGTCTTTTCATTGCAAGTGCAATTCGGAATCTAGCGGTTTCGAGAGTCTAGCGGCTCAAAATCCACAACCTGTAATGAAACACGACCTGTCAGGCCTCATGGCCATCGCTGATCCCCGCATGTCCTGCGGTCGCCACCTCGGCAACTGGGCATGATGGCGCGGAACGATTCTTTTCTATCGTGTCCGGTCGAGGTCGCGCCAGTTGTCAAGGTGGTTTCCCCTCTCTTGACGTTCCGCGATGTTCCCCGCTCAAAAACGGGTTGCCTGATTCGTGGCCTAGACCGTTTTCGTGAATTGCACCCTTACTTTGCTGGCGACCATGGCGGTTTCCGTCCGATAGATGGCAAGTGGGAAGCCACGCTCGAAACAATTTTATCGTTAGGAAGGAATCTAGCATGAGCGAGTTCCATGATGCATTCAGCTCGGAACATCCGCGCCGATACACTGTTTCTTCCAATGTTGGGGCTGTCACGCTCGATCCGGCTGGGTTCGGACAGGCTGAACGCCTGAGAGGTCCAGCCCCAACACCCATTTCTAGAGGTCCGCGCAAGGGCATTCATCTGCGCTTCCAAGATGGTCCTAACTGGCACTCTCCTCGGGGCGTCTATAAAAAACGCCGGATCATAGAGAAGAAAGGTTTACCGGATTTCAAGGGTATGCGTTTCATCACGCTTACGTTAGATCCTGATTTGTTCGGCGGATGTCCTGAATCTGCCTATCTAGCAGGCAAGGAACATATGCGTCGTTTTTTGGAAGCTGGCCGTGTTCATGGCCTCTGGCCTCGTCATGCTTGGTGGGCTTGGAAGTTAGAATTCCAGCAGTCCGGCTGGGCGCATTGGCATTTGATACTTGAAAGAAAAAACAAGTTCAGCTATGGCCAGCTCCGCAAAATGCATGAGATTTGGGGTCTCGGTCGAACAAATGTTAGGCGGATTTCAAAAACCGCTTTCGGCTATCAGTTCAAGTATGCATTCAAGGGTGTATTTCAGGAGGGCGGAGATTCTGAGCTCTGCCTTCCTGCGTGGTTCATGAATTATTATGTTCCTGGCACTCCTGAAACTGCCGATTCCCCTGCCGTCAAAGCCAAGTCATTCCACCGTTGCCGATTCTGGCAAACGTCATCTAATTTTTACACCGATTCAACGCCTGAGCCTGTGCGTGTGAAGAAAGAGCCAACTCGGTCCCTTGTGCCCCGTCCTGTTTCCCAAGTGATTGAGGATTCATCAAGCGCGGTCCTTGTTATCGCTCGGGATCGCTCTGGCCGTTATCGTCGGTCTTGCCGTGTTCATCTCGGTGTCTCTTTTAGTCAATTTGTCCGTGTGCATCAGTGGGGCGCGGAACATGGGGTGGGCTGCACATTGTCTGCACGCTCATTCGTAATAGATCCCCACGACCTAACCAAAATAATAGAAAAATCAGAATTATGTCTAACACTGCCAATCTTGAAGGAAAATCAACTGACCGTGCGAAGGGCTTTGCAGCTCCGGTCACAGTTCAAGACTCTGGAAACTTGCTAACTCGCAAGGATTTCGGAATGCACGTTACGGGGCGCGTTGACGCTCTAACGGATGTCACTCATCGAGATGGAACCACTGCGGGCGGCAAGAAATGGTCCTTTTATCAGCAAATAGCAACCCTCGCCCTCGGTGGCGAGCAAGTCGAGGTTGCTTTCCGTTCCGACACTCAACCCGCTGGTCCGCTGTTTGTCGCTGAGTTGGATTCAATCGTTAAGATCAAGGTTGAGAAGCCTCGTATCTTCAACGGCAAGGCTTCATTTGACGCTTGTCTGGGCTGAATCGTTGACGTTCCGCCCGCGACAGCGGGCGGGGCGGCAACGATTCCCCCTTATCTTGTTTAATAAAACCATAACTGACAAACCTCTGATAGTATGCCGCTTGAAATTCAATCTCCGCCTTCAAATTGTGAAATCTGCGGGGTTGATGCTCCGATAAGAGAGACAGCTCGTCTCCTTGTAGGTCCTGACGGCCTCTATTGCCCTTTCTGTCTCGATCAAGCTCCGGCCTCTGGTCACTAACCTACTTCCCGTGAAGTGATGATAAGCAAGGAATGATCGATATTGTTCCGCCCATCGTTCGCTTCACGGGTCCTGATCTCGCAATCCATGGATTACCTCTATATGTCTGCCGCTTTCTGGGCTGCCGTGCTGTTATGGCTCGGGCCTCGGGGGGCTGCGTGCGTCTGGTCTGCGGTTCGTGCGGTTGCCAGCTAGCCGATGCTGTGAATCGGAAAAAATAGTTAGAATAACAAAATGAATCCTAAAATCATTGCGTTTCTCGGTGCTACCGCCGCCCTCGTTGGTGTTGCTGCTGCTTCCGCTACTGACGTAACCTCTGCCATCTCTGGTGTTGCTGCTGACGCAGGAACTGGAGTGACTGCAGGTGTTACCATCGGCGCGGTCGTCTTCGGTGCCTCCGTTGTGTGGGGTGCCATCAAAAAAATGGCTCATTGAGTCGTCTCTCGGGGGGGCCTTCGTGCCCCTTCGAGTTTTCTAATTTTCTGTTATGACAAACGAGCAATTCACTTCCCTAATCGAGATTCTAACTGCATTGCAGCAAGTAGGCTCTGTGATTGCTGGTTTATTGCTCGCTTTGATTTTCGTCTTTGGAATGGATCGCCTTTTGCCATGACCTTTTTCAAACTCTTATTCGTCCTGGCTCTTTTCATGTCCGAATCTTTATTCGGGCAAAACTGGCAATTTACTTTTGCTTTGAACGTCACTGATAGCCGGGATTTCACTTATACCTCACCCGTTGCTTTCTACACTCGCGTTGTAGGTTCTGGCTCTTGGGTGCCTCGTACTGCTCAAACTTCACCTGCAAAGTTTTACACTAACGCATCTTCCACTGTCGCCGCTCAGCCGTCCCCTAATCAAGAAATCCCCGTTCCTTTCCCTTCTGGTAGTATGTCTTTTGACTATTCCATGAACGGTACAACTGTTGCTGGCACTTGGCTATGTGTTCGGCCTGCTTTTGTCGGCACTATGAATTACGGTGCCGCAAATAATGCTCCAAACAATTATTTGATGCCTTCGATGAATTTTGCTCTCGATGCCGCAGGGGTTACCACTCCAACGGATAATATCGCAGCGGGTCCTCATAAAGAGATTTTGCTAGATCTTAACAATTTGACTGGTGTTGATCGTCAGATTCAGTGGGGCGATAAAACTCTAACGCTCCCTCCCGGCATGTCAGAATTTCGATACGATGGGCCAGTTGATGCTAACGGTCTTCCCTCGGTCGCTCCTAGTGATTTTCAGGGTATTCCTTATTCTACTGGTGGGCAAAATCATCTCTACGGTTCCCTTGTTCCGTCTGCTTTGGATAGTGGTGAGGTCATGTGGGCACCGCCTGCTTCTTTGCCTCCTGCCCCTGCCACTGCCACCCGCGATCAAATTGAGGTTATCCGGCCTGCAACTGCTACGACGGGGGCATTTATTGCGATTCACAAAGCGAATGGCACTACGATTTTGACGACTCTCCCTGTAACTCCCGCTACCACGACCAGTAACACTACAGGGCCAAGTGCCGTCATTTCTGATCCTACTTCACCAAAGCCCAATCCTACTTCCAGTAATTCTGTCACTAATGTTATCGGGAATACGGTTAATAATACCGTTCA
>JAYVNE010000007.1:0-7756 GCA_043758615.1 Akkermansiaceae bacterium
ATATCTTTTTCCCGATTTCATTAGATATATTAAAAGCATTTTACGTGCCACAATTCATTGGATTACAATAGATTGTGAGTTTTTGGAAGTCCCCTTAAGCCAAAAGGAGTCCGCTATCCTGCTGACAGGTGACAAAAAGCTGAGGAAGGCTTGCAAGGCTCTTCAAATCGAATGTCGCGGAACACTTTGGGTGATAGACCGTCTGTTAAGCGCTGACGTCATTGGCCACTCCCACTTTGCGTAACGAGGCCGAAGCGAGTTCATTTGCATTACGGCTCGCAGGTTCGCCGCGCCGGGCTTCGCCTTGGGGATTGCTCCTTTCGACGCCGGATTGGCTACATGTTGGACACTTATTTGACATGTTGATTACTTTTCAAATCAATAGAGAAGCCAGTCTTGGCCTGGCGCACCAAAAAACGCACATTAAAATCAAGAAGCACATCATCGTATTTGGCCTCACTCACGTTAGCGGGGGCGAGCCAGCGACTGAGATGTTGGATAAAATTGATAGAATTTCGACACCCCCGCAGTCCAAGTGAGGTTTTTCGATGAGAGTTAACAAAAACTTTTCCCACATGCCTAGCAATCTTGAGTTTTCGCCTCCCTCCGCTTCTAGGCGCAAATCAGGTAGAAGATAGGCAGCTGCCGTGAGGGTTTCGCCGGGAAACTCGTGGAGGGTGATCGATTCGGTGCGTCCCCAGGGGTCCGCCATGTGGGTGAGTGTGCCACGCTCGATCATGATCACGCTGGACCAAGGGCGATTTGTTAGGGCGTGAACGTTTGGAGGTAGATCGTAGGGCGCGATGGCTTCGATTCCGCGCATTGCCAGCAAGTGGGCGCGAAATTTTTGCAACTGGCTTCCCACCGGATCTGTAGTCGCCCGCCCGATCACTAACGGCAGGGTGTTCATGGAAAATCCGGCTTTGCCGGCTTGAGGCGGACCACAACGGACTTGCTCCACGACCGCGGCATCTGTGCCAGAAGCGTGTGCGATGACCTGACCCCATGACCATGTTAGAATAGTAGCAGCAGAGACTTCTAACGAATTTGCATAGGTTTCCAATCGCGCGGCAGAGTCATTTCCCAAACAGCGGACGGCCTTCGCACCTGCGCGTAACTCAGGGGATGCGGCGGGTTCTATCTGTTTCAATCCTGCGAATTCATCGGAGAAAAATCGCTCTGCCTTTGCGCGTGTTAGAGTATCTTGTGGGAGCCATTTGGTGATCGGTAAATGTTCCGGCGATTTTCCATCATTCAGGCAGTTGAGAAAATTGTACAGGATTCGCGCAATCGACCTGCCATCTAGCAGCGCATGATGGAGGGTCCAAATAAGACCCCGCTCACCCGGCCAATAAGTCACCCGCCACGGCAAAGTATCTGGCAGGAGCAATGGCCGCAGACGATCTTCCGCCCGCCAATTTTCCCATGACGCGGGTGCATGCTCGCTCCATTTCAAACCGTTAGTCACGGTCGTTTTCCGCCACGCGACCGGCTCCCCATGGTCAATCATGAAAGCCATTTGCAATGCCTCGGTGCAGGCCGCCGTCGTGTCCCATGCCGCAGCGACTTGCTCCCCCGGATATTCACTTCGAAAAATGATCTCCACTTGTTCTACATGCGAACCTTCGCCCTCCGCTGCTAGAGAATCCCGCAACATGATGATTTGCAGGGGAGCTAGAATTTCCGCTTCAAAAAGCATGGCTGAGAACAACCTCCCGCTGCAAGTCCGTCAAACAAGCAATGCCCTGCTCGGTCGGATGCGCTCCGCCGATCACAGGTCCGGCCAGGAAAAACACCGAGTCAACTTCGTTTCGTGGCCCCCTTCATTTGTTTAAACGATGTTTGTTCGTCTGCCTTGCAGGCTCGGATTCTGGTGCCTAAGGTCCGCGCCGATGCCTTCCGAAGTGATTGAAAATGAACCAAGCCGCCGCCAATGGAGGGGTTTTTGGTGCATGATTGTTCAGCAAACTCAGAATGCATTCAATGACAAGCTTGCCCAGTTCACACTCATCCCCTTGGGTGGAGCGGTTGGTTTTGCCCTGCTGATCCCGGTGGGAGCAGGCATCGAAGTCGATGTGCCGTCGGCAGCAGGCTTGCTCATGGCACTACCGATGGTCCTCTTCGCCCCCCTTGCGGGTTGGGTGAGTGACCGCTTTTCCAAGCGCGATGTGATGCTCGCCGCTGCGATCCTTCAGGCCATCGTGCTGGCATGTATCTGCTTGGCGGTGATGATGAAAAACATGCCATTCGCTCTCAGTGGATTTTTTGCGCTGGCGGTGCAGTCGGCATTTTTCAGCCCGGCTAAAATTGGAATCAACAAGGAACTCGTCGGCTCAAAGCACCTTGGATTTGCAGCGGGGATCCAGCAAATGACCGCCATGTTAGCAATCCTCGCCGGTCAAATTTTTGCGGGCTGGTTGTTTGATCACCGCTTCACGGGGCATGGTGGCAGCGCGGATACCGCATGGCACGCGGCGTTGAGCCCCTTACTTCTGTTAGCCGGTCTCGCGGTGCCAACCCTCGCGATGGCATGGGCCGTGCCACGCGTCCCGGCTCAGGGAGGGCCTCAATTCACTCCGAAATTGATGGTCAGTCATTTTCTGAATCTAGCAGACCTGTGGCGGGACGCGCCTTTACGCAGGGCGTCTTTCGGGGTGGCTTTTTTCTGGGGCTTCGCCGCGTTTATTAATCTCTGGTCGGTCAAACTGGCCAAGGAAATGACCGGTGGCGGCGAGGGTTTTGGCACGCAGTCTTCCATCTTCATGGCCGCCGCTTCGCTAGGAATGGCGGGCGGCTTTGGGTTTGCCTCGTTTCTATTACGCAAACGAATCGAACTCGGGTGGGTTCCTGTCGCGGGTGTGGTGATGACTTTCACGGCGCTGACCCTCGCCTTCATCGTCCCTGGTGGTTGGCTTTTTCTAACGGTTCTTGGGTTGTTAGCATTTTCCGCAGCAGTCTTCCTCGCGCCACTCAGCGCTTGGATGCAGGACCGCTATCCGGCTGCAAAACGAGGTGAATTGCAAGCCGCGGTAAACCTACAGGATTGTTTCGCGGGGATCATTGCGGTGTTAGTCATCGGGATGTTTGAGTATGCGGATAAGGTGCTGGGCGTCTCCGCTCCGATGGGATTCCGCTATGAAATTGCATTTATCGGACTGGTTTGTGGTTTGATGACCGTGTCGATCGTCGGACTGCTACCCGCCGATTTCATCCGCTTGGTGGGCGGCGCGATCATTCTCTGGATCTATCGGATTCGCGTTGTCCATCCCGAGCGCATTCCAGCGCAGGGAGGCGCCTTGTTACTGCCCAATCATGTGACGTTCATGGATGCATTTTTCATTTCCGCTGCCAGCCCTCGGCCGGTGCGGTTTGTGATGGATGAAGCCTTCATGAAATCGCGGGCGATTCGGATTTTTGTTAGTATTTTCGACACGATGACGATTCGCCGCGATCAGCCTTTGGAAGCGATCCGCGGGATGATTCGTGCTTTGAAAAATGGCGATCTCGTCTGTCTATTTCCCGAGGGACAATTGACGCGCACAGGCACGTTGAGCGAGTTGCGCCGGGGCTTCGAACTCACTGCAAAAAAGGCCGGACACCCGCTTATTCCGATGTGGTGCGACGGCTCATGGGGCTCCATTTTCTCATTCGAGCGAGGTAAATTTATCAGCAAGTGGCCTGCTAAACTTCCGTATGGAATGACGATTGCCTTGGGTCGCGAAATCGCCCCGGCCGACGCGAGTTTGGAAATCGTTAGAGACGGCTTGTTAGTCGCATCCGCCGATGCGCTCGGGCATCGCTTTAAGGCACCGGGCTGGGGCGAGCGGGTGCCGAATGGACAGGGGAAAGCGCTCGAAAGTTTTCGCGCGAGCGGTGAAACTATCCGACGGCGGATGTGGGTGAATGGCCACCAAATCGGGCAAGTGAACGCGCTCCAAAGGCGCCGCTCGTTTTCCTTGCTCAAAGACGATCCGGTCCTGTTAGTTCTGCCGGGCGTGGTTTTGACTTTCCCCGAAATTTTTGACGCACGCATGGAAACTAGCGACCAGCCGAGTGCCGGAGTATGGGTCGGCGGGGATCATTTGCGCAAGGTTTTGGAAGCGGCAACACCACCGGGGCCGATCGTATTTTATGACTTCGGGCAGCGCGCCTTGAAACCTCTTCAGGCACCGGGCGTGCTCCATCTTCCCTGCCTCGCGGTGGATGGCACAGTCATCTCGATGTCGATGCCTCACCCGCCAACGAGCGATGAGGCCGAAAGCGTCCAGCTCGGTCACAAAAATGCCGCGTGGGGGAAACTCCTGCCCGGCTGGTATCTATCAGACTCGCGGGCTTATGGTCCCGCCGCCCCGGAAGCAGGACTGGCGCTACCCGAGGGATGTTTCCTCGATGCCGAAGGGTTCCTTTGCAACGGAGCTCAATGAACGAACACCAAGGGCTTTGAATTTTATCATCATCCATGCATTCGCCAGATTCGTAAAATTCGCGGTGCCAAAATCTTCCATTTTCGTTCGCCTGAATCCTCCTCGCTTAAAATTGAAATCCACCCTCCCGTTTACAGACTTGGCAGAAACCGGGCAAAAGCCATCCTAGCGCCCGCCTCTCGAAAATTCCTATGCGCTGATGAACCCGAAACTGCTGCGAATTTTCCCGATCCTGTTGCTCGTCTTGCTCTGCCAATGCGGTGCTCCACAGCCACCACGCTGCGCCAGAGTGCCTGCCGCTTCAAGGGTGCCTGCCGCCGCGCTCATCGCCATAGCGGGAAACAATTGGCGCGTGCTCGCCAATCCTTCTCGCAAAAAGGAGTGGCCCACCGCACAAACGGAATACAACTCCGCCGTGGCCAAATTGTTCGACCAGCTCCACTGCGGCCCCGGCGATTGGAACACTCGCGCGGCTCGCCTCGGCACCTGCATCGCCCCCCCGGACGCTTGGCAGACGGATTTGGACAAGCTCGATGCGATGTTTCCCGCCTCTCAGGTGAACGTGCATTCTGTCGGCAACCATCAGACAACGGAGGGAGTCGGCGTGCCACTCGTGGGTTGGAAAAAAACCTCGCCAGTGGGGGAAAAGCGACCTCCCTTCATCCTTCCTAACGGCCTTCCCTACAATCTAACGGGCTACCTCGCCTTTGACCGCACCGGCCCTCCCGTATGGCGATTTCCGAAACGCTGGCTCGACAATGATCTCGCCATTGGCAGTGCCAGCCACCCGCTCGCTGCCGATTGGACTGCCCCTAACGCATTCTTCTGGGAGATGTGCGATCTGGACGATCTCAAGATCCAGAACGTTATTCTACCCGACCGATTTTCCGAAGAAATCGGCCTCTATTTCATCCAACCTTACGATCCTAACAAAATTCCTGTGGTTCTTGTCCATGGCCTCGTATCATCCCCAGACGCGTTCAAGAATATCATCAACACTCTCGCCCCCGAGCCGTGGTTCCGAGAGCACTATCAGCTCTGGCTCTTCAACTACCCGACCGGCAATCCTTGGCTATACAGTGGCATGAAATTCCGGGAAGAGATGCGCGCTGCCTGCGCCTACGCCCGCACCAAGGGCGATGATCGCAATCTCAACAAAATGGTCATCATCAGCCACTCGATGGGTGGGCTCATCACGCGGTCTAGCGTCACCGCCCCGGGAACGAAATTTTATGATGCCGTTTTCAAAGTGCCCATTGACCAACTCAAGGTCTCCGCTCCAACCCGCCAGCTCATCCGGGACACCACTCTCTACAAACCGCTAACAGAACCAAAACGGGTCATATTTATGGCGGTGCCGCACCAAGGCAGCCCAGTGGCGGCCTTTCGTGCCGCCGTCTGGATTTCACGGCTCATCCACTTTCCGAAAAAACTCACTGTCGAGTTCGTGGACGCCACCATCCAAGGGGTGAACGACGCCTTAAAAGGCAGCCAAGCTAAACCCAACATGCCTAACTCGATCAGCAGCCTCTCGCCCAAGGATAAATCTAACATCGCTCTCACCCGCATGCCGCTGCCCAAAAATGTGACCTTCCATTCGATCATCGGTGATCGCGGAAAAGGTGATACGCCTCATAGCAGTGACGGCATCGTCCCCTACTGGTCATCTCACGTCGCGCCGGTCGCCTCCGAACTCATCGTCCCAAGCGGTCACGGAGTCCCCGACAACGCGGAAGCCGCCCAAGAAGTAAAACGCATTCTCAAACTTCACCTGGGCTCTGCGGGAACCACTGATCACTGATCACTTTCCACTCTATCAAAATGTCTCCCGAACAACAACTCTCCCAGCTCATCGCTGGCACCGCCAAGGTTCTATCCGAAAAGGAACTGCTCGAAAAACTCCGCCTCGGCCGGCCCCTGCGTATCAAGCTAGGCGTCGATCCCACGGCTCCAGATATTCATCTCGGCCACACCGTCGCCTTAGAAAAACTCCGCCAGTTCCAGCTCCTCGGCCACCAGGCGGTGCTTCTGATAGGAGACTTCACCGCCACGGTGGGCGATCCCACCGGTCGTTCCTCCACGCGCCCGCCTCTCACTCGCGATGAAGTGTTAGTCAATGCAGCGACTTACACGGATCAAGCCTTCAAGATCCTCGATAAATCCAAAACTGAAATCGTTTACAATGGCGACTGGTTTCGAAAAATGACCTACGAGGAAATCCTCAAGCTCAACGGGCGCGTCACTCTCCAACAGATGCTCCAGCGCGAAGACTTCCGCACCCGCCTCGATGCCGGGCAGGAAATTCGCCTCCACGAACTGCAATACCCCATCATGCAGGGCTGGGACTCCGTAGAAATCCGCGCCGACGTCGAGATCGGCGGCACCGACCAACTCTTTAACATCCTCGTCGGCCGGGATCTCCAGAAAGAAGAAGGCCAGCCACAACAGGTCGTCATGGTCATGCCACTGCTCGAAGGACTGGATGGTGTTAGGAAAATGTCCAAGTCCTATGGCAACTACGTAGGCGTCAGCGATTCACCGCAGGAAATGTTCGGCAAGCTCATGAGCGTTTCCGATGAGTTGATGGACCGCTACTATCAGCTTCTGCTAGGTGAAGCCCGCGATCTCGCAGTCCACCCGATGGATGCAAAAAAGTCCCTCGCTGAAAAAATCACCAGCCGCTACCACGGCCCTGATGCCGGCCCCGCCGCCCGTGCCGACTGGGACACGCGTTTCTCGAAAAAAGACCTCGCCGCCGCCGAGCTTCCAGAAATTCCCCTCGCCGATCTTCCCGCCAATCTCACCGTGCTCAGCCTAAGCGCCCACGCCTTCCAATCCGCCTTCACCCTCGAAAAATCTAACGGTGAGCTGAAAAAGCAATTCATCACCACCGGCTCCGTCCAACTCAACGGCGAGAAACTAACTGATCCAAACGCCGCTGTTTCCCCGTCCTCCGGCGATGTCCTCAAGCTCTCAAAGAAGCACGCCGTGCGCTTCATCTGATCCCCCAAATGAGAGCGCGGACTTCAGTCCGCCCAAGTTTTGCCATTGATGAAAAAGCGCCTCCAGAAGAATGTCTTTTTCCGCATTATTCGAATCTACAATCCGTCATCTTCAAGTGTGGATTATAAGATCATTCACCCTGAAAATCCGCCAAATACTCATGCTGATGAGGTGGTCTCCTAGCGAAAGAATCGAACGGTGTGGAGCAAGAACTGGACGACCCCCACTAGCCTCCCACGGCATTTTCTTTTTGAAGGGAATATCCGCATAGGTTCCTGATTTCGAAAAAATCCTAGACAAACCTCCCCGATTCGACTCTGGTGGGGTTG
>JAYVNE010000008.1:0-22337 GCA_043758615.1 Akkermansiaceae bacterium
CAAAGCCAAACCCTACGACCTGTGGTAGCGTCTCGACCGTAGACACCTGCATATCGACGCATCACCCAAAAACTCAAAAGTTCGACAGGCTGCTAGCAATCAACCGAAAATCAAATCAGGGTGCAATCCCGCCGAGCACACGCGGGGTGTAATTGATACCTGCACGGGTGGGATTGTTAAATTGCAACGTGACGGTTGCGGATTCTCCCGGACTCAGGATGTTATCTGCACCCACATCGACGACTGCCAGCGGGTTGGCCGTGGAACCTGTCGAGTTTACAAGGGTGGCATTCGCGCTGAGGTTCTCGAGTGCAAGAGCCACGGTGCCGGAAACCGGTGTGGCGCTTGTGTTCGTGAGGGTCACGGCTTGAACGAATTTACCTGTGCGGCGATCCAGAGCAATCCCGCCGCGATTGACGGTCACGCCCTCTGGCACCGTGGCAAGAGCATCAATGGCGGAGTCCACTTGGAAGCTGAAAACGGTGCGGGCTTGTGGACCGTTAGCGTATTCAGTGGCAGAGTTCTGCGCGGTGGAGTTCATACCGAGGCTGCTAACAGTGAGCGTCTTTCCATTCGCACTTACGTCGAAGACGGTCGCGTTGAATGTATCCGGGCTATAGAAGCTCGCAGGCTGTGGGTTAGTCTCCAGAACAAGTCCGGTTCCTTTGTCGCGCATCACGTTAGACAGGCCGGGGTAGTTCGCAGCGAGACCGATCGGCTCGATTCCCGCAGCACTCTGCGCGTTTGCGATGAGGTTCGCCCCGCCTTGGATGTCTGTGTAGGCGTGTTTGACGAAGAGGTCCGGACCGGTGGCACCGAGCGGGCCGCAGACGATGGAGAAACAATAGGGGACTTTCACGTAGCTGGACTGCACCTCTGTTTGACCCGTCGGTGAGTAAGCGAGTTCGTTGATGCGGTTCTGGTGATCGTCGCAGGAGAGGATGACCACGTTCGTGATGTGGTTGTCTGCGATGAATTTCAGCAAGGCATTGCGCTCCGCACGATAGCCGCCTTGATGGGTCTTGCCGCCGTCTGCACTAACAGGGCCGTAAGCACTGTTGCCGCTGAATGGCTGCATGGTCGTCGCCGTCACACCTGCGAGAGATCCGCCGATGGGTCCTATTTGATCAATCGCATCGGAGAGTGAAACAAATTTCCAAGGAGTTCCGGCGTTCTGTGCGTCTAGCAGTTTTTGCTTGAGCCATGCGAGTTGCGTGGCGCCGAGCATGGTGCGGGCAGGGTTATTCGCACGGGGTGCGGTGGTTTCGTCCGCTCCGGCGTTTGCAGTCTTGAGGCGAAGGTCGCGGTAGGTGCGTGAGTCGGTGTTGATGTAGATGGCGTTCTTTCCCCACTGCTGTGCGCTGTAAAGCACGGGTGTGCCATGGGAGCGTGGATCGGAGGGGGCATTGACCAGACCCCGGTTCGCGATCGCCATGTAAGAAATGAAGACGTTCTCCAGCGTCACAAAGCCAGTCGAGCGGTTCATGAAGTCTGTGGTCGAGGTATTGACGTCGTTGATGTTCCCCACATTTCCAGCTCCGTTATTGCGAGCATCCACACCGCGGCCTGTTAGCATGTCGGTTCCTGATGGACCGCCGACGGAGCCACCTGCGGGTGCGCCGCCATCGATGTATTTGCGGTTACCCATTTCGTGGTTGTCCCAAGTGGTGTAATTGCCTTGGGAGGCGTAGAGCACTTGGAGGCTGTTCTGGCCGCCGGTGTTCACGGGGAGGAAATTTTCACGATACTTTTTCTCATAGTCCGCCTTGAGCTGAGCGGATGTGGCAAAGGGCGTGCCAGCGGGGATGAATGCGCGGGGAATTCCGTTGAAACTGAGAGAGTCGTTAGACAATGTTACTGAGGGCGAGTTGAGCCAAGGCGCACCATTGTTCCCTGCGACATTGCTGGCATTTTCATAGATCACATCGCCGAGATTAATGTAGAAATCCAGGTTCAGCGAGGGGAAGACACTGGCGAGTGCATAAGGGCGCATGAGGCCATCATTGTCTCCGCTGAAGGCGAAGTGCAGTGGGGCGCTAGCGTTTGCCGCTGGGGCGGTTTTAAATTTCCCAACGAGGCTCGTCTCACCCGCCGGGCCGATGAAGCGGTAATAATACTGCGTGCCAGAAGCGAGGCCTGGGACGGCGAACTTCAGCGTGAAGTCTGCTGTCGGGAAGGTGGCTGCGGTGGCCGTGATCGGACTCGTGAAGCTCGGGCTGGTAGAAATTTGCGCCGTGAGGGTCGTCGCGACGGTTGGCGTAGAGCCATCCACCGCGCGGGTCCAGATGATCGCTTCTGAATCGCTAGCATCGCCGGAAGCCACGCCAGTGAAGGTCACGGATTGCAGAGTGATGTTAAAACTAACAGTCCGCGTGCCCGAGCCATCGGTGAAACTGTAGTTCAGGGTTTTCACTCCCGAGCCGAGGCCGGCCGAGTTAAAGGTAGATCCGGTGACTCCAGGGCCGGTGAGGGTGCCGCCTGATGGTAGGCCTGTCACCGTGCTGATATCCAGCGTGCCAGAGGTTAGGGTTAAGCCTGTAGCAGAGTCGTTGTCTGCGATGGTGACCGTGGCAGTGGCGGGGGAACCCACATCATAACTGCCGGTGTCTCCTAGGGTGAGTGTGGCTGTTTCGCTGAGCTCGATCAAGGTGTCGTTCACTGGAGTGATCGTGACATCCACGAATGACTGGCCGGATGGAATCGTCGCGACACCCGTTAGAGCAGGCGTGTAGTCCGTGCCATTGGCGGCTTGGCCGCTACCGGTAGCAATGGTATAATTCACTGTTAGCAATCCAACGGTGCTGCCCGAGCGCGAGATGCGGAAAGTGCCGGGATCGGTGCCGGCCTCGGCGGCATTGGCATCTGTGGCCAAAATGGTAATGATCGGGGTGGCTGGTGCTCCGATAGTGCCGGGCGAGCCTTTTTCATTCGCATCATTTACTGCGGCGAATGCCCCATTCACACCGACGACTGCTAGGTTCGAAATGGTGACGGCGCCATTGAGCCCAGCCGCATTGTCGAAGGTGGGGAACGATGGGCCTGCCGGGGAAGCGCCGAAGTCTACCCGCGCCTGCACGGCGCCCGCAGAGTTGAACAGGTTGACTGCATCCGTCGTCGTGCTGAGGCCGACGCCGGAGCCGGAGTAGCCGCCGATCTGGAGATTTGCAGGAGGATTTGCACCGAACCAGAGGCTCCTGAATGCGGCGCTCTTGGTAGTGAGGGTCGCCGGAGCTGTATCGGCGGTCTCGATGAAAATCACCGACTCGCCTGGGGCAATGCTGGTGATGCCAGCCAATGGAGCCGCAGAACCGAACGAGTTCGAGTTATCATCCATCTTCCAGCCGGTTAGGTTCACCGCAGCGGTTCCGATATTAGTCACCTCGAACCAATCGACGCGCAGGAAATTCACTCCAGACGAAGGACCACCACTGCCACTGGACCAAGGGGCGACTTCGGAAATGACCAATTGCCCTGTGCCGCCCGTTGAAGCGGTAATGGTAAGTGTGAAGTTCACCGTCGCATCCGGTGTGCTGCCGGCCGTTACATCGTCCACATTCACCGTCACGTTATAGTTAGGCTTGCTGGTGGAATTCAAAACCGTTCCCGATTTCAGGAACAACGCTGTTCCGGTGACTTGGAAGAAACTCGCATCCGCACCGCTTAGTGTCACGGTGTTCACGCCGAGGCCATCATCGCTGATGTTGATGTCTGCCACTTTCACGCCGCCTGCGGTGCTGGTGTTTTCTGGGATCGAGTTCACCGGGTTATTCAGCGCCACGGCTGTGGGGGCGAGGTTCGATGCATTTGAAGGCGCATAGACCCAGAGCTGCGGGTGGTTTGCATCGCCGCCGCCATTTTCGTTAGTGATGTAGAGGACGCCGTTCCGGTCCATCGTTACACCTTCCATGGTCATGTCTGGCACGCTCAACGGGCTACCCGGGTCGGCCACGATCGTGAGCGCGCTGGAGATTGTTCCTGAGCGGTCAATGTGGACGATCTGGCCGGACTCTTGGCTGATCACTAGCAGGTGGCTGTTAGTCGATTTACCCGCAAGCGCTGGCAGATTGGATAGGGCAAAAACATCCGAGAAATCCAGTAGGCCGGCGAGCGAAGGATTGAAGAGATCGGTTGAATTCACCGTCGTGGGTGAGCCATTCGTTGCCGTGCCCGCGCCGAAATTGATGCCTGTCTGGAAGATGGACTGTGGAGTCTTTTCCTTCACGCAGATGAAACCGCTGGTGAGCGGGTCATAGCAGAGGCCCTCGATTCCGACATTCCCAACCGTGGTGCCAAGTTTTACTCTTTGCACGTTAGCCAGCCCCAGCGTGCCACCAGCGGAATAGGTGAATAGATTCGCCTCGCGGTAGCGTTCTTCCATCAGGACGAACTGGCCGCCGCCGACGTAGGTGAGTCCTTCGGTATCGTAGAAAGCGGTGCCCTGGCTGTTTCCTCCTTGCGAGTCTGTGCCCGTGGCGATGGTCATCGAGTTGATGAGTTGGCCCGTCTTGGAAACTTGGACCACGGAAGTGCCGCCGTCGCCTGTCATGAACAAGGTATCGGTGTCCCAGTTATATGTTACGTTCGATGCTTCCTGTGCGAGCAAGCTGTTTACCGGGTGAGCCGAACGCGTAGGCTCTGGCAGATCGTAGCGGCCTACGCGGACGTAGCGTGAGAGATCGATCACGGTCTCGTTGTCGGCGATGGTGATCGTCGCCACGCCCGTACCGAGCGTGTAAGCAGCGTCGCTGGCGAGAGTGAGTGTTAGAGCTTCATCGCCTTCTAGCAGAATGTCGTCGGTTGGAGTGATGATGACATCGACGAAAGCGCTACCCGCGGGAATTTCTGCGCTGGTGCCGATGGCGGGTGTGTAGTCTGCCGCACTTGCAGTGCCAGAGCTGATGAAATTCACCATGAGGGCACTCGTCGTGTCTCCTGTGCGCTCAATGCGGAAGGCCCCCGTGTTTGGTGATGAAGATTCGGCCGCATTGGCATCGGTGGCCGCGATGGATACGGTCGGCAGCACATCGGCTGCTACAGGCATCGCCTGCACGGCAGCGGTAAAAACAACAATACCGACCGCGCGAGCAGCCAGAGAAGAGAAGGATCGGTTAGAATACGGAGAGTTGCCGTCCGAAGGACACGCAAGGCGGTAAGCATTGGATAGTGGATTCATAACAGTTGGGAAATTTTCAGGACACGTTTTCGTTGAGACGGCTGGAGAATTGGCGATGGAACCAATTCGACAACCCGCATTGCGTGACGTTTTCGTTGTAAATCTCCAAGGCCCGATAAAAAAGAGGCTCCCACCAGAAGTGGGAGCCTCCAAACAATTGAACGGCAATCAAACAGTGATCAAATTACTTCGCACGGCGGCGGACGTGCAACGCCGCGACACCCAGCGCTAACAAACCGAGGTTGGTGGAGGGTTCAGGCACTGCGGAAATCACACCTGCATAAGCACCTGTGCCAGAGTTCGCCGTAAAGCTGACGATGGAACCGATAGAGATCGATCCGAGCGTGTCGCCAAGGCCGTTAGTGGTGATGCTCAACAAATCCTTATCTAGGATTCCGAAGAAGAAGGTATCTGGAGTAGGGTTAGGAGTCGGTGTGGTGCTCGCGAACGTGACATCGAAACTGAGCAAGTTTCCCGGTGTGAATCCTTGGAAAAATTCATTGAAAGTATAGGTGTTCACGGAGGTGTTACCCAGAACGATGTTGCCAGTGGAAAGGTCTCCGACAACGGCTCCAAAAGAACTCGCAGCAGGACTGTTCGTGAAAGAACCGCCTATACCGTAGTTCAAATTGCTAACGGTAACCGTATTACCTGTCTCGCCGCCATTGTACTGGAAATCCAGCGCAAAGGGAGAGAAGGCGCTAAGGCTGGTTAGAGCGGATGTATCGACGCTGATGCCGTAGGTGACACTCGCTTGAGCTGCAGAGGCACCGAAAAGTGCACAAGTTGCGACAAGTGCGAGGCAGGGGGATGCGATGTTAGTTTTGTTTTTCATGATATGAGTTCGTATGGTGTTCTAGTAGATTTTATTTATTGTTAGATCTCCAGGCGGCGGGCCGCCACTCAGGTGAGAGCTGCCCGCAGAATGGAGGAGGTGGATCAAGGAGTGTTGGTGATGCCGTTCAGAGTCCGTGGAGTGTAGATGATGCCGGAGTTGGCAGGATTGCTGAACTGAAGCGTCACGGAGGAGGCTGCACCAGGTGCCAAGCTGCTGCCAGGGACGGTGATGTAGGGATTTCCAAGTGATGGATAGTTCGCAGTGGTTCCCGATGCGTTCGAGAGGCTGACATTGGCCGGGCTGTCCAGAGCGAGGAAGAACGGGCCGGAAACAGCGCCTGCGTTGTTGTTTTTCACTGTCACCTGCTGGGCATAGAGACCGGTGCGGCGATCACGGGCGATGCCGGAGCGGGTCACGCTCAGGTTGTTCGTCGGAGCGACCTGATGGATCGCGAATAACTGGCCACCTTCCACTTGGGTGGTGGTGATGGTGGAACCGGAGGTCAATGCATTGTAGTGAGCCTGATCAACGCTCATGTACCATGCTTCACCTGGGTTCCCTTTATGGAGCGCGCTACCTGCCATGATGCTGGTGATGTCGATGACACCGGAGGTTTCTTCGTCGTTGTTGAAGGGTGGTGTAGCTGCCACTGCGGCACCGCTGACCACGTCGCCAAAACGAGCAGAGTCGTGCTTGGCAATCATCGTGAGATTACCGGAATTTGCGACTCCCGTGAAGGTAGCTGGGTCATACTCCCACATTTTGCCATTGTGCGCTGCACTGCCGACGTCTTCTTGAAGGATGATGCGTCCGGTTGTATTGTTCACGGTCATGTTGTCGAACATGTTGACCTTTTGGCCAGCGACGGTCTGGCCGTCGATAAGGCAATCAATGGTGCCGCCCAGCGCGGAATTGGCAATGTTCGAGAACGTCAAACGCCACAAGCGCGTCCGGCCGATCTGGGCGCCGAGGCCATCGCTGACTTGGTCAAAACGATCTGTGGTGACAAAGTAATACTGTCTCAGATTCAGCGGATTCCATGCGCCGTCTTCCGGGCGTGAGAAGGCGGTGGAGGCCGTTCCACTGATCGTGAAAGCGGCACCATTGGCGATGCCGGTGGCGCGGGTGGTATTGTCTGATATTTCCGTAGTGTTTCCAGCCACATTGACAAATCCAAGTGTGCCATTCGTAAGACCGACCTTGTCCACCTCCGTGCCAGAGCTGGTCTTGGTGCCGATATAGACGCAAACGGAACTGTTCATGATGCCGGTGCCTCCGTCATTGTTTCCGATGACGATGGTGGTGTCTTGAGCGAATGGACAAGCAAGCGCGTTTTGGACCGTGCGCACGGACTGCACCCAGAGTGTTGCCGATCTCATGGTTCATAAGAAGGGTGAAGGTGCCGTCACCATTGTCGAAGGCACCGAGACCATCGGGAATGCCCGCCATGCCGTAGGCGGCAAATGGAGTAACCAGATTCGGGACCGTGTCGTCTGGATTCAAGCCGGTATTATCTACGGTCAAGACCGAGATGATTTCCGTGCCGGGTTGAATCGGCTGGACGTATGGAGTGGAGCCAGTGCTAGGGCCTTGGAGCAATTGGGCGCTGGCGGATTGAGCCATCGTCATAACGATGGCTGTGGACAGTGTTTTGTGGATGTTCTTCATTGGTGGGTAAAAATTAGGACTGTTATTTGTGATGCGGGTTAGCTGATCTCCGATGATCCGCAATCTGGCAACGGAACAGACTGCTTGTTTGCGAACTCCGAAGGCACGGTTATAAAGATGATTTTTTCGTCACATGATCCGCCGCTGAAAGAACACAATCCGTCACATTCCCGCCGGCAGTTAGTATGTGTGGCTTTCTAGAGTGACGGGCCAATACAAAGAAATCCTCGAGTCCCGTAAGGTTTCGGGATGATTTGAGGCAATGGGCGGTTCCCTGTTATTTGTCTGCCGCGCGGATAGTCAAAGTCACCTGGCTCGCCAGTGGATCCGCAGTGGATCAGAAAATTCTAATCAAAAGCGCCAGCCGGATCCCGCTAGATGTGTTAGTCGTTTCAGGAAATCCCAGCGTCAACCAAGCCCCGATCACCGGCGAATCGATATCAGTGGAAAAGCTAACCGCCCACCCAGCGTTTTGTTGATCGCTTCGCCGCCATCGACACGCCCGCCGTTGATGAGGAAGTCGCGGATTTGAGCGATGGCGGGGGCGACTCTCTCGGCGCAGCGGACGACGGCTTGCACGACGCTGCCTGCGCTGGGGCGATGGCCGAAAAGGTCTTGGCAAATTTCCGCCGTGCGCCCGCAGGGGACGACTTGGCGGACGTTGAGGTAACTCATGACGCTTTGCATGCCGATGGCTTCCGGGTGTAGGGAACGGATAGGAGATTCAGATAGTGGGCAAAGGCCGTGCGGTGATAATTCAAGCGGGAGAAACTTATAATCCTTACTTCGACAGATCCGCAGGAGCGAGAAATTTCAAAAAATGAGTTAGAATTTGAATGCCGGTGCCGATGTCTTCGGGCGTGGCATATTCGTCCGGGTGGTGGCTGAGGCCATCGCGGCAACGGACGAAGAGCATAGCAATGGGGCAAATTTTTGATAGAATCACTCCATCATGTCCCGCGCCGCTGGCGAGGGCGCTCTTCAATCCGGTGATGGCGGTCATTGACGCGAGCAGATGCTGGGTGAGTGCGGCATCGCAGCGGGTGGAGCGGTTGTCTTGGATGGGCTGCCAAATGAGTGCCAGTGAGCGCTTTTCCGCGATGTGGAGGCAGGCTTGGTGGAGATCGTCGAGAGCTTGCTCGCGGGCGGCGTCTTCGGGGTGGCGGAGGTCGATGGTGAATGTGGCGCTCTGGGGAACCGAGTTTGAGGCACCGGGATGGATTTGGATTTTTCCCACGGTGATGACGAGGGGCGGCTTGGACTTTGCGAGAGTTTCACCTGCGAGAATGCACTCGGCGGCACCTGCTAACGCATCGCGGCGCAGCGGCATGGGCGTGGTCCCCGCATGATCGGCGCGTCCGGTGAGGGTGACTGTTAGGCGAGACTGCCCGGCGATGGCGGAAACGACGCAGGCGGCTTCGCCAGCGGCTTCGAGCACGCGGCCTTGTTCGATATGGACTTCAAGATAGCCTTGGCATTCGCCCTTGGCGTAGCGGATGTTGGTGGCCTCCTCATACCATCCTTGATCTTCGATGGCTGCCGCGACGGTGGTGCCTTCCGCGTCCCGAGTGGCAAGGGTGGCGGAATCGAGTGCTCCGATGACGCCTCGGCTTCCGAGGTAGGTTGTTTGAAAACGGGTACCTTCCTCGTCGGAGAATGCTAGAAGATGAACGGGGAAGGGAAGAGTAGTGTTTTCCTGTTGGAGAGTTTCCAAAGCAGCAAGTGCGGTGATGATGCCGAGTGCCCCATCAAATTTTCCGGCATCGATGACGGTGTCGATGTGTGACCCTAGCAGCAGGGGGGGAGCAGCCGGGTTTGATCCTGCTAGAATTCCTCGGACGGTGCCATCGGTAGTGTGGGAAATTTCCATGCCGAGCAATGCCATCCATTCGAGAACCTGTTCGGCCGCCTGACGGTTCGCGGGTGAGAGGAAGCTGCGAACGAGGTAGGAAGGGGAGTCCGAAATAAGTCCGAGTTGATCGAGGCGGGCGACGGCGTTTTGGAGAGGGGGGGGCATCATGATAGATTTCGGATTCAGCTACCCCGATAGGTCGAGTAAGAGAAGGGCGAGCAGGCGAGTGGCACGTGGTAGTTTCGTCCCTCCTCCACCACGAAGCGAACCGGAATATCATTGAGAAAAGTCGAGGCGATGCCGCGCGCACGGAAATAGTCGCCCATTGAAAATACGATTTCATACTCGCCGGGGCTGGCAGCGAGCAGGAGTGGTGAATCGCAGCGGCCGTCGGAATTCGTGCGCGTATCGATGAGTATTGCGCCAGCGTGAAAGAGACGGATGCGGACATTTTCGGCCGGTTCTCCAGATGCGGTGTCGAGAATGTGTGTGGTGAGTTTTCCCATCCCTGTGAGATGAGCAGATGGCGGGCCCGGATGCAAGGATCGTGCGGTAATCCGGAGATTTTGAAAAATACGGAAAAACATTCTCATTCCTCCCCATTTGGGCGACAAGAGTGCTTTACCAATCCCCATCCCTGAAACATTCGAAATGCCACCTCCACAAAAGGGTTACAAGACCATCAATCACCGTGACGTGCAATACCGCTGGATCATGCAAAATCGCCGCGGCGTCAATGAGCTGGTGATCGAGGCCAGCGCACCGGTGAACGGGCAGAATATCATTGCCGAGCTGCCACGGATCGTCAGTTACGATATGGTCACTGCGGCGATTGATTTCGCAAATGCGAATGGCTGGAAAATGAATGAGTCGGCTCCTCCATTCCGCTGCAAGTGGATGAGAAAAGCATTTCAACTGCCGGAGTTGTAACCCGTGCGAGGTCGCTGGTGGGAAGCGGCTTGCCCATCGCGGGATGACGCGTTAACCCATTTGAATGGTTGGTATCAAAACGGATTTGCTGCTCACGCTCTCCAATGTTTTCATGAAGGAGAAACTCACTTGGAATTATGCAGGTGCCGCGGTGTGCATGGCGGGTGCAGTGTTTTTCATTTTCAGAAAGTAGAAAGCCCGTGGTGATCGCCTTTCACAAACCCTACGGGGTTCTTTGTCAATTCACGCAGGATCAGCCGGGTCAGAAAACGTTTGCGGAATTCGGATTCCCGGCGGGAGTCTATCCGGTTGGTCGGTTAGACATGGATTCTGAAGGCTTGATCCTATTGAGCGACGAGGCGGGTTTTAATAATCGGCTGCTAGATCCAAAGACGGCGCACCCGAGAACTTACCTCGTGCAGGTCGAGGGGCTCCCGACGCAATTAGCAGTGGAGCGGCTTGCAAAAGGTGGGCTAACAATACAAGGTCACCGCACGCTTCCCTGCGGCGCACGGCTTCTCGATGCCGCGCCCGAGGTGGTGCCGCGTGATCCGCCGGTGCGCTTCCTAAAAGCGATTCCAACATCGTGGTTAGAGCTTCAACTAACGGAAGGGAAAAACCGCCAAGTGAGGCGGATGACGGCAGCAGTGGGGTTTCCTACGTTGCGGTTGATCCGGCGGGCCATCGGGAATTTTACCTGCCCCGGCCTTGCACAAGGTGAATGGCGGGAATTGACTGCCACAGAAATTCGCTTGATCTGGCAAAAGTAAAACCGCCGCGATCCTCGTTTTCCTTCCCACTGCCCCGATCACTGGGGGGCGACCGGGGCAGCTACACACATACTATGCTGGGGGGAGCCCCACGGTCCGAGGCCTCAGAGCAACGGAAGGGGGCGTGAAAAAGTGATGCACTAACTTAAATACAAATTCGCGGATTTTGCAACCCACATGATCACGGTATTCCAGTGTGGGGGTGCCTACCATCCGTCGTGATCGGGCGGTTCGTGCAGTTCGGTCGCCATGAGTGAGCATTTCATATAAAGCTCTCCCACAGGTGGAACGGTGTCGGTACTGGATGGGGTGCCAAAGCTGTAAATGCCCCTGCCCGGGCAAATCGGAGTGGCTCCGAGAAAGCGCCCTGACCCAATCACCTGGGTTTTCAAGTTGGGTACGATTGCCCCTGGAGCGTATCCGTTAAGATTTGCGTACCCTCGCACGGCCTTCTGAACGTTTTGAAGATTCATAATGCAGACGGCTCTAGCAGTACCACGCTTCCAACCTGTCGCCCCGAAAAACATAACGGTGACGAGCAGAAGTAAAACCAAAATGACCACGGTTAGTTCAAGCAGGGTCATCCCGGAAAGCCCACTCTGTCCTAACGGACGGCGGACCTTAATCGGACTCGTAAATGGTTGGTGGGAAACCCGGGACACAAACTTAATTTGGCTGGACATCACGGGACTCCAGATGTTCAGCATGCGCAATGTGTATTTTTAAAATTTGACCCCGAAAGCGGCCATTTCGGTGATTTAATCGAAATTTTAGTGCTCTTGACCCGTTTGGCTGGCAACACGCCCGAAGCGTTAGCGCTGTTTCAGACTCTCAATCTCTTTTTCGAATTGGCCCAACAAGGGCACCAAATCGTCAGCAGCGGATGGATTGCCAGATTTCCGAAGACGTTCCAGCGCTGTTTTATTGAGGAATTCACGACCCCGTGAAGCAAAGAGATCGACTTCGATTAGAATGCGAGGGCCTTGGGAAGTTTGAACGACTGGATAGAGTGGGAAGGAAGGTTTGCCACCCTGATCGATTTTTAACCCGACCGCCGTCCAGATTTTCCCCTGATAGATTCCACGGAATTCCGAGGTGGTGGTGCTGCGCCGTGTGCTGATGATTTCATGGCCAAGATTCCTTAGAACCGTCGCGCCTCCCTCTGGGTCATTGAGCCGGGCGGTGAGTTGGAGCGCGCCTTTAACGTCCCCTGCGCGAGTGGCGATCAACCAAGCCTCAACGACTTTTTGCGCGTCCTCCTTGGTGGGGGGCGAAGGTTCTGCAATATCTTTAAGCGTGAAACTTTCAGTTAGGATTCGCTCCCGCCATTCGCTGGACCAGCGTTTGGCGTTTGCCGTGATTTGCTCTTTGAATTTCTCCCGGCTAGCAGGATCCGGGTCGGGGTTCCAGAGCCAACCGCTTTTTAATTTCTCAAAGTAGAAGGTTCTGAAATCGGACTTTTCAGGATCCTGTGGCGAGAAAAACTGGACCAAGCCGACAGCGGAGGTCTCGTCTTCTGCGAACCCGAGAGGCATCGCGTGTCGCACGGTAGCGGGATTATGGAAAGTCCACCAAGTTTGTGCCGCTATCGCGCTCGCTTTCAATGCGGCTTCAGGCTCTGCGTCCAGTTGGGTGAGCTCAAGAAGCGATAGAAGATTTTCTCCCTTCAGGCGCGCGAGGAATGACTGATAGATCGCTGCGGCATCCGGCTGCGGAGTGGCAGGGTGCATCAGTCGCAATCTAGCAGGAAACTCATTCAAGAGATCGGGATCGAGATCTTCATCGGAATTTTCTGCGGCGTCTTGCAAGAATGCGGCAGGTGGATCGATCTGCCAAAGCCTGTCATCACTTTTCGAAATTTCGAAATGAACCACTTCGATGCGGGGTAACGATGAGCGGATATCGTTAGACGATGGATCGAGACAGGCGATCGAAAAAAGACCGCTGTTTTCATCTTCTTCGTGATTCACCACGACCCTCAGGACATCTGGCGAGGTCATCAAACTCCATGGGTGTTTCGCGGGTGAGCCTGCTGGAATCGCGGCATCGGCAGCTTTCAGGCGGGTGGGCCAGTCGTCGGGTAGATCGGTAGAAAGCCCACCTAACAGCCCAAGCGCGGTAGGAAGATCGCGGTGTTCACAAGAGGAGATGAATCGCTCTTCCACTTCTGTTGCGGTTAGGCTTTGCAGTTCTGCGAGGGGCAGGCGAGTCTGGATTCTTTGTCGCATGCGGCCTAACGCTTCCTCGCGGATTTTTTCCAAGTCGATCACCTGCTCGCGAAGCATCCAGTTTTCGAGAGTTTCGAGGCGTTTCCGGAGTGCGATGGCGTATCCTGCTCCGGCATTTTCGAACGAAGCAGGCACCGGAGCGGGCGACCATTCCTCACCGTTTTTTACCAGGGCAATGGAGAAAACTTGAAAGCGGCTCGGATCAAATCCACCGACCTTACGTATGATGACCCCGGCGAAATTTTCATCGAGTTTTACCGCTCCCAGTTCCAGTGGATCGCTACCGAGTTCGCGTCCCATGCGTTGGAGGCGCGTGGCGATTTCACGTTTTTTATTGTCTGCGGTCTGGGTTGATAGGGCAGTGTCAGCGCCCGGAGTTAGATCGAGCTTACCAAGGCGCACCTTTTCCAAAAAGTCGATAGCCACCTTGCCGGGATCACTAGCAGCACCCCGGGCGAGAAGGGTGGTGGCCAGCAGGACGCAAATAAGTTTCACTGGAGAAACTCATAGCTCATTCGAAGAAAGTCGAAAGCGAAGATTTTATTCTTCGACCGCGAGATACTCGGGCAAGCTGCCGGATACACCTGCCAGCCGGGGATTTGCCTCCCACATTCCGCGGTTGCCCACGAGTCTGCCGGACATTCGGTTGAGCATATCACCCGCGTTTCGCCAGGCGTCGTTCGTCTGTGTGAGACGGTCTCCCTTGGCATCGCGGGTCAATACCCATGAATGCGCCACACGGCTGTCCACCATGCCTTTTTTGTCGCCCCAAGTTCGCGATTCAGAAGGGCGCAAGTCGCCCAACCAAACGCCCTTGGCATTCGTCCGGGCGATCCACCATCCTCCGGTTGTGCGGGTCAGCGTTTCGATTTCCCGTGTGCCATCGACTCCAGTAAGTGCAGAGTTTCCTTTCGGATAGATCGTCCAGCGCACGGGTGTTTGCTGACTTTCAAACACCGTGCGATAGCCCACCCATAATTCGTCGCCGCGATCCACCACCGCCCGCCAGACGAAAATGTTGACCATTGTAGGCGCTTCCATTCGGCGCTGATAGGTCGTGTTGCGGTGCTTCAGATCCGCGTCAAATCCGGCTGCTGCCAAAAATTTCGCTGCCACCGCAACCAGAACGTAACTTGATGCCAGTCCCATTCCCCAATGACAAAGTCGCATCCGTCTCGACGCAGGCGCGGGCATTTTACCACGCGTTTTTTTCACCACTTCCTGCGGCATCACAGCCAACCACAGCGCCATCACGACCAGCGGCCCGCTGAAAAGGAAATCGAGTGGAAACAAGGTATTGAAACTCACCTTCGCTGAAAAAAACGGCCACAGCACCCCGGCCCCCTCGACCGCGAGACAATCTAGCAGCCAATGCCCGCAGAGCAGCGCAAAGACAAAACCACCTGCCTGCCACTTGTTAATTTTCTCCACCTTCCAGCGTTTCGCCAGCCAGTGCGCCAGCCCATACGCCGCTAATCCCATCACCCACAGCGAATGGCTCGGCCCGTCACGCAGCGCGATCTGATGAGCTGTATCCAGAAACGGGGAAAACATCCGATCCAAATCCGGCAAAATTCCAAACAGCGCACCCCACGCCATGGCTCGTTTTCCCAGACGTTTTCCCAACATCCACTCTCCCATCGCTGCTCCTAGCGCTGCATGCGTGATCCAATCCACGGCGCAACGTTGGCGGAAAATCTCGTATCTTAAATCTCAATTCTCAATTTCTTCGTCCACTTCCCTTGACGCCACCCCCGGATCGACAAGACACTCCGCCCGCGATGAACGATACCACACGTCCCTTTTCCAGCCCGCTTGTTGACGGCCCTGACCGCGCGCCCAGCCGCGCCATGCTCTACGCCGTCGGTTTCAAAAAAGACGATTTCACCAAGCCCCAGATCGGCATCGCCTCCACTTGGAGCCAAGTGACTCCATGCAATATCCACATCGACAAGCTCGCCATTGAGTCCGCGAAAGGTGCGGATGCCGCAGGGGGTAAAGCCATCATTTTCAACACCATCACGATTTCCGACGGCATCTCCATGGGCACCGAGGGGATGAAATATTCGTTAGTTTCCCGGGAGGTCATCGCCGACTCCATCGAGACCGTCGTCGGTTGCGAAGGCATGGACGGCTTTGTCGCTATCGGCGGTTGCGATAAAAACATGCCCGGCTGTTTGATGGCGATGGCCCGCATGAACCGCGCGTCTGTTTTTGTTTACGGCGGCACAATCCTCCCCGGTTGCGCTACCATCAAAGGCGAAAAAAAGGACCTCGATATCGTCTCCGTTTTTGAAGCTGTTGGAAAACATGCAAATGGAGAATTTACCGATGAGGAACTCGAAATCGTCGAATCTAACGCGATCCCCGGTGCCGGCTCCTGCGGTGGCATGTACACCGCGAACACTATGGCCAGTGCCATCGAAGCGCTCGGCATGTCGCTGCCTAACAGCTCCGCCCAGAACGCGATTTCTGATGACAAAATGCGCGATTGTTTCGACGCCGGAGCCGCTGTCCTTAATCTCCTCAAACTCGGCATCAAGCCCCGCGACATTCTCACCAAGGAGGCCTTCGAAAACGCCATCACGGTGCTCATCGCCCTCGGAGGCTCGACGAATGCGGCGCTGCATATCCCGGCCATCGCCTACTCGGCTGGGGTTGATATCACCATCGACGACTTCGAACGCATCGGTAAAAACGTCCCTGTCCTCGCCGATCTCAAGCCCTCTGGGAAATACTCCATGTCCGATCTTGTCGCAATCGGAGGCACGATGCCCATGATGAAAATGCTACTCGATGGCGGCCTGCTCCACGGCGATTGCATGACTGTCACCGGCCGGACGATGCGCGAGAACATCGAAAAATTTTGCACTCCCTATCCGGAAGGTCAGGAAATCATCCGTCCTCTATCCAATCCTATCAAAAAGGACAGCCACCTCCGTGTCCTTTACGGAAATCTCGCAGAAGGCGGCTCCGTCGCTAAAATTTCCGGTAAAGAAGGCGAGCTCTTCACCGGCAAGGCCCGCGTGTTCAACTCCGAGGACGACGGCATGAAAGCCATCCTCTCCAAACAGATCCACAAGGGCGACGTCATCGTCATCCGCATGGAAGGCCCGAAAGGCGGCCCAGGAATGCGGGAAATGTTAGGGCCGACTAGCGCCGTCATGGGCATGGGCCTCGGCAAGGACGTCGCTCTCATCACCGACGGCCGTTTCTCCGGTGGCAGCCACGGATTCGTCGTGGGGCACATCACTCCAGAAGCCTTCCTCGGCGGTACGATCGGCATCCTCGAAGATGGCGATGAAATCACCATTGACGCTGTGAACAACCGTATCGACGTGAACATCTCCGCCGAAGAGATTGTTAAACGTAAATCCGCTTGGACCCAGCCCGCTCCCCGATACACCCAGGGCGTGCTTGCAAAATACGCCAAGCTCGTTTCCACCGCCAGCGAAGGCGCTGTGACGGATAAATATCTGTAAGGAGCAGGCGCGCAGTGCTTACAACGTGGCTGGAGTGTCTCGCTCCGAGACTGTCCCGATAGATTCCACCCTAGCCCCTAACATCCAATTTCATCACTGCTTCCGAATTCAACTCGACGCTGGAATCTTACCGCTCATTCGAGTTGAAAGTCGGCAAGCTGATGCAAGGAGTTTGCGGGCCCTTCTGCGGAGTTTGTAAAACACCCTGCTGCCGCGTGGACATCTGCCGTGAAGCTTTTGAGAGTCCTTTCTTGTTAGCGGTCCACGGCAGGAAAGAACCATTCGATCATAAATCCGGCTATCTCTCTTGTAGCGGCTGTAAGCTTACGATCGGTCGCCCTCCCCTATGCCACGCGTTCGTCTGCGATCTCATAGTTAGAAATCAGCCCACCGATGAGCACCGCTACGCTCTTGACTGTCTCGGCGATCTGGTAGGATTCATTCAGACTAAAGTCTGGCAGAAGCGCCAGCTCATCGAAGCGATGACCGAAGCCGATCTTCTCAACTCAAGCAAAGCCATCTTCGATGCCCGCTTGGAAACTGCCGAAGCTGCATTCAGCGTTCTGGATTCATTTTTCACCCATCGCTGCACCTTCGGCTTTCAGGAACTAAATATCCTTAACCGCATCAGAAAACACAGTTTCCAATCGTTTGACTTAACTAACGATACGCCACGCGCTTGATGGTCGTTGTGAATATTCTATCATCTATCGAAAAATAACATTGCAGCGCTCAATTCTTTTCAAGCATGCGCTGGTGAACTTCAACGGTGAGCGCTTGGGTGTGCAGACTAAGATCCTTAATCATTTCCGTTAGTTCAGTATTTTGGCGCATGAGTTCGAGGAGCTGGGCGGCTTGTACGGCTGCTTCCTTTTGCCGCAATTCGCTGGCCTGTGCGATTTCTTCGCGGTGCTGCGCATCCGCGTCGGCGTGGGCTTTGTCGCGGTCGGCTTGGCGGGTTTGGGCGAGCAGGATCAAGGGCGCGGCATAGGCAGCCTGCAAGCTGAAGGCAAGGTTGAGCAGGATGAATGGATAGATGTCGAAATGGAAGACTCCCGCCGCGTTGAGTCCGATCCAAGCGGTGACGAGTGCTGTCTGGCCGAGGAGAAATGAGGGCGTCCCAAAGAAGCGGGCGAATCCTTCTGCCTTTAGCGCGAACCAATCGTTTCCGAAAACGTTAGCGAGATGCACGTGCGGTGCGAGGAAACGGAAATGATGTTTGATGGCCGGCGGACTGGTAGCAGAATCAGGGGGCGATGGTGGGGATAGATTTTTCATTTGCGAGTGTGCAGTAGCATACGCATGAACCTTAGATCCGCCCACCTCGATTGTGAGATTTAGACATATTGGCAGAACTGAGAGTAGGGCCTTGCGTTCGCAGGAATTTCCATGGGTCACCTTGGCGTCGTCGGGAGCTTGGCGCAGGACGGTGAATTTCAAATGCAGCTTGGCGGCGAGATGGGCGAGCCGCTCGTCGCCCCACGAGGCTGAAATAGTTCTCCTCGAACAACAGGCGTTCGGGGCCGCCAGGACGGGTTGCGGGCTTGGTGGCCTTGGCCTGAACGACGGCGAGACGCCTGCGAAAATCGTCTAGCAGCTTCCAACAGGAGAGCTTTTTCTCATCGATGAGAGGTTTGGAATCCGCCACGGGCCGATGAAATCACGGACAACCTAACAGCGCGGGTGTTTGTTCGGAAAATTCCAGACTTTCTCCGCATCAGCACCTAGCATGCCGAACAGTTCTGGGTTTTGGTATAAATGACTCGAATGTCCGGCCCCGTTGATTCGCGGTGCCTTGGGCTATCTGCGGCATCCACCCCTCAATCCGGTCTTTTTTTGCGTGGTTCCGAAGATGCGTCGCGTTTTCTGGCAGGCTTGGGATTTCCCAGCAGCATCTGGACTTCCTGGGAATTCAGCGCTGCCCAGCGGCCGGGTTCCAGATCGCCCAACCACAGTGCGCCGATGCGGACGCGGATCAGTTTCGTAACCGTGTAGCCGAGGGTGTCGAACATGACGCGGATCTGGCGTTTCGCTCCGTGATCGAGCACCACTTTGATGCGGCGTGAGGACAGGCGCTCGATGGCTTTTGCCTTCAACTTTCCCTCGGTGGTGAAGACGCCGGCGAGAAATT
Organism: Akkermansiaceae bacterium; assembly: GCA_043758615.1. Lineage (GTDB taxonomy): Bacteria > Verrucomicrobiota > Verrucomicrobiia > Verrucomicrobiales > Akkermansiaceae > Luteolibacter. Next base: position 19,073 of record JAYVNE010000008.1, read on the forward strand.
GATCGAGGTGAGAATTTTCAAACGCTTGGTTAGAAGTGACAAGGTATTCCTTCTCGATCGACTTCGACGGGTGCATGAGTTGCTGCGAGAGATCGCCATCGTTGGTTAGAATTAGCAATCCTTCAGAGTCCATGTCCAGCCGACCCACGTGGTGAAGCGAGTGCATCGTTTCTGGAAGTAGCGCATAAATCGTTTCCCGCCCTAGCTCATCATCCTTCGTGCAGACGTAGCCGCGCGGCTTGTGAAAAGCGACGATCATCGCCTCGCGTTGAGTGACTTTTTTCCCATCCACCTTGACATGGTCTCCCGGCGAAATACGGGTGCCCATGTTCATGCACGGGCTGCCATTGACCTCCACGCGTCCGGATTTAATCAGCTCATCACAGGCGCGGCGTGAGCCCACGGCGCAAGATGCGAGGAATTTGTTGAGGCGCGTGCCGTCGTTGGTAGCCATGGTATGAAATGCAAAAGGCGCGTAACCCGGTGGGGTCCGCGCGTTTTAGAAAGTGGAAAGAACCAGAGGATTAACCCTCGTGTTTGGTCTTTGGAAGTCCAACGGGGGACTTGCCGTCTTTCCATTCGCCACGCTCCTTGAGAAGCTTGACGCGCTCGAAGCGCTTGAGGACGGAACGTTTGCCGCCGACGGTGGCGCTGGACTTGAGGCTGTTGTGCTTGGACATCTCGGAATGAGGTTAAAACTCGCGGGAGGCGGAAGCTAGGGACGGTCCGCGCCCATGGCAATCCGAAAAAGGAGGAAATTTTTAAAATTGCGCAAGACGCGATCTCACTACGGTCACCTTGCCTCCCGCGTTTCTGGCAAATTTCACCCCACTTACGGCATCACGTTGCTAAAATGGAATTTACCTGCCTAGATGACATCGCGATGAGCACTAAAGCGAATACCTCCCACGCAGCCCTTCAAAAATGGGTCGATGAAACAATTGCCCTTTGCACGCCCGATGCTGTCGAGTGGTGCGATGGATCACAGGCGGAGTGGGATCGCCTCACGGCGCTTATGGTCGAAAAAGGCACCTTCACCCGACTCAACCCGGAGAAACGCCCTAACTCTTTCCTCGCCCGCTCCACCCCATCGGACGTCGCCCGCGTGGAAGACCGCACTTATATTTGTTCGAAGCGTCCAGACGAGGCCGGCCCGACCAATCACTGGCATGAGCCCTCCGAAATGCGCGTCAAACTCGCCGGAAAATTCAAAGGCTGCATGAAAGGCCGCACCTTGTATGTGATCCCGTTCTGCATGGGGCCGCTCGATTCCCCACTCGCCAAGATCGGCGTGGAAATTTCTGATAGCCCTTATGTCGTCGTGAATATGCGCATCATGTGCCACATGGGTAGCCATGTTCTCAAGCGCCTCGAAGACGAAGCTTCCGGCTTCACTCCTAAAAAACGCGATGGCCATGGCCAATTCATTCCTTGCCTGCATTCCGTCGGCTCGCCCCTCGCACCTGGTCAAACTGATAGCTCATGGCCCTGTAACGATGATAAATACATCGTCCATTTCCCCGAAACCCGGGAGATCATGTCGTTTGGTTCCGGCTACGGCGGCAATGCATTGTTAGGTAAAAAGTGCCTCGCCCTGCGCATCGCCTCTAACATCGCTCGCGAGCACCAGTGGATGGCCGAGCATATGCTCATCGTCGGCATCCACGCGCCGGATGGCACCAAGACTTATCTAACTGCCGCTTTCCCATCCGCCTGCGGAAAGACCAATCTCGCCATGCTCATTCCGCCGCAGTCCTATCAGGACGCGGGTTGGAAAACCTCGATTGTCGGTGATGACATCGCTTGGCTCTGGCCGCACGAGGACGGCAAACTCCATGCCATCAACCCGGAAACAGGTTTCTTCGGCGTGGCCCCTGGCACTGCTTATGACACGAATCCCATCGCCATGGAGTCGATGAAGGAAAACACCATCTTTACGAATGTCGCCCTAACGGATGATGGCGATATCTGGTGGGAAGGCATGACTATAGAAAAGCCCGCGCATCTCATCGACTGGACCGGCCAGGACTGGACGCCCGACTGCGGGCGCACTGCCGCCCATGCGAATGCCCGTTTCACCGCACCCGCCGTGCAATGCCCGACCATCGATCCCGAGTGGCAAAACCCGGACGGCGTCCCTATCGAAGGCATCGTGTTCGGTGGACGCCGCCCCACCACTATGCCACTCGTCTATCAGGCATTTAACTGGAGCCACGGCGTTTATGTCGGTGCCACCATGGGTTCGGAAATGACCGCCGCCGCAGCCGGGACGATCGGCAAGGTCCGCCGTGATCCGATGGCCATGTTACCATTCTGCGGCTATAACATGGGAGCCTATTTCGGTCACTGGTTAGAAATGCGCCGCTACCTCAAGCACCTTCCCCGCTTCTTCCACGTAAACTGGTTTCGCAAGGACGAAGATGGAAAATTCCTCTGGCCCGGCTACGGTGAAAACATGCGCGTGTTAGAATGGATCGTAAAGCGCTGCCACGGAGCCGCCGCTGGCTATGAAACCCAGATCGGCTGGACCCCCGCATTCGAGGATTTCAACATCACTGGCTTGGAAGGTTTTACACACGAATGTTATAACAAGGCGATGGCCTTCAATCGCGCGGAGTGGAAAGCCGAACTCGTCAGCCAAGGCGAACTTTTCATCGACCTCTACGATGACTTACCGAAGGAACTCATCTTCCAACGCGAACTGCTCGCCGCACGCCTTGCCTGAGAAAAACCAACCGGCACTGCTACCACCATACGAGATCGAGGGCGGGAGCTGGCCGAAGGAGGACCAAGCGTAGTCGCGGTTGCTATCGTTAGTGACGTAGCCGGTTTGGGAAGTTTTTTCAAACGAAACGCGGAGAACAAAGAGGCAGCGGAGGAACTCGCAGAGTGGAAAAGCAATCAGTTATGTAATCTTCATTCGCGACGATTCGTGTGGATTCGCGGTTAGAAAACTTTTCAATCAAAGTCACCCGCGCCCGCTGGCGTTCCAGCGGGACGGGGATGATTGGTTTAGGGAAATGTCAAAGAACGCGATTTGGATCACAGGGGCAGCACATACAGACCGATGAAATGAAAGTTACGAGAATGTTCCAGTTAGTGGGGCGAAAAACAAGGTCAAAATTGTATCAAAATAACACTTGATGTGAATTCGAGAGCACTGACCCGAATGGCGCTAACTTAAGGTTCGTTTGGGATGGAGTATGGGCAAAACGGACCCTAAATTGCCTAACACGTTTGATTCCTGGACCGTCAAAAATCTCCT
>JAYVNE010000009.1:0-22323 GCA_043758615.1 Akkermansiaceae bacterium
CTGGCGATCCATGGTTTCCCACCATTGGGCGGCCCCGCTGCCGATCGCGTTGAGTTCCAAGGGTCTTGGGTTCATTGTCAACTGGGCAAACTGCGGCCCAGCGGCGAGGTAAGATTTTTTCATGGACTCGACAAACTCCGGTGGCCATGGCGCGGGAGTTAGGAAAACCCCTTGCCACTTTCCGGGCATCCCTGCGAGTAACAGAGCCAAGCGACCACGAGCAGCGAGGCGGCGGTTTTCTAATGGTACGTCGAGCACATCCTGCGTCCACTCCGCGACTTCTGAGAGTGCTTCCTCCATCGCTAACAGGCGTGCGGGCTTCTCTGGCTCATTCACACGGCGGGCCGATGCGCGCCAGAGAATGCTCCGGACGAGCTCAGCAACGAGAAGACGATTTCGCAGGCGCAGTGCTTGGAGATAGGCTTCGACGGCTGCGTATGCTTCCTCCCACTCGTTGAGCTCAAGCTCGTTGAGAGGGCGAAGAGTATCTAAGGAGTGACGCGGTGGACCCATGTTTCGGTGAGGAAATTATCTCCGCGCTTCAGGCAACAACGAAGCTCAATGGTGCCGACATCCGCCAATTTGCCACCGTCGGCGGCAGGTGCGAGTTGGAATGCGACGCGCCAGCGGGCATCAGGGATCTGCTGGATGGTGACGTTCAGAATTTTCACTCGATCAGACCCTGGACCCACCGCTTGCACCGAAGGAGTCAGCGGCGTTTCGTTCGGTTGGTTAAGGGTGTTTCCAGCAAACTCAACGATCATGACGCGTTGTTCCGGCTGCCCATTCTGGGTGCCGGTTCGTGTGGCGACGACGTGGCCATCCGCCATCGATGGGTCCTCGGTAGCGGTCCAATGTTGCTTATAGGAAAATTCGATTCGGTCTCCGGGTTGAGGAATGTGGGCAGGCTCCCACATGGCCACGGTGTTGTCAGCGAACTCGTTAGTTGTTGGCATTTCCATCAAAGTGACACGGCCTGGCCCCCAATTGGAAGTCGGCTCAATCCATAGCGAAGGGCGGAGGTGATAAGCGGCTTCCGCGTCTTCGTAAGCGCTGAAACGGCGGTCACGCTGGAGCAGGCCGAAGCCATCGCATTTTTCCATGTCAAACGAGCTGAACTCCAGTTTCCCAGAATCGTTAGAAATCGGACGCCACAAGCGCTCACCCGTTCCCATGCGGATCGCCAAGCCATCCGAATCATGAACCTCCGGGCGGAAATCATCGAACCGGCGCTTGGAGTTTTCGCCGAACCAAAACATGCTAGACATCGGAGCGATGCCGAGGCGCTGCACCACCTTGCGGGTGAAAATCACTGCGGTCACATCGACAATGGTGGTATTGCTCGGGCTGATTTTAAACTGATAGGCACCCGAGAACGATGGGCCGTCGAGAAGCGCGTAAATCCTTGCTTGAGTGTCCCCAGCATCCGGCTTTCGCAACCAGAATTCCCGAAAACTCGGAAACTCCTCTTTCAGATCTTCCATCCCGGTGTCCACGGCGATTCCGCGAGAGGTAATCCCGTAGTGTTGGTTTTTACCGAGGGCGCGCCAATTGCATGCACCTTGGAAGACGGCCAGTTCGTCGTAAATGTCGGGGTTATTCAGCGGCGTATGCAGCCGAAATCCCGCAAAACCACCGTCGGATGGCAGGTCGCCGTGTTTGTTGATCAGCGGGCCATAGTTGAAATAAGCCTCCGCTAATCGGATTTGCTGCTGATGGGTTTGAGTGAACTCATTGAGGGTGACGGGTTCGCGAAAGAGGTAGCCGGGATGGAAAAACATCGCACGGAAGGGGAGTTTCTCGGTCGCCCACAGTGCCTGGTCGGGATTGAAACGGATGTCGCGATATTGATCGTAGGTCAGATTGTTCATCCAAGCCGGTAAGTTATCGCGATTGGGTGCCACGTAAGGTTTGTTGGCAAGGTCGCGCGCTCGGCTCTGGACACTCTCGAATCCTAGATCTTCGCGCTCCCAAGTTTGACAGAAAGCGGGTGAAGCCAATACGCCGAAGGCTGCTAGCAGTAAGAAGTTGCGTGACACAACAGAGGTCATAAAACCGTTACCCCCTCACAGTCAAGAATGGCGATTTGTATTTCTTTCATCAAATTGTGGGCTTCATGGGCAAACGACAAAAATGATAGGTCAAAATCCCGTCAAAATCGATCAGGTCCGGGTCCGTGACCACGCGCTTCGGGTCGAAATCGACAAAAAACCTTTCACACCGGAATCCGCTACGGCTGAGGAGGGCGAGCAACTGGGCGTGCTCGAACCAATGGAGTGTTTGCTTAGATTGGTGCGTCAGCGGCTCATTACCTGAAACGGAGTAGCGATGCTCGCGGTGGAGTATTTGTTTTTCTCGGTCCAACTGATGGCGGGTTTCCAACAATCCTACGCGCCCGTCCGGCAAGGTGGCGCGGTGGTCCTGATACCATTCGTTTTCCGGTAAATCCCCCAGCAATTCCGCGTAGGGCATGAAAACGGTAAGGTAGAGCCCCCCGTGATTTTCCAAAAGCGCGTGCCAGTGGCGCAAAGTCGCTTCAGGGTCAGCGGCGAGTTGCAGGATAAATGCCGAGGCTAACAGCGCAGCAAATTTACATCCCGGATTCCACGATGACATATCTCCCTCATAGACTCGCGCCCGGATTCCCAAATGCTCTGCGCGCCGTTCCCCTAAATCTAGCATGTCCCGCGAAACCTCTAAGCCCTCGACATCCAGCCCCATTTGCACCAGCGGAAACATCAAGCGCCCGGAACCTGCGCCGATCTCTAAGGCCGGCCCCGGATACTTGCTGAGAAATTCCGCCATCAGTCGCACCTCGCTGCCATCGTCCTCAGCTTCCCAAAACACGTCATGCAATTCGGCTTCAAGTGAGAGGTAAGGCTGTGACATCGCTGGAGCATGAAACATGGTGGGCAAATTGCAATCGTCGCGCAGGGTCATCTATCTAAACTAACACACCCGCGACCGGTATGAACCGATCACGGGTGTGAACCATATCCATGAAACAGCCCCGGAAAATTTATGGCCCGTCTGCGTTTTGCCCTTCCGCGTTAGGTCCTGCGGGTGGGTGCATTTGGAATCTCAGGCCATTGCCTTTAAAATCAGTGTCGAGATTGAGGCCGTCCACACGCTTGCGCACCTCTGCGGGCGCGGCGGCTTTATCCTGCTCCGTGTCCCATGGACCAGACCAAGCGACCTTGTCTTCGTTATCGCGGATCGTGACTTCTTTACTTCCATTGTTAGACCTAACTTCGATGCTGCCCTGGGGATCTTTCATGCGTATGGTAGCACCGGATTGCATTTGGATACCACCGCCACCCAAGCCTTGAGGTGCGGCGAGGGCTTTTTCGAGATTCTTTTTAAGCTCCTGCATCGCGTTACCTAACTGCGGCGGAATTTGCGGAACCGCGTCGTCATCGGGCTGGAGATTAAGCCCGCCAAGATTGCCTGCGATCGCTCCACGGATGCGATCCGCGAGTTCTTTGGGGAATTCATCGAGATTGAGTTGGTCCATCGGCTGGGGCTCATTCGTCGCGACTCCGGCAGGGCGCGAGCCGAGCATGACATCGATCTTGGCGGCCTTTGCTTTGTGGATGATTTCCAAACTCACTTTATCGCCCGGTTTGTGGCCACCCACGCATTTCGAAATGTCTGCTGGCGAGTGGATCAATTGATCGTCCATCCGGGTGATGATATCGTGAACCGCGATACCCGCTTTTGCCGCCGGACCATCTGGCATCAACGATCTAACAATGATGCCCTCGTCGCCTTTGAGGTCGAGTTGCTCGGCCAGCATCTCCGGAACATCGGAAGTGACCACCCCGAGGAATGCCGTTTCTGGCGATTCAGGGAGATTTGCGTGGGCTGGGGGAGGATCGAAACGCAGGGGTTTCACGACGTTTCTATCAACAGCAGGGGGTGGCGCGTCATCTGCCGGGGCTTCCAAGGCGAATGCCGTAGGGACCATCGCCACAGCCAGACTTGCGGTAATGAGAGTGGTGAGTTTCGTTTTCATGACTTGCCTAATTGGAGCGTTGTAATTGGGAGTTTTTGTTCATGGAAATTAATCCGTCTTCGCAGGAACGAGCATATATTCTACGCGGGGTTGCTCGACTTCCATCGTCCGGCCATTCGCATCTTTTAGAGTGACGTGATCCATATAAACCACACGCATCACCCGGTGCGGGGCATTGTTAGATTTCCAGACGACACCTTCATCATGCACCTCACTCAGACCGCGATTGAAACTGGCAGGAACGAAGTTTCCAGTCTTGTTGCTGCTGAGGGGTGGCTGAATTCGGTTAGCAACCTGCGATGAATGGTTTGAATGGGAGCCCGTTGGAATGAGAAGTGCGGAGATCGCGCCGATGATCGCGACTGCGGCGGCAGCTCCCCACATCGAGCGGTGGCCGCGTTTTCCTGGATAGATGTTAGTATTAGGGAAGATGATGACTTTTTGATCCACAGGAAATTGAACGCCATCGGTAATCGATACCAGACTGGCGAGGAAATCCGCAGGAAGCCTTGCGGGCGAAACCTCACGCAGGAAGCTTTCAACACGGATTTCCTGCGGACTGAGTTCCGTCCATGTGCCATCCGCAGATGCTTCGAGCCGTTCAAGCAGCGCTTCATCGAGCGGGGCGGCTTGCAGCTTGCGAAGTTTTTCTTCGAGGAGTGATGGATCTGTCTTCATAAACTTTGATTAGATTGATAGATCGCCGCGGCGGCGGGCGTTGCTGAGGCTTTTTTTCAAGGCTTCAAGTCCATAGCGATACCGAGAGGCGGCCGTGTTTTGAGAAATTCCAAGAGTTTCACCAATTTCGGCAAATGTCTGCTCGCCCCATACTTTCATAATAATGACTTCGGAGAATTTCGCGGGCAGATCTTTAAGGCGGTCTTCGAGTTGGGAACGCGTTTCATCATCAGAGGAATCGCCCTCGAACCACGGGTGAAACGAATCATATTGGGCATCCTCCGCATCCGCCGCGACATGGTCCTCACGCCGCTTGCGGCGGTCCACACTGCGGCTCATATCGATGGCAAGGCGGCGGATGGTCGTGTATAAATAAGGCTTCCATGCAGCCTGTCCGCCGACGAATTCACCGCTGCGGACTTTCTCGACAAGCTTGACCAAGGCGTCCTGAAAAATGTCCTTCGCGTCCTCATGAGAACGCGCCTGCTGCCGGGCAAACAGCAGAAGCTTGGGACCATGTTCCTCCAGCCACTCGCGCCATGCGGAAGCAGCCGGGGGAGATTCAGAAATCGCGGTCAGGGATGTCATGGATTCAACTTCATCCATAGAGCGATGTGGGGTGGGGGATTTGTTTTAACTTTTCCAAGCGGCGAGTTTGCAGGCCCGCTTAAAGTGGAGGGGATCGACTGGATTGATCGAAAGCCGGGTGCCGCGCTGGCAGACCATCATTTCACAAAGCACGGAATCCGCCTTGATGAATTCGAGGGTGAGCATGTCTTTAAATTTCCCCACGAATTCGAAATCCATAAGCCACCAACGCGGGTTTTCGGATTTGGACTTGGGATCGAAATACTCGCTTTCTGAATCGAACTGCGTGGGGTCCGGATAGGGATTTCCGACGACTCTAGCAATCCCGGTGACGCCCGGTGGTTTAGCGTTAGAATGATAGAATAAAGCGAGGTCGCCCGCTTTCATTTCCTTCCACATGAAATTCCGCGCCTGATAGTTTCGCACGCCGCTCCATGGCTCTTGTTTGACCTTGGCAAGGTCATCAATGCCGAAAACATCGGGCTCAGACTTGATCAGCCAGTGGCGCATGGGATTAGGCAATCGCTTGAATGAGACCCGCGTGGGGTGCTGGCAGGGGAAGGTGCTCGGGGCCGAGTTCCAGCCCTTTCGCGGCGCGGACGTCGGCTTCGATGGCTTCTAATACATCGAGCTCTGGACGGAAATTCGCCGCGTGATAGGAACTCCGAACCAGCGGGCCACTCGCGACGTGGCGAAAGCCTTTCGCGAGGGCGATTTCTTTCAGCTCATCAAAACGATCAGGAGTGATGTATTCGACGACGGGAAGATGCTTCTGCGTCGGTCGCAAATATTGGCCCATTGTCAGCACCGTGACGTCGTGCGCTAACAAGTCATCGAACGCACGCAGAATTTCCTCCCGCCGTTCGCCAAGACCGAGCATGATGCCGCTCTTGGTAGCGACCTTTCCGTTCACCATTGCCTTGGCTTTTTTCAAAACCGTGAGGCTGCGTTGATACTGGGCGCGGGAGCGGACGAGGGGAGTCAGGCGCTCCACCGTTTCCAAGTTGTGGTTGAAAATGTGTGGGCGGGCATCCATCACCATTTGGAGTGCCCAGTCGCGGTCATTGAAATCCGGCACAAGGACTTCGATGATGATTTCTGGGTTCGCCTCGCGCACGGCGTGAATGGTTTGTTGAAAATGTTCCGCACCCCCATCGCGAAGGTCATCGCGGGCCACAGCGGTGATCACCACGTGGCGCAAATTCATCCGACGGGTGGCCTCGGCGACGCGGGCCGGCTCATCCGCTTCAAGCGCGTCCGGTTTGGCGGTTTTCACTGCGCAAAACCCACAGGCACGCGTGCATTTGTCACCGGCGATCATGAAAGTCGCCGTGCCTTGACCCCAGCATTCCCAGCGATTCGGGCACTGTGCCTCTTCGCAAACTGTCACTAATTTGAGATCGGTGATAAGCGATTTAGTGGACCAGAAGGCAGGGTTATTCGGAAGCCTCACCTTGATCCAGTCCGGCTTTTTCTCCCGGTGCAAGGTCGGATCCATCTTCATTTTCGGGCCGCAACTGCTCATAACGGCGGCAAACTAGTCACGCACGCCACAAGGTGAAAGCGGAAAGTGGGCGTTTTCCTCCATTGTCCTCCACGAGGTAACATTGCCGGTGAAATCATCCGCAGTGGCTGGGATTCTCAACCATCAACCATCAACCATCAACTTCTTTCCCCGTTCCTTCATTTGCTTTTGCGCGGGCATGCCCTATGGATAGGGCATGATACGAAATACGCTTTGTTGGGTCACCGCCTCCGCCGCCGCAGTTTTAAGCAGTTGCCGGAGCACAATACCGGAATCTCCTCAGCAGGCAATGACGCAGAAGGTGGATCTCAAACGCTTCATGGGACCTTGGTATGTGATCGCCCACATCCCGACGTCGCTTGAAAAGGATGCATACAATGCCGTAGAAAGCTACGAGCTCGCCGCAGATGGCTCAATCTCCACGACCTTCTCTTTCAATCGCGGAAGTTTCGATGGTCCGCGCAAAGTCTATCATCCACGCGGTTTCATCTACAACCACGAAACCAATGCCGAGTGGCGGATGCAATTCATCTGGCCTTTCAAAGCGGCCTATCTGATTACCTCACTGGATGACGATTATCAAACGACGGTGATCGGCGTGCCTGACCGCAGCTACGTTTGGATCATGGCCCGTTCAAAATCCATTTCTGAAACGAGTTTTGCTAGATTAAAAAAACACCTCGCCGCCACCGGCCACGATGTCTCGAAACTACGGCGCGTACCGCAGCGATGAGGCGTTAGAAATCGAAAACAAATGGTCGTGATATCGCGCCATGGACAATGCCATAACTATGCCGGTGGGATGAAAAATAGGTTTAAATTGTTAGGCTTGCGAGGAAATCCTAACATGTTTATCCGCGAAGTCTGACCCCATGGACGTCAAGCCCGTTTGTTGAAATGCAATACTCAACCCTTTTTGACGCAGCACGCTTTATTGTTGGGCTTCTTCTATGATACGAGAGAGGTCACTTCCCGCTTGATTCTGTCTCCCATTGATCTTTCGGCCACTTCAAGGTCATGCTCGGATTGCAAGCCGATCCAGAATGCGGCCGAAGTCCCGAAAAACTTCGCTAGACGTAATGCGGTCTCCGCTGACAAACTCCTCCTACGCTTCGTGATCTCAGTAAGTCGCGAAGGCGGAATGCCAGTTGAACGGGATACAGATGCAAGACTCAGTCCCATCGGCTTGATGAATTCTTCCAGTAAAATCTCACCTGGATGAATCAATGGTAGGTATTTGGACGCGCTCATAATTTTAGTGGTACGACTGACCCCATGAAGACCCCATGGACGGGACCCGATTCTGCTTAATTTGTTATCTTAGGATGCGATCTTCCCCGGTGTTGTGGATGGCACATCCGTCGGAGGTAGAGCTGGGAACATTCGATATTCGGGAAGTTTCTCATACTTGGCACGGCGCTCTTCCTCCTCCTCCTTGGTTAGCTTCTTTGAATAATTCGTTGTCCAGATAATGACTTCGTCTTCTCTCGCCTTCAAATCCAGTAGTTGGAATGTGGCGAAATAGCCCACTGAGTATCTCTTAGTGTCTATGCTCTTATCCTTGAATATCCGCAGGGTTAACCCGGAATTAAGTTTGTAAATAAGAACAGCGTCCCCGACTCCAAACTTCGCAATCGTCCCCTCATCAGGTTGCCCGAACAATCCTAGAACCTTGGCGTCTGTCCAACCATCTTGTAGGCCTCGACTGGTTAATTTGATGACTTCTTCAATAGGGTAGGTGCGCCAATCTTCCTTCCAAGCTTTCTGCGCGAAGGCGGCCTGAGCGTAGATTACGACGAGCGTGCTGATAATCAGAGTCTTCATTTTTTGCACAATAGTATTCATTTTTTCACCGCAGATTGGATATCTAACCTTCAAAAAGCAGGCGAATGATACCAAGAATCGTATGTGGAACTATCTAATAGTCAAGCGGAAAGGCATGAAAGACGGTGAGCATTTGGAGCCTCAATCAGTTTGATCAGGGTTTTCATTACACGCCGCTCCTGCTTATTGCACGTTGGGCGGTTTGTAGACTCTAAAATGCAGTTGATAGACGCATCGCACTTAATCTTTCCTTGTTTTGATTAACGCTTTTAGGTCCGCATCGTAGATTTCATTGGCGACATCAACTCCAACTCGGTAAATCGAAGGCCCTGGTTCATCTAGAATTTCCTCAAACGATTCACTGTCAATTTTGATAGACCTTGACATTTTCGGAATTACCAAATTTTGAGCATCTTTTGCGACGTACTCGCTAGACTTTGGAAAGTTAAATTGTTTTCCGTTTTTAAGTCGCTTGGTTTCGATACCGTTCATAGTCCATATAAAACTATGATTTCTATATATACCTGAAACTCTGTAAGGCAATTCTTCACTGACCCTAAATTTGATCAAATAGTTATTTGCTTCATCTTTGCGATATTTAAATACTAACTCATCACGTTGATCACCTTGATTCAATATAGTATCGACAGGCATCATACCATCCGATGAGGCTCTTAACCAGCTCTCAGGTAATGCAATAAGAGGTAATGAAAAACCCTCGTAGTTCGGCATAAAAAACGAAAATGGCTCGTAAAAAGGATTTGACACTAAGTAGGATCTAAAAGCCCAAGCAGCGATAGAGACATTGGACCCAACAACTAGATATTTTTCACTGCCTTGAGTTGTTAAATGATAATAATTTTTACCATCAAACGAGACCGACTGTAAAAGCTGATCATATTTATCAGAAGTAAATTCTTTGATATAAAACTTATCATTAAATTTCGAAAATTCTCGATATAAATTATCTTCACAATGCACAACATATCTACACTTGCAGTTAGGAACTTGACTTATGTATTTAACGCACTTTTCTGTGATAGTCTTTACGGCTGACGGATCAGCACACAGTTTCCCAGCTACTGCAAAGTAAGCCAGACCACTTATTACTATAATTAAATTTTTCACTTAATTATATCTGTCTGAAAGACTCGATCCTTTGTAACTATCAGGCGGGTGCCCCCACTGCGCCGGGAATGGGGCCGTCGTCGTCGGAGCGGCCTTCGTTGGCGCTTTTGGCGATGGGCTTTTTCATGAACTCGTCAGGGACCGGTGGCGGTTTTGGGGCCGAAGGTGGGTTTTTCATTTCGCCGAAATCAATGATGTCGCGTAGATGGCTGGCATCGAGTGTTTCGAACTCCAGCAGTGCCTTGGCGATGAGTTCAACTTTGTCGCGTCCTTCGTTGAGAATGCGGCTGGCGATGGCGTAGGCATTGTCGATGAAGAGCTTGATTTCCTCATCAATGATTCTTGCGGTGTGTCCACTGTAGTTGGTGCGGCGACCGCCCATATCACCACGACCGAGGAAGACGGGGCCGTCACCTTCGCCGTATTCCACCATTCCGAGTTTTTCGCTCATGCCCCATTCGCAGACCATGGCACGGGAGAGGGCGGTGGCTTGACGAATATCGCCCGATGCGCCGTTCGACACATCATCGCTATGGAAACCTTCCGCAATCCGGCCACCCATGGTGACGATGAGATTAGCGAGTGCTTCTTTTTTCTGGGTCGAGTATTTATCCCCGTCCGGAAGATACATCGTCGCGCCGAGATACGGGCCGCGCGGGATAATGGTGACCTTGTGCAGCGGGCTGGTATCCGGCAGGACCATGTTAAGGTAGGCGTGGCCGGCTTCGTGCCAGGCAGTGCCAGTTTTTTCTTTGTCCGACATGGCGAGGCTGCGGCGTTCGCGGCCCCAGCGGACCTTGTCGCGCGCTTCTTCCATTTCGTCGAGGGTGACGGCGGAGAGCCCCCGGCGGGCGGCGAGCAATGCGGATTCGTTGATGAGGTTCGCAAGCTCGGCTCCCGAGAAGCCGGGGGTGCCACGGGCGATTTTGGATAGATCCACACCAGCGGCGAGTTTGATCTTCTTCACGTGGACTCGGAGAATTTCTTCGCGACCGTTCACGTCGGGCAGAGAAATGGTGACTTGTCGGTCGAAACGGCCGGGACGTAGGAGCGCGGGATCGAGCACGTCAGGGCGGTTCGTTGCCGCGATGATGATGACGCCTTCTTGCGTGTCAAAGCCGTCCATTTCGACGAGAAGTTGATTGAGCGTTTGCTCGCGCTCGTCGTGACCGCCGCCCATGCCGTGGCCGCGATGGCGTCCGACGGCGTCAATCTCGTCGATGAAAATCAAACAAGGAGCGTGTTTGCGACCTTGCTCGAACATGTCGCGGACGCGGGATGCACCGACGCCGACAAACATTTCCACAAAGTCCGAACCGGAGATCGAGAAAAACGGTACATCCGCCTCACCGGCGATGGCACGGGCGAGCAGGGTTTTGCCGGTTCCAGGAGAGCCGACCATCAGCACGCCCTTGGGAATCGAGCCACCGAGCTTTTGAAATTTGCGCGGATCGCGGAGGAAATCCACAATTTCAAACAACTCTTCCTTGGCTTCTTGGATGCCCGCGACGTCTTTGAATGTCACTTTGTTGCGATCCATGGTCAGCAGACGAGCTTTGCTCTTACCAAAAGACATCGCCCCGCGACCTGCGGATTTCATCTGCTGCCGGAAGAGGAAGAAAAGAATTCCGATGATCAGGAGAAACGGGAGAAAGGTGAAAAGCGCGCTTTTCAGATAGTCAGTGGTGGGATCGTAGTTCGCACTCGTTTGGAGAAGTTTTTTCAAATCCTCACCAAGGATAGGGACGGAAACCGTGACGCTGAATGGCGCAGCTTCTATCAGCTTTCCGCTCACATCTTTCGGAGCGACGAGGTTCGTAATCACTTCGCGGCGGCCGACGATGACGGCATCGGTGGAGCCTGCCGTGGTGAGAATCCGGAGCGGATTCACAGGGTCGTTCGTTTTGATTTGGTTGAGGGCGAGTGCTTTGCTGAACTCGGCGAGTGATAGAGATTCGATGTTATCGCCCTCGATCGGCGACTCGGCCGGATTCACGATCTGCTGCATGCGAATGTTGTCGCCCAGCATTTCGCGAATTTTATCACCTTGGAGGCTGAGATTGACGAGCACGCGGAACTCCGACTGTTTCCTCTGAGCATCTTTCGGCTCTAGCAGCAGGGGCGAAACCCAACCAGTGATTTTCGCATCATAAGCGGTGTCCGAGGTGACGACTTTGAGAGGTTGCTTGGGATTTTCCAAAACCACGCGACCTTGGTCCCATGCCTGACGAAACTCAGGATAGCTCAAGATTTTGACCGTTTTGCCCATGCCTGGAGCTAAATAGGCGACGCTCAGAACGACCATGGCCAAAGTTAGCAGCCCGAGCAGACGCCAATTAAAACCGTTGGCATCGCCGTTGGGACGATTCGGGTTGCTAGGGGGTGGAGTGGAGTTCGGGGAATCTGACATGGTAAGCGTGAAGAAGCCCGAGAGGCAATGGCTGGCGTGCCAGATGCCGTTCGGGAGTGAGAAAGACTACCTCACACCCATGAAAAGCAAACCTCTTTTTTGCACGAGTCTTGCGGGCAGGCGCAGGGTCTGCCAAGAAAGCCCGCGTGGAACCCCCTTTGCCTCAAAAAGACTCATCGCTATCCGTGCTGCGGAGATTGAGGAGACTGCGGATATTAGGTTGGTTGCAGGCCGTCCCAGGGGTTGGGAGGCTGCGGGCGCTGCGTCCGGGAGCGGATGCGCATGTGGGGGTATTGGTCGATGCATTCGCAGCCTTTGCCACGCTGGACGATGAATTGAGCACGCTGGAGGCGGACCTCATTTTAGACATGCTGCGCAGTGCATTTCCGGAAGTGGATCACGGTTGGTTAGGCAGGCGCTTGCAGCGGGCGGTGAGAAATCCACGACCGTTGCAGGGACTGGCCGCTGAGTTAAAGGACAGCTTTGACGATGCGGGAAAACTGGCGCTGGGATTGCAACTTTTCACTTTGGTGGATGCTGCCGGGCGATCTGAGCGGAACCGGACAAGTTTCGAAATTTTCATGCGTCGCCTTGGCAGGCCGGATTACGGCGTGGCGATCCTGCGAGAGATGCGCGGCGATGCGGGTCAACCTGCTGACAAGGATCTGCCATTCGAGCGGCTGATTTTCGGCCGGGACGGGGCGGATGTTCTCCTTCCACCGGCGGCGGGTGACCATGAATTCCGGGTCTATCGGACGGGGGATTTGATTTTAGTTAGAAACACGGGAGTGGCCCCCTTATGGATTCGCGGGCGATCCGTGGAGACAGGATCATTCCTCCGCATGCGAGAGCGTCAGCCACTGGTAGTCCCAGGCTGGACGCTGAGTTATGAGGACCTGATGTTTTTCCTGAATGTAAAACGCACCGGCAATGCTCCATCGATTTATCTGGGGCAGAGTGAAAGTGGACTGAATGCCGAACGCACGCTAGGGCGTCAAAGCGCGTTACGCGTCCGCTTCGGGTTAGAGGCGGAAGTGGAGGCACTGCGCGATACCGACCTTCATGCCGGTAGCCGTGGGCCGCTCAAAAAGGGAGATATCGTGCATTGTCGAAATCATGAGCGCTTAGGAGATGCCTCGGGTTTCAGCCTCTCGATCAACGATCTGCGGCGTAAAGCGACGCAGAAGGGGCGACGCTTCCGACTTGCGGGCGACAGGCAGGAATATCTGGTATCAAATGATGCCTCCGCGCTTTCGGCAGGAGATTTATTGTTAGGGCCGAAACTTTCGCCCAAAGCCGTGCTCTTCATCCGCTTTGATGCGGAACGGGCAGAAGGTGAACTGGAAATCCGGGAAAGCCATGGACCAATTTTGTTAGATGGGATTCCGGTCAAGGGAAGAGCAGTCCTGCACGATGGCGCAGTGATCCGTCTATCTGGGAGTCAGGCCGTCCGCTGTCGCTTCCGCGAGGGCTTTCTCGATGAGGAGCGGACCTTGATCGAAGCGCTGCAGGTCGAAGATTTAATTCATGATTTCGTCACCGATGCGCGCGCACTCGATCACATTAATTTTGAAGTGAAGCGTGGCGAAATGCTTTGCATTATTGGCCCGAGTGGCAGTGGGAAAAGCACCTTGCTTTCGGTTCTATCAGGCCAGCGCGAACCCACACGCGGCAAGGTGAAGCTCAATGGAATTTCCCTCTACGAAAGGCGGGAACAGTTAGTTCCCTTCATCGCTCACATGCCTCAAGAAGAGGCGCTCAATCCGCAGCTCACGGTGCGCGAGCACTTGCGCCACGCGGTGACCATCCGGCGTCCGGCTTTGTCCTTGGCAGAACATGAGCGGCGAGTGGATAGTATGTTAGCAGAACTCGGCCTGCAATCGATCGCGCGTCGCCGCGTGGGAGCGCCGGGGGAGAAGACGATTTCCGGAGGCGAGCGCAGCCGTTTGAATCTTGGGGTTGATCTGGGCAGCCGGGCGGAGGTATTTTTGTTTGATGAGCCTATCTCGGGTCTTTCTTCGAAGGATTCAGAGCACGTCGCGGAAACCCTGCGGTCACTGGCACGCGAGAAAATTGTGATCGCGTCGCTGCACCGCCCGGGAGCGCCGGTGCTACGTTTATTCGATAAGGTGTTGCTGCTAGATAGCGGTGGGCGGCTCGCGTATTTCGGGACTCCGGCGGGAATGGTGGGTTACTTCCGGGATGCCTGTGAGGAACTGGCAATTTCCCATCCCTCCGTGACCGCGAAGTCGCCTCTTGGTGCAGATTTCGTTTTCGATGTGCTGGAAACCCCCTTGAGTGCGATCGGCGGCGGCTCTAACACAGGTGCGGTAAGGCGTTTCCCTCCATCATTCTGGCAAGAGCGTTTCGAGAGTGTGGACTTGATGCAGTCGTTGCAGTTAGGTGGCGGAGCGGCATCCACACTCTCTGAAGCCAGCGAAAGCGAGCGCTCGCCGGTGCCGCCCAAGCCATCGCGAAGGTTGCATGCGGTGATCGCAGTTTTTACCACTCATTTCCTGCGTTCCCTGCTCTCTAAAGCCCGCAATCGGGGGACGATTTATAGCACATGCCTCGAAGCTCCGCTGCTAGCAGCTTTGATCGCCATCACCCTACGTTCATCTCCGGAGGGTTCCTATCAGTTTTCGACAGCACTTCATATTCCAGCCTACTTGTTCCTGAGCGCCACAGTGGCGATGTTTCTGGGTCTAACTAATTCGGCGACGGAGGTTCTACGCGACCGCCCCATTCTCAGACGGGAGCGAAACTGCCAACCGGGCGCGGGTTCCTATATCACCGCGAAATTTGTGGCCCTAGGGCTGGTCGCTGCGGTCCAGTGCCTCGTCTATCTGATCGTGGGAAACTATTTTTTGGAAATCAGAGGAATGCTGCCCTATTTGTGGATGTGGATGACACTCACTGCTTGGACTGGCACCGCGATGGCGCTGGTAGTGTCCTCGTTGGTGCAAACTGAGAGAGCGGCACTCACGGCGGTTCCGTTATTGTTAGTCCCTCAGATGCTTCTGGCTGGGGCGCTGGTGCCTTACAAAGAAATGAACCGCGGCCTTTTTATCAATGCCTCCGAGGTGAGGGAAAAGGGCGGTGCCCCGGTTCCGGCCTTGGTGATGCCGCTGCGCTATGCTTACGAGGCGATGATCGTTTCCCAAGCGACACAGAACCCTTTCGAGTCTGAGCGCCTACGCCTCCAACGCAGAATCGACAAGATCAGGAGTTTGAAAGTGCCCATGACCGCGGAGCAAGCAGAGCGTTTCGATCTGGTAAAGGAAGGTTTGCGCCGCTTGTTAGCATCCGGTGCGAGCAGTCCAGAGGAGGCGCTTGCCCTCATTAACCGCATCCGGCGGATCTCCTCATCGGGGACGAGGATCGAAGTGGAAACGATGAAAGTTTGGCCGGAAAACGAAAAGGCCGTGCGGCCCGCTTCCGAGTTTTTTGTGAATGAACGCATTGATTTGTTAGTCCGCGAGGCGGAGACATTCCGCAACGATTATCGCAACAAAGAGCCTCGCAATGTTTTTTATGCACTCAAGAAACCGTTGCCATTTGCCTCATCCAAACCACAGGATCCTGCGGGAAAATACGAAGAACGTGCGGACGATATTGAAACCCACCGCTACTGCGGGTTCTTCCTCGGGGCGATCGTTCTGGCGTGCGGTGTGATTTCCACCGTCATCATCTCACGGCAGAACCGGCGGACTCACTAACGATTTTAGTTAGGTGGTGCCGCGACTTGCGCAAGGGCGTCCATCACCGCCGCGACGTGAGAGGGTGAAAGCGGGTCCGATACTACCGCGCCGAGCACAAGGCAGCCGTATGCGGTATCGACAGGAATCACTTCCAGGGTCGCTCCTGCCCCGATTTTCACATGCACATTGCCGCCAGAGGCACCTTGGCGGCGGGAAGCCAGAGCGAGGCTGCGGGCGAGGAAATGCAAACGACCGTGGCTGCTTTCGTCGAAGATGACTGCGCCCTCACGATCAAGGATGAAAATACCCGTCGCCGAAAATTGTTGGCGCATCCAATCGCGAAAACGAGTGATTCTATCAAGAAACGGACCACGCGCGATGGTCGGGCTAACGACTTCCTCCGGAGCGGCTACCACTGGCGCTGGGGGAGGAGAGGCCGTAGGTTGTTGCGGCGGCGGGAAGGGTGGAGGCGCAATCGGAGAGAATGGACGATCGGTCGCGTAACCGACAAATGTTTGGTCGAACCCGGCATCCTCGACTGCCATGGCCGGTTCACGATGCGGCTTCATCAGTCCTTCGGCGAGGCGACGGACTTCGATCGGATCGAGCCATGGATAAATGGGGTCCATCATCCGCGCGCGGCACTGGGTTCAAGTTTCGCTTCAATTTCGGAGCGAAGGGAATCGAATACCGCTTGTGCTCCTGCACCATCCTCTAACACACCTATCGGCAGTCCGCGGGCGCTTGCCCTAACGAACAAGCCATCGCGCGGGATCTGTGTTTGAAAAACCATTTCGGGTGGCAGCAATTGGCGGAGCGCTGCGGCAGCCTCGGTGCTTTCTGCTAGGTCGTTCTGCACCATAGTTAGGCAAACGCCGAGCACGCTGAGGCGCGGGTTCATGACTCTTAGGCGGCTGAGTCCTTCAAGGAGTTTCGGCACGGAGCGGATACCCAGTGGCTCGGCCTGTTGGGGAATCATGATCGCGTCGCTAGAGGCAATGACATCCCCGGTGACACCAAAAAGTCCGGCGGCCGTATCGATCAGGCACAGGTCAAAGCCGCGCGCCGCGACGCTGCGCAAAAATGCCCGAACCCGTGCGAGATGGGCACCCATGCCCCCGCCACCGGCTTCGTAGTCGCTCGCCTGCCCGCTAGCGACGAGGGAAAATGTCTCCAATCGCGTGGGCACGATCAGGCGCTCCAGCGGGATGCCGGGGTCCGCCAGATAATCGTAAAACCCAGCCAGCAAACGGGATTGCCGGGTAAGGGACAGCCCGACCGAGCCTTGGGGATCGGCATCAACAAGAAGGGTTTTTACGCCGGCGCGGGCGAATGCGTGGGCGAGATTGATGGAAAGAGTGGTTTTACCCACCCCTCCTTTTTGGCTGGAAACGGCGATACTGATCACAATGCGTTGGGAATTGTGACATGAGGCTAGCTTCGGCTTGCCACATCGGAAGTCTTTTCTTCAAGATGCACTCAACAAGCGGAAGATGATGTTTGTTTTTATCCCGTTAATTTTTATGAAAGCCCAAATTTCCCTAGGTTCGTCGATTGCAGCAGTGATCTTATGTGGCGGATTACTGGGGACTTCTGCCTGCCGAAAAGCGACCCAAAACCAATCTGAGACTCTTAAACCGGTGGCGGTGATTGCTCCTGCCCTGAATGTGAATGGCTTGGGCTCGCTACCGGGCGCGATTTATCGGAGTCAGGCAACGTCGCCCATTCATTGGCAACCATGGACCAAAGAAACTCTGGCGCAGGCCAAGGCGGCGAATCGGCTGGTATTCGGCGTCATCGCAATTCCCGAGCAGCCTGGCTTTCAGAGTGTGTTAGCATCACTCGCTGCCGCACCGGGCTTGGTGGCGACGATCAATCAAAACTACGTGCCCGTGCTGATCGATGGCGATGCTTCCCGCGAGATGGGAATCCTAACCGCCGACCTTTGCTCGGAAATAAAGCGCAGCCTACAACTGCCGCTTTTCATTTGGATGACGCCGGATGCTAACCCGGTCGCATGGATTCCCGTAACTAACACACAGCCGGGCAAGGTCGCGGGCTTATTTGAGCAATCGCACTCGATGGTGAGCGCCACATGGGCCGAGGACTCAAGTTATATGCTGAAAAACAGCGCGCTCGATAATGTGATGCGCCGCACCCGGATCGGCCAGCGCAGGAATACGAAAGTCATGAGCGAGCAGCCGGGCGAAGACGCGGTCCGCGCAATCCGGCAATTGGCTTCGCTGTATGATCCATTCACGCGGACCTTTGACGAGGCGGGGGGCCTGTTTCCTGCAGGCGCGATCGATTTACTTTCCACTGCGGCCATTCACCCTGGTTTGCCGCCCGAGTTGCGGACTCGCTGCTTGGATACGACGCGCGATTTACTTTTGGATCTCCTACCGAGCGCGATGTTTGATCCGTTAGAAGGTGGGGTTTTTAGCGCAAGGAGGGGCCGCTCATGGGCATTCCCTAACTTTTACAGAGAATGTGGACAGCAAGCGCGTGCAGCGGTCGCATTGTTGAATGCCTATCGGGCGACGGGGAATCCGCATGCTCTGGAAAAAGCGCTGGGCGTGATTGCCTATGCGGAAAAAAACTTTGCCACACCGGATGGGCTTTTCGCAGTGGGGCTGACCCGGGAGACGGATCAAGCGGCGTGGCTCTGGAGTGTGGAAGAGATCGAAGAAGAACTCTCACCCGAAGACGCCGTATGGTGGATCAAAGCGACCGGGATGCAAGGGTTGGGAAATCTGCCTTCGGAAGTTGACCCGCATCGCGAGTTTTTCCGTAGCAACAGTCTGGGCATTTCCAAATCAGTGGCTGAACTTGCCGTTGAACAGGCGCAGACGAATGAGGTGTTTGCGCCCCGTTTTGAAAACGTTAGAAACAAGCTCCTCCAGGCGCGCAACCGGCGGCTTGGTGAAATAGTCCGTGACCAGGAAGCTCACGCGGGGGTGACTTTCCGCATGGTTTCCGCCTACGCCGCCGCATTCGGTGCCACGGGAGATGTTGTTTTTCGCGAGAAAGCCAGTGCTTTGTTAGAAAAATCTAAACAAGCCTTCAGCAATGGCCCCCGCTTGCGGATGTTTACAAAAGACGCGCCCAAATCGATCAGTGGGGGACGCGCATTTCTCTATGGGCTCGCACTCCAAGCCGTGTTGGATGTTGCCGCGATCACATCAGATCGGAAATTGTTAGATTGGGCGGAGGATTTGGCCACGACCTCCGCCGAGCTGTTCACCGATTCCGAATTTCTCAAGGAATGTCCGGATGACGCGAAAATCATCGATCTCCCGATCACCGACCTTTTGATGGTTTTTGGTGACACCACGGCGGGACTGATTTCATCGGCTGAGTGTCGCCTCGCGGGCTATGGCAGACCGCTGGTCAAAAGTTTCAGTGAGCTCGCCACACCCCTACCGGTTTACGCCGTGGATAGACCCATTCTCCATACGGATCTCTTGCAGGCAACTCTCGCACGGAGTTTCAGTGTGACGGTGATCTCAGGAACTAACCTCTCGCCGGAAATGAAACTCGCTTGCGAACAGCTTCCGATGCGGATGATCCAGCGCACCACTGCGAAGCCCGATGACCAGATCCCGGCAGGCTCGGTTAAAATTGTTTTTGCGAGTGGAACAAAGCTGGTCGTCTCGACTCCAGCCGCGCTCCAAGAAGCGCTCTTGCCCTCCCGTCAAAAATTGTAAATCCTTCGCTGAACAAAGTTATAAAACCCAGTTCATGAAAAAACCGCAAGTTCTCACTGCATTTTGCCTTTGGTCCATCGCGCTTCCCTGCATGGCTGACACCTTCACCCTCAAGGACGGCACCGTCCTCGAAGGCGCCATCGCGAAAGAAGAAGCGGACTCCTATACTGTCGAAGTGCAGGTCACCAAAAGCATCAAGGATGAGCGGAAAATCGCTAAAGCCGATGTAGCGAAACTTGATCGCGCTAAACCCGATCTCATCGCCTTCGTGCCGATTCGAAAACTCATCCCCACCCCCGATCTTCTAACCGCAAATAATTATGCGCGGAAGATTGCTGAAGTGCAAAAATTTATCGATCAAAACCGGAGCAGTTCAAAAAGCAACGAAGCCAAAGCCATTCTCCTAACGCTCAAAACCGAGGCTGATGCAATCTCCGCCCGAGGCCTGAAAATCAATGGTAAGATTCTAACTTTCGCCGAATACGAGGCGAATCAATATGACTTTGATGCCCGCATCGCAGAAGCAAAAATCCACGCTTTGGTGGAGAGTGAGCAAGTGCTTGCCGCTCTTCGGGCTTTCTCGGACTTTGATCGCGATTACAGCACCACGTTATCATCCGGTTCTCTGGCTCCCTTCATATCCCGCGTTATCAGTAACTATGTAGAAGAAACTCAGTTGTCGCTCGCCGCTCTTGATACCAAACTTAAGGAGCGCGAAACCGGACTTCAGAGAATGGCTCTACTCGATCGGAAAAGCACGGAAGCAGCCATCAAGGAGGAGAATGCTGCAATCGAAGCGCGCTATCTATCCGAAAAGGGAGGGAAATCGCCATGGCCCACGATCAGCCCTTATCACAAGGCATCGATGGAAGACACCCTTACTTTTGCCAAGCAGGAACTTGTCCGTCTCGCGTCCGTGAAAACCGTGCTCGGCGTCGATGGCGGCAGGGCCTATCGCGATGTTTACAGCGCGGTAAAAAGCGGTGCTAACACAGCGACCTTGACCGCAGCTTTCACGGCGGCTAAAGCGGCAATGGTCCCGGACCGTTACCTAGCTCCATTGGAAGCCAGCGCCAAAGCTAACAATAAACGTTGATCGATTTTCAAACTAACAGATTTATGTCCACATCCCGCAGTGCCACCCGTAGCCGAAAAACGGCAGAGACCCGAATCGAGCTTTCATTGGATATCGATGGTTCGGGAGTTTCATCTATCGACACCGGTATCCCATTCTTCGATCACATGCTCACCCTGTTTTCTAAACACGGGTTATTTGATCTTAAGGTTAAAACGGTGGGCGATCTCGAGGTGGACTTTCATCACACCATCGAAGACACCGGCATTGTCATCGGCGAGTGTTTTCGCGAGGCGCTTGGCACTAAGGAAGGCATTCGCCGTTACGGTTGCGCGTATCTGCCGATGGACGAAACGCTGGCTCGTGTCGTAGTGGATTTGAGCAATCGCCCGCACTTGGAATTCCGCGCTCCGGCCGGAACCCCATCCGCACCTAACATGCCGTTTACTTTGGTCGAAGAGTTCTGTCGCGCCCTTGCTTCGAATCTCAGGGCGAACATCCACGTCGAGCTGTTATATGGGCGTGACGGTCACCACATCGCGGAAGCCATTTTCAAAGGTCTCGCCCGCGCCCTTCGTGATGCCTGCGAGCGTGATCCACGAGTCATCGGCATTCCGAGCACCAAAGACGCGTTGTGAAAGTCGGAATCATTGATTACGGCGGTGGCAATCTGCGCAGTGTCGCCAATGCCTTGCACGCCTTGGGTCTTGAACCGAAAATCATCGCCAGTCCCGCCGATGTCGCAGATGCCACCCACCTTATCCTGCCGGGACAAGGTGCGTTCGGCGATTGCATGGAGCGCTTGCAAAATCGCAATCTCGATACTTTTCTCAAGGACTGGATACATGCGGACCGCCCTTACTTCGGCATCTGCGTGGGCTATCAGATTCTTTTTGATTCTAGCGAAGAAGCGCCTAACACAGTGGGCTTGGGTATTGTGCCGGGCGTGGTGCGACGCTTTGTCGATGAGCCCGGTTTGAAAATTCCACACATGGGTTGGAATTCCGCGCGATCCAAACGGGGAGAAACTCCTGTGTGGAAAAATCTCGGTGTGGAACCTTACTTTTACTACGTTCACTCGTATTTTCCTGAACCGCAGGCCCCGTCCGTCATCGTCGCGGAAACGACCTATGGCACTCAGAGCTTCGCCGCCGCCGTCGAGCACGGCAATATGTTCGCTTGCCAGTTCCACCCGGAAAAAAGCCAGGATGCCGGTATCCGTTTGATTCGGAATTTTCTCGGCCTCTAAGACCCACCCAACGGATCGATTCAACATCCCACTTCCCGAAATAGATGATAGGCCAAACAAATGACAGAACCTAACTTATGATTATTTCTCATAAATATAAGTATATATTTCTCAAAACGAACAAAACGGCGGGCACGTCAATTGAAATTGCGTTATCGAAGTTTTGCGGCCCTGATGATATTATTACGCCAATTTCAAGCGAGGACGAAAAAACAAGAAGCGATCTTGGCTACCCCGGGGCTCAGAACTACTTAACTCCAATTTCAGACCTTGGCGTTAGAGGCGTCATCAAGACATGCCTAAAGGGGAAAAGAGTCCCAAGATACTTTAGGGGACTTCCAAAAACTCACAATCTATTGTAATCCAATGAATTGTGGCACGTAAAATGCTTTTAATATATCTAATGAAATCGGGAAAAAGATA
>JAYVNE010000010.1:0-7713 GCA_043758615.1 Akkermansiaceae bacterium
CCTGTCGGAGAAATCGCTCATTTCCAGCAGCAAGGTTAGTGGGTGTGAAGCTGCAACGCCCAAGAAAAACTTTCCCAGGGTGCTTCCATTAGGAGAAAACTGCCATTAAAACTTCAGCCAGTGAAGATGATTTCACCGCCAAGACGCCAAGGAAGAAAAGTTTTGAGAATAGGCACATCACTAACCGGTGGTTTCTCTTCTGAGCTTGGCGCTCTTGGCGTCTTGGCGGTTCATTTTTCTTCTTTGGTCTAAATTTCTTTCACAACTGTACTTATGCGATTCCACGGACTGATGCTCGTACGCGATGAAGCGGATATCATTGCTGAAACCCTGACTCACCTACTGACCTGGATTGATGTCCTGCACATTTACGATCTCGGCAGCACAGATGAAACATGGGAGATTGTGCAGGATTTTGCGAAACGCGATTCTCGTATCATGCCCTTCAAGCACGAGCCGACCGTCTATCAGGATAGTTTGCGCTGCATTATGTTTGACCGTTTGCGCAGCGGTTTTGAAGAAGGCGATTGGGTGCTTAAAATCGACGGTGACGAATTCTATCCGGTGCCGCCCCCTCAGTTTGTGAAAGAGCGCTTGAGACCTGAGGAGTCGATGGTGCATTTGCAATGGTATTTTTTCCGCCTAACAACGGACGAGGCAGCGGCCTATCAGTCGGGGAATGTCTCTATTGTGGAGGATCGCAAAAAATCCATCATCGAACGCCGCCGGCATTATAAGGTTTCACAGTATTCCGAGCCGCGGCTGTTCCGCTATCGCGCGACAATGCAGTGGCCTGATAATAACAGTTGGCCCTACAATACCGGGTTCTTGGCTTATGAGAGAATCCCTGTTCTGCATTACCCGCATCGCGATCCTGCGCAGCTTACGCGGCGTTTTGCCTTGCGTGCGGCCATGAAGGAACGCAAAGCAGCGGCGGGTTCCCATTGGGACACGGCGGATTGGCGCGGGGAACTGGTGGACCTAAACACAGGGATCGCGATTGGAGCGCAAAAAGATAAACTCGAAGGCTTGGCCGGAGAAAACGGGATCGACACTGGCCCCTTGTTATATTGGGAGCCCGGAACGCCGTTAGAGGAAGTGCATCTTCATCACCAAATCGCCCCGCCGCTCAAGCGATTCGCCCAGCGCATTGCGCATGCTGTATTGCTGGCCATTCTCGACCGCACTCGTCCCGGTTATAACAACGACTATCTTCCGGAGCTCATTTCCCCGGAGGACAACGCTCGCATCGGTGAAGCCTGTGCGCGTGTCGGCGTCCACCCTTAAGTCTTATCAACGTTCTTCGAACTCCATGAAGCCGCTTGCCTCACTAACAATCCCCACTTACAACCGTTGTGATATTCTCCGCGAGTGCCTTCTCGCGGCTTTGAATCAGACCGTGCCCGTGGAAATTATTGTGATCGATGATGGCTCCACGGATGCCACCGAGGAAATGATGGGGAAGGAGTTTCCACAAATTCGTTATGAACGGCTTGCCGGGCCAAACGGTCCGTGCGTTCTCCGCAATCTAGGTGCGAAACTGGCGACCGCGCCGATTTTATTTCCGATAGATGATGATTCAGTGATGGTGTCACCGCATACCGTTGAGCAGACATTGGCGGAGTTTAATCATCCGCGTGTAGCTGCGGTGGCCATTCCTTACATCAATGTCCGACAAGATCAGGAGGTTCATACTCGCGCGCCGGATGACCGCGAGATTTATGTTAGCCCTTCATTCCTTGGTGCTTCCTACGCAATCCGTCGTGATGTTTTTTTGAAGTACAGCGGCTATCGGGAACAACTCTTTTACATGGGAGAAGAACGGGATCTTTGTATCCGCCTGTTGAACGGCGGTTATGTAACCCGGCTTGGCCTAGCAGATTCGATTCATCATCATGCATCGCCCATACGGAATTCGTGGCGGCAGCGCATGCTAGAGCGTCGTAATAATATCGGCCACGCGTTTTGGGATGTTCCTTTTCCCCATGTGCTCTATCACTTGCCAGGAACGATCTTAAGCGGGCTTATGTTCGCAGTTAGAAATCAATGCGTTTCCCCGACATTGGCCGGCTATTGGAATGGCCCTGGCCTCTGCCTGCGAACACTGCATGAGCGCAGACCGGTGAGTGCTAAGAACTATCTGTTAATGCGGAAGCTCAATTCCCGCCGCGTGATTCCTCTTGCTGAATTGGAAGGGGAGCTTGATCCCATTGCACTCTAAAAGTCTTATGCGTGTTTTAAATCACGGCCAAACCGGTCTAACGACCACGGCCATGGGTTATGGTTGCGCAGGCCTCATGCGGCCGGCGATGGAAGCGGATCGTCAGGCATTGCTGAAAACGGCCTTCGACTGCGGGATTCGCCATTTCGATGTGGCCCGTTACTACGGTCATGGCCAAGCAGAAGGCATTTTGGGGAGATTTATCGCTGATGCCCGATGCCGCGACGAGATTACTCTAACCACGAAATTTGGCATGGAGCCGCCAGCGATGAGTGGTTCTTCGCGTGGACGATTTTTAATGAGCTTCGCACGCAAGGTGGTCTCAATTCATCCATCCGTGCGGAAACTGTTATCTGCTAAAGCAAACGCGGGGGTTCGCAAGAATTGTTTTGATGTGGCCAGTGCGCGTCTGAGCTTAGAGACCAGTCTGCGCGAACTTCGCACCGATCATATCGATCTTTATTTACTTCATGAAGCAACCTTGAAGGATACGCAAACTGAAGGCCTTTTGGAGTTCTTAGAGGACGCAAAAACGGCAGGTAAAATCCGAGCCTTCGGGCTTGGCAGTGAATTCCCGTTAGTGCCGCCCATTTTGGAAAAAAATCCTGCGGTTACCGGTGTGATTCAGATCTCAAACTGCCTAGGTCAGTGGAACCGCCGCCTGCTCCCTCAATCTAACGAACGTCTCGTCAACACCCATGGGGCACTGAAAGTTTTACCGGCCCTTGCGTCTGGCCTCAAATCCGCCCCAAACGATTTGGTTCGGGCTTGGGAAGCGATGGGTTTATCTGACCCGAGTGCTCTAGCAGGTTGGATACTAGGACTCGCAATGCACGATAACCTCTGTGGAGTGTCATTGTTTTCTTCCACCCAACCGGCGCGCATACGCAGCAACGTGGCGGCAGCCTTGAGCCACTCCGCGCGGAGTTCTGCGGATTGGACGCAGTTTGAGCAAACTGCCGAAGCCTTGCTTGTCGCCCAGCCCCCCAATTTATGATCATTGAGAACATTGAAGATGCGGAAAACGCAGCGTCTCCCTACCAAACTGTGATCATTGGTGGAGGCACCGTCGGGCTCTACGCTGCGGTTGAGCTTTCCAAACGTGGGCAGTCGGTTCTGGTTATCGAATCTGGGGGAATGGAGTTAGGCGGCTTCGATCCCTCTACCTATGCTTCAACAGGTATTCCGCACGAAGGAATTCGCATTGGCCGAAGCCGGAGCTTGGGTGGAACTTCTAACTTATGGGGAGGACAACTCGTAGAATTTCAAGCGGTAGATTTCGAGGGAAGAGACTGGCTACCCGATTCGAAATGGCCGATTCGTTATGACGAGATCCAGCCATACTATCGGAAAACGTATACCAATCTTGGCTTCGTCGATGAGGTTCAAAGCGACCAACGAGTTTTTGAAAAGGTTTTCCCTGAGACCCCATCCTTTGCTGATGGCGTCGAAATATTTCTCACCCGGTGGCTTAAAGTCCCAAGTTTCGCGGCGGCTTATGCCCAAGAAATTCAAACCCGTGAAAATCTATCAGTCATACTCCACCATAGCGTGGTAGGATTTGATAGTTTGAATGGAAAGATCACCTCGGTGAAGGCCATCAACCGCAATGGAGAAGCTTGTGAGATTCATGGAGGTCGCTTCATCCTTGCGTCGGGAACGATCGAAATCTGTCGCTTGATGTTGCATGCAGCGGCAACTCCTGGATGGGATTGCCCGTGGCGAAACAACTCGAACGTGGGAGCCTACTTTCAGGATCATTTCGTCGGGCGGGCTGGGACTGTCCACCCTACTGACAGCCGTCGTTTTTTTAACACCTTTTGTAACTTCTTGTCCGCCGGGTATAAATTTCAACCGAAACTCAGGCTCACTAACAAAACCTTGGAAACAATCCCTACTCTGAATGTGTTAGGTAATTTCTGCTTTGAAAGCTCGATCTCGGAAAATTTGGTGTTCCTGAAACAGTTTATTAAGGCGGTTGTCTATAGCCGGAAAGTGACGGGCATTGGCGACTTGTTTCGGAACCTGCGGGCTTGCGCAAAGTATCTCCCGCCACTGATGTGGAAGTATGTGGTTGAAAACCGGATTTTTGTGCCCAGCACTTCAAAAATTTCGTTTGGGGTCCAAACTGAGCAAGCTCCTCTCCGGGAAAGTAAAATCACCATCGACAGCTCTTCGAAGGATCCTTTTGGTTTGCCCAAAGTGATTTTGGATTGGAGACATGGGGATAAGGAACTCCCTTCCATCCGAGACTTCGCGATTCGCTGCGACAAGGCCTTGCGTGAGGCGAATTTGGCATCCATTGCAATTCCAGAGGAACTGATGAACTTAGATCCATCGTATTTTGCGAAACTGGGCGATGTTTATCATCAAACTGGTGGGTGCCGCATGGGAGATTCTGAGTCAGACGGAGTGGTGGATCGTGATCTTCGTGTTTTTGGAACAGAAAATCTTTATGTCATTGGTGCATCGACATTTCGAACCACCAGCAATGCCAATACCACTTTTGTGGCTCTGGCTTTCACCAGTCGCTTAGTGGATCATCTAGTGCCAATCACTTGTGAGTAACGGCGGATGGTCGGATTCTCCATATCGGGAAAACTCCAATCCCACATTTTCCCTACTGATCAGAACCTTTCGTTAGGGAGACTACGCTGAAACTTTAATTGATGCTCATGAGTAAAAACTTGATGCAAAAAAAACCGCCGCGCGTTCTTGTAGTACAAGATGGTGCGCGACTCCATTATGCTTTGCCAAGAAGCTTGGAAAGGGAAGGGTTTTTAGATAGAGTATTCACCGACTTTTTGGTACGGCCATGGTCAATTGAGATTTTGCTGATGCTTATTTCAAAGCCGCTCAAATCCCTGAAAGCGAAGCGTATGGCGGAGAGGTGCTGTCCCGAAATTGAGCGTAAAACAGAGTCCTTTCCCCTCCAGTCCATCATCTGGCAAAGACGTAGGAGCTCTTTCGCCTCGGATGAGGATTATTACGAATGGCTTGCCAAAAAATCTGCTGAATGGATGCTTAATCGAAATTTCGGCACTGCTAACACAATAATTGGCTTTATTAGAAACTTAAATCCTGAGTTCTGTGCAGCCTGTCAGAAAAAAGGATTGATCACAGTGGGCGACCAGATGATTGCCCCGGCAGCCATTGAGCACCGGGAAATGGCTGCCCAAGTCAAACGGTGGCCCGGATGGGTCGTGGGATCGCACCTCATCAATGACCACCTAATTTCTGTAGAAAAAAGAAGCTGGGAACACTTGGATTACATCACCTGCGGCTCTGAGTATGTTCGGAAAGGACTTTTAGACTGCGGAGTAGCTTCCGAAAAAGTGAGGATTTTGCCCTACCCGAGCCCGAAGATAGTTAAAATTTGTAACAATAAAAATATTGAGGATCTTCCTTTAAAAATTGGGTTTGTCGGCTCCGTCAATCTAAGAAAGGGGGCACCCATTTTCCTTGAGATAGCCAAACGCTTGAAAACTCCGAAAGTAGAGTTTATCATGGTTGGGCCTCTTGCTATTCCAGAAGATAAGATTAGCGAGATGAAGCTATTTGTGCGGCTCGAAGGCCCAGTTCCTCGCTCGGAAGTAAGTAAGTTTCTACATAGTTTCGACATCTTTTTTTTCCCCTCTTGCTGCGAAGGATCCGCTGGGGTTGTCATGGAGGCACTTGCTGCTGGATTGTCCGTCGTCACTACTCCCAACAGTGGGTCAGTCATTAGGGATGGGATAGATGGTTACATTCACGAGGTAGATGATTTGAATGGAATGGAAAGCAGCCTTGCCACGTTAATTTCAAACCAATCGATCCGGGAGCGATTTAGAACCGCCGCTCTATCAACCGCTGCAAGCTTTGACGAGAAATCTTATAGCCGAAAACTTGGAAAATTTCTCTCGGAGTTATCATTGATTTTATAAATTCGCGCATACACATATTGAAACACTTATAATAATGTTTAACTTCCTACAGCAAATAAGAGGACACACAATCTTCGCGGATAAATTTAATTCAGAGACCATCGTAGTCGATGGTGGGGCTCATCTCGGAGAATTTAGCGAATCTCTTCGCCGAAAATATGGCTGCAAAACCTATCTCGTCGAAGCAAATGGCGAACTTGCAAATAAATTGAAGAACGATGGTGTTTCTAACATACACTATGCTGCACTGAGCGCGCAGGACGGAACGGTAAGTTTTATTACCAGAGCGAACCCAGAAGCAGGTGGAATCTTTGCCAGCGAAGACGACAACAGCTTGGAGAGAGTAGAGGTGGAAGCAATCTCACTTCCTACGCTCCTTAAAAGGAATGGCTTGGAGCATATCGATTTGTTGAAGCTTGACATTGAGGGCGCTGAATTTGATCTCTTAAAAGAAACATCTGCTGATTTGCTCAAAAACATTGGCCAAATTACTGTAGAGTTTCACGACTTCCTTACGATCTTCAAAAACCAAGGACTTTATGAAGGTGTACGAGACCGTCTGATTAATCTCGGATTCATTTGTTGCCCGTTTTCCTTTCGGACACATGGCGATGTGCTTTTTCTTAACGCTAAAAAATTGAAAATCGGCAAAATTGCAGGGTTGATAATTTCCCTGTTGGGGCGCTGGGTTTTGAAGCTTCGGCAGTTGAGGCAAGGTTAAATCTTCATATTAAATTCACGGCCATTTTCTATCAAATATTTAAAAATATTATTGCATTTGGTGTTTCATGTAACCCGTAATAAACTATGAAAGTAGCGGTGTTATTTGATAACTTCGGGCCATATCATTTGGCGCGATTGATCGGTGCCAGCCGCGTGGTGGAGGTGCTGGGGGTGGAGTTTGCGGGTAGCAGCCATGACTATGTGTGGGAGCGCTCCGGGACTGACCACCCGCTGCGAGCGGAGACGCTTTTCCCAGAAAGCTCCAGTCGTCAGGTGGCGACTCGGGATTTCAAAGATCGCCTAACAAAAGTATTGCAAGCTTTTGAACCGGATGCCGTGGTCATTCCGGGTTGGTCCGGACGCGGGGCGTTTTTGGCCCTTGAATGGTGCGGAAAAAACAAGGTGCCTGCGATCGTGATGTCGGAAAGCACGGCGCACGACGAGGTGCGCAGCGATTGGAGAGAATGGATCAAGCGGCGTTATGTCGGGCAGTGTGCGGCAGCCTTGGTGGGGGGCCGTCCCCATCAGGAATACATGCAGGGACTTGGGATGGCTTCCGACCGAATTTACCAAGGCTATGATGCGGTAGATAACGCTTATTTCAAAGCGAAGGCGAAAGCGATCAAGCTGCAAGATAACAACAGCAGCGGCCCCCAATTTCCTAGAAACTATTTTTTGGTTTCGGCGCGGTTTATTGAAAAGAAAAATCTGTTTCGCGTGTTAGATGCGTATGGGAGTTACTTGCGTGCTTCGGACAATCTGACTTCTGAACGGTGGCCATTGATCATGCTGGGCGACGGGGAGTTAAAATCTGACCTGTTAGCACAATGTGCGAAGCTGGGCCTA
>JAYVNE010000011.1:0-7710 GCA_043758615.1 Akkermansiaceae bacterium
TCCATCACCGGACGCGGCGCGACCGCTACCATCGACGGCCACCCGCATTTCATCGGCAACCACAAGATGGCCCACGACACCGGGCTTTGCGGGCCGGACGTGG
The DNA here is from genome assembly GCA_043758615.1 of Akkermansiaceae bacterium. Taxonomy (GTDB): domain Bacteria; phylum Verrucomicrobiota; class Verrucomicrobiia; order Verrucomicrobiales; family Akkermansiaceae; genus Luteolibacter. Next base: position 104 of record JAYVNE010000011.1, read on the forward strand.
AGGCTGCTCTCGCGGCCATTGAGGAAAAAGGCCAATCGCTCACAGTCATCGGCCACGCGCCGCACGACGGCTGCGCCGGGGAAATTCTAGGCATCATCGCCATCGCGGATACCCTGCGCCCAGAAGTCACTGAAGCCCTCCGCCTCATCCACGCCGCAGGAGTGGAGAAAATCATCATGCTCAGCGGCGATAACCAACGCACCGCCTCCGCCATTGCGAAACAAGCCGGCATCGACGAAGCCATCGGCGATCTCATGCCGGAGCAAAAGGTCGAGCATGTCCGCAAGCTTGTTAGGAACTATCAGTACGTCGGCATGATCGGCGACGGCGTAAACGACGCCCCGGCTCTAGCAGTCGCCACCGTCGGCTTCGCCATGGGAGCCATCGGCAGCGACACCGCCATCGAAACTGCAGACATCGCGTTGATGCAGGATGATCTAACGAGAGTGGCGGAAACCGTCCTGCTCGGCCGCCGCACGCTCGCCATCATCCGCTTCAACGTGCTCTTCGCCTTGGGCATCAAGGCCGTCGTCCTCACCCTAGCTTTCATGGGTTACGCGGGTCTGTGGCTCGCGATCCTCGCCGATACAGGAGCGACGTTGTTAGTGATTCTAAATTCGCTGAGGCTGCTAGTAGTCAGGCGGCGCTCAGCGTGATGTAGGCATTCCTGCCTGCCTCTTCTAAGGATGTGGCGGGTGCGAAAGATCAGGCAGGAATGCCTGTATCACGCGCTATTTTTCATGAGAGTGCCCCCGTCAAGAATCGAACTTGAATTTACAGTTTAGGAAACCATCGTTCTATCCATTGAACTACGGGGGCTTTGGGGGCCATGCGGGCGGACGCAGTGATTATCGGACCCGGCGATGGGAGGCAAGTCACTTGTCATGGGCGCGGGCGCGGGATTTCGGGACGGCTGCACGTTGCGCCGAGTAGATCCCAGAGTGTCCGCTGAAACGGTAGGCGACGATGGTGGCGGTGGCGATGTAGATTGCATTGCCCGCGCCGAAGAGTTCCATGCCGAGAATCGTCGAGGCGAGAGGGGTGTTAGTGGCCCCTGCGAAGATAGCGACAAATCCAATGGCAGCGAAAAGATCGACCGGCGCGCTCAGCGCGAAAGCGAGGGCATTTCCCAATGCGGCTCCGATGAAAAACAGCGGCGTCACTTCGCCCCCTTTGAAGCCTGCACTCAGCGTGACGACCGTGAAAACGAGTTTCCATAACCACGCTGAGGCCGGGATTTGCGTTGAGCTGAACATCGCGGGCAGGGTGATCGCGTCGGGCCGGTTTCCGATCACCCCGAGACCGAGGTAGTCCGGCGTGCCTGCTAGAAAATATAAACCGATCACAAGCAATCCACCTGCCACTGGGCGGAGTTCCGCACGCGGGATGAAGCGCTTAAACGCCGCACCCAGCCGGTGGGATGACTCGGAAAAACCCCAACTCGCCAAGCCGAAAGCCACTGCTGCTAGAATCACTTTTCCCATCAGCCAAGGTTCGATGTGGAGGCCAGCGGAGGAAACCGCCACGTGATATTGCGTATGCCCTATCCCCCAACAATGGCAGATCCAGTCCGCGACGACAGAGGCGATGAAGCAGGGGAATAGCGCATCATATTGCATCCGGCCGATTACTAACACCTCCAAGGCGAAAACCGCGCCGGCAATGGGCGTTCCGAAAATGGAGCCGAAACCCGCCGCCACGCCCGCCATCAGAAGGATGCGCACGCCGGCTGCATCTAGCTTCATTACGCGGGCAAAAGCAGCGGCAATGCCTCCGCCCATTTGCACGGCGGTGCCCTCGCGCCCCGCCGAGCCGCCAAAAAGGTGGGTCACCAGCGTGCCTAACAAAATGAGCGGAGCCAGTCGCTTTGGCACGCCAGCGGCGGGTTCATGGATCTCATCGATGAGCAGATTATTTCCGCAGTTCGCGGATTTTCCATAGTGATGATAGAGCAGGCCCACTGCGAGACCACCCAGCGGCAACAGCCATAGCAGCCAGGAGTTAGAAAAACGGAAATACGTCACCGCATCCAAGGCGTAGAGGAAGAATGCCGAAGCTGAACCGATCAAGGCGGCCATCATCACGAGGATCGTCAGCCACTTCAAAGAAGTCAAAATTCGCGCAAGGAAGTAGTTCATTGTTTCCATCGAGTATCATGATCCAAACGTTCGTGCCTAGCAAAACATCGCCCTTACGATCTCAGATCGAGGGAACGAAAGGAACTGCGGGCAGGTTCACGTCCAACAGAACAAGGTCAAAGCGGTTAGCCACCGCTACCGTCACCGCAACAAGGCTAACCGTCAGAAGATCCCAAACCGCAGGGATATCTCCGAGCGACCTCGCATTGTGAACAGCCGCCGTCGATACGGAGACTGGGAAGCGGATCTGATCGAAGGAACACGAGGCAGTGGCTTTATCTTAAGCCTTCAAGAGCGTAAATCCCGTTACGGCAAGTTGATTAAGCTGAAAAGCAAAACAAGTGATGAAACCTGCCGTGCCATCATCAGAACACTTGTAAAATATCGCGTCAAAACGATCACCTACGACAACGGCCTAGAGTTCGCCAAACATGAGACAGTAAGCCGTGCGCTTTCTGCGAAGGGCTACTTCTGCCAGCCCTATTCGTCATGGGAGAAAGGCGGCGTGGAAAACTTCAATGGCCTAGTTCGCCAATACTATCCGAAGGGAACGTGCTTCCGCAGCCTTAACCAACCTGTCCTTAGCAAAGTCGAAAACGAAATAAACAATCGTCCCCGCAAGATTTTCGGCTATCAATCGCCTGAAGACCTGAAATCAGAAATCGCGCCCTGACAAAGTTTGCCAGTTAGAGACTATTCCTTAGAACGTGCAAACCGCCTTCCCTTCATTGAGCACACGAATTTACACTGAGATGATAATACCCAAAAATCGCAACACATGGCTCGCGCCCTGCATTCTTTTGCTCTTCGCCCTCCAATCAACGGCTGACGCACACTACGTGACTGGCAGTGCGGGCGGTTTTCTATCCGGTTTTACGCACCCACTAACAGGTCTTGATCATATAGTGGCCATGGTGGGAGTAGGGTTATGGGGAGCATTCCTCGGCGGCCGAGCGATGTGGATGCTACCGGTAGTTTTTCCGGTGGTGATGGCCTTCGGCGGCGCCATCGGGGTGTTAGGAATGCCGCTGCCGGGCGTGGAAATCGGCATCGCCCTATCAGGCATTGTGCTCGGGGCGATGGTGGCCCTTGCGGCGAAACCACCTTTGTGGGTGGCGGCGGTAATTGTCGGGATTTTCGCGATTTTTCACGGGCACGCACATGGCACCGAGTTACCGGAATCCGTCAATGCAATGACCTTCGCGATTGGGTTCGTTGTGTCCACCGGGCTACTGCATCTCAGCGGGATCGCTTTTGGATTGTTAGTTAAATGGCCGTGGGGCCTTATCGCGGTGCGAGCGGGTGGCGTGGTGATCTCCCTGATCGGTTTCGCATTCCTTTTTAAATTCCTATGAGCCGGACCCTCCGTCAACGCCATCAAGTGGGACCGCCGTCTATCTTTCTCCTATCACTCATCCTACAATCCACGGTGCATGCACATCTGACGGTGGATGGCGCGGGGGAGGTGGGCAGCGGTGCGCTGCACCCGTTGATGACGCCGGCGCACGTACTGATTCTGCTAGGTCTCAGCCTGATGCTCGGCCAGCGCGTACCACTTGATCTAAAAACCCCGCTACAAGTCCTAGCACCTGCGTCCGCCCTCGCGCTAATCGCTACCACCACGGGAAAAATCAGCGGAGTCTATCCGCCGGTCCTGATCGGTATCGCCATGGGCATCGCCATTCTGGTGGCGCTTGAAATCAAAATATGCGCGATGGTCTGCCGACTGATCTGCGGGGTCGCAGCCATCGGCATCGGGCTGGATTCCGGGTTAGAAACGGGCACCGCCATCATCGTTGCCAAGACATTGGCAGGCACTTGGATTAGCATGAATATCGTCACCGCCTACCTTGCCATTTGCTCCTCGCCCGCTGCGGAAAAGCCATGGGCAAAAACCGGCATCCGCGTGATCGGTTCGTGGATCATTGCCATCTCGCTGTTAGCGCTGGCGTTTTCTCTACGCAAATCCCCATAAGCCACCAACTAAAAAACCCCGGCGACCCGCTGAACGGTCGCCGAGGGTTTTGTCTATTTTCAATCGACTCCAGATTATGGCAATACGGAACAACTGAGTTGTTTCGTCATAGGACGCGGCGTCCTTGAATCAGCCTGATAAGGATGACGATAATGGCGATCACAAGTAGGACATGGATGAATCCACCTAATGCGGTGCTTGTAACGAGTCCCAACGCCCAAAGGACGATGAGGATAATGGCAATGGTCATTAACATAATTTTGGTTCTTTTGGTTGGGATTATTTTAGCCTCCGTTGGAGGAACACTTCATCAGTTAGCTGGTCTATCGCGCGGCGTGTTCGATATGGTCACCCACATTCTCGACGTCGTGCCCAAAACCATGGACCGTTCCACAACTGCTACTAAAAAGTGCCGTGAGTGTGGAGGCTAGTATGAGAATTAATAGACGTTTTATCGATGTTTTCATGATGATTTTTGTTAGGTTAATATTTTTAGTTTGGAAGAGCTCAGTATTCATTTGTTTACCGAACTCGCAAGTGCGGCCCCTTACTCGTTGATAAGATTCTCTTCACTATTAACTTTGAGCGGGTCCATAAGTTTGAGACTAGCCATGAATCTGATTCCCAACTATGGGGTGAAACCCTACTTTATTAGATCATGCAGAAGTGTTCAGCTTGAGCCGCGTCATTGGAAAAATGGATTGGCTTTGAGCGCAAGTGAGGATAACCTCATCGAGTGGAAGCGACTTCTAATCAAACTCCCCAGACACCCGAGGCCATCGCCGAGGATCGCCAAACGTTGAAAACCACTGGCCGCCAGTTTTGGCTGATTTCAAAGGCGTTTTTCGCATCAGAGCGCCGACATAAGGCGCGGGGATTTTTGATCGCCCTTCTCCTGTTAGCGCTGGCTGTCGGTGGAATTCAGGTTTTGATGAGTTACGCGGGGCGCGACTTCATGACGGCCATCACCCAAAAAAATGTGACGACTTATTGGACGGCACTCGGATGGTATTTGGGGAGCTTCGCTCTCGCGGTTCCCATTGGTGTTTACTACCGTTGGGTCGAAGAGAGACTCGCCTTACTTTGGCGTGAATGGATGGCCCAGCACTTGGTGAAACGCTATTTTAACAATCGTGCATACTTCCGACTGCTCGGATCAGATAGTGTGGATAACCCGGATCAACGAATCAGTGAGGATATCAAAAATTTCACGGTTAGTTCACTTTCGTTTCTATTAATTCTCTTGAACTCGCTCGTGACTCTGGTTGCATTCATTGGTGTGTTATGGGCAGTTTCCGGGACGCTTGTTGTGATCCTAGTGGCGTATGCTCTCGCAGGAACCGTCGTTAGTATCTTGATAGGCCGTAAGCTGGTGCGCTTGCATTTCCATCAATATGAAAAGGAGGCAGATTTCCGTTACAGCCTTGTCAGGGTGAGAGACAACGCGGAATCCATTGCGTTCTATCGTGGGGAAAAGCGCGAACATCTTGACCTTTTTAATCGGCTCACAGTCGCCGTCGGAAACATGCGCCTAATCATCATTCGCAATCGGAACCTCGGGTTTTTCACGAACAGTTACAACTATGTGGCGCTGGTTCTTCCGGTGCTGGTGGTGGCTCCCATTTATATGCGCGGGCAAGTGGAATTCGGCGTTGTCACCCAAGCCGCCGGCGCGTTCGCGGCCGTGTTAGCGGCATTTTCGCTCATCATCACGCAGTTCGGCGGACTGAGCTCCTATCTAGCGGGTGTTCAACGTCTGGGAACGTTGTGGGATCAGTTAGACGAGCACGATGCGGAGGACGCACGGATCGCTGATGAGGCGACCAAAACGCCAGAAGAGAATAGTCAGATCGTGAAACTCGACAAGCTCACGATCTGCACCCCTGGCAAGATGAAGACGCTGGTGAAAGAGTTGTCCTTCGAATTGCACGCCAATCAAAGCCTGATCATCATGGGAGCTAGCGGGACAGGAAAAAGCTCGGTTCTCAGAACCATTGCCGGATTGTGGCCGGGAGCCTGTGGCAACCTTGAGCGTCCCGCGTCCGATCAGCTCATGTTTCTCCCGCAACGTCCTTACATGGTAGCGGGTAGTCTGCGCGACCAGTTGCTCTACCCTTATCCAGATCGTGGCGCGAGCGATGATGAAATCCGCGCCGTTGTCACGAATGTTAATCTAACTGACATGTTTGCCCGGGTGGACGATGACTTGGATCGGATTGTCGATTGGGGTAACATCCTGTCCCTCGGCGAGCAGCAGCGGGTCGCATTCGCGCGTCTGTTTCTCCGCAAACCCAAGTTCGCATTTTTGGATGAAGCCACCAGTGCACTCGATGAAAACAACCAAAGAGACTTGTATCTGCAGATTAAGAAGTCGCAGATTGGTCATATCAGTGTCGGCCATCGCACGACCTTGATAGAATATCACGATCGCCTTCTCACACTTGATCGATCCGGCTCGTGGAAAATAGAAAACACGCGCGGCCCAGATAGAGAGCAACAACTTATCTAACAAATGACTGTCTCATGAGGTGATTTAAGCGGTAATCTTTCCCGCAGGGATCTCAACGCGAACGATGGTGGACTCACCTGGTGCGGATTCCACCCAGAATTCGCGACCTAAATTCTGCGATGGTTTACAACGGAGTGTAACCTTACTTAGAGCATCCTGAATAAGGGGGCTTCCAAAAACTCGCTTTTTAAATTTTGGTTTTGAGATCATATAGGTTTTTCAAGGAGTTTGGCGCGATTGCTGTGCTCCGGTGGGTGGATTTTCTGGTCGAAAGACGGTTTCAGGCGGTTTCATTAGGTATATCTTTCTGATTGTTTATCACTTATCCAAGCTCTGTGCGGGCGGCGGCGTGAACGTCGGATGATTTAGGCGGTTTGAAAATCGGATGTTAGGTTATGGGTTTTTGGCATGGATTTTTGGTCGATTGGGCCGGGTGGGTTCTCAGCTTTCGACGCGGTCTTTCATGCGGTAGCTGCTGCCTTCTAACACGACGGTGTGGCCGTGGTGGAGGAGGCGGTCGAGCACGGCGGAGGTGATGGTGGCGTCGCCGTTGAAGATGGCCGGCCATTGTTTGAAGGCTTTGTTGGTGGTCAGGATGATGGAACCGCGTTCGTAGCGGGCGCTGATGACTTGGAAGAGCAGGTCGGCTCCGCGCTGGTCGCTGGGTAGGTAGCCGCTTTCGTCGAGGATGAGCAAAGCAGGGTTGGTGTATTTGCGCAGTTCGGTTTTGAGGGTGCCTTTGGTTTGGGCGGCGTGGAGGCTGATGGCGTGGAGGGTGAGTTGTTGGGAGGCGTAGAGGTGGGGGACTGAGTAGCGGTTGGTATCCAGGACGACACGGCAGCGGTTGGTGACTCGAACGGTGGGCGACGGAGATGTCGCCGGGCACGGCATGAGAGTGGACGCTGAAAGAAGCATCGTAGAGCCGCGCTTTTGCCATGCCGAGTGAAAACCTACCCCTCCCCGTAATCCTTACAGTTAAAGATTG
>JAYVNE010000012.1:0-2439 GCA_043758615.1 Akkermansiaceae bacterium
TTCAAAGTCCCGACCGGCAACTACAGCGCCTTCTCCGGCGGCCTCAACCGCCTCCCCGAATCCGATCGCGCTTGGCTCCCGCAGAAAAAAGACGGCTCCGGCGTCAATGTTTTCCCGATCTTCCTCGCCGCCGACAACGCAAAAAACTTCGAGCTCTCCGGCCTGCAAAAAGTCATGGAAGCGACCCTCAAGGCAGATCAAGCGCTCGTAACCACCGGCCTCGACCACCGCTTGATCCTGCATCGGCTGATCGTGGAAATCGCGTCTGCGAGGAAAGCTCCGGTGAGGAGGCGATGATCTGATAGAACTTCCAAGATTGACATCCTGACGCAAAAACTGTTCAAAAGAACTCTTGATCACCACTCTTCCTACCTTTGTCGATTTCTTCGCTGGCAGCGGCCTTGTCACCCAAGGTGCCCGACATGCCTGTATCCCAGTCTGGTCCAATGACATTTGCGCGAAAAAGGCTGCCAGCTACACGAGCAACCACGGTGACGACCATTTCCACCTAGGTTCCATCGAGCAGGTTAGCGGAGCAAGCATTCCCCATGGCGATATACTTTGGGCCAGCTTCCCCTGCCAAGATCTGTCTTTGGCAGGCAAGATGGGAGGCCTCGGAGCTTCACGCAGCGGCCTTTTCTGGGAATGGCTAAGAGTCCTGGACGAAATGCCCGTTAAACCAACAGTAATTGCCTTGGAAAACGTGGTTGGTCTCCTCTCAGCAAATGGGGGCGATGATTTTCGTCTTCTCCACCAAGCACTTCGCGAACGCTCCTACAAGGTCGGCCCGATGCTTCTTGATGCTAGACTCTGGGTTCCGCAATCCCGCCCCAGGGTCTTTGTCGTCGCCGTGCGCGATCATATTGATATTTCCGTCTCAGAAGACCATGGACCAAACTGGCTTCACCCCGACGTTGTTCTCAAGGCAATTTCTCCGTTGGACGATGCCACCTTCTGGTCAATGCCTCGTCCAAAGAAGCGACCCAAGACCCTATCAGAAATAATTGATTGGAACGCTCCAGTTTTCGACAAATCTCGAAAGGAAGATTTAATGTCCCTAATTTCCCCTCGACATCAAGAATTACTTAACAAGCTTCCACCTACTTCTCGCGCTGTCTTCCCCGGATACCGCCGAACCCGCAACGGCAAACAAGTCCTCGAACTCCGTTTCGACAACACTTCTGGTTGCCTTCGCACCGCCGAGGGCGGGAGCAGCCGCCAGTTCTTAATACTCCACGATCACGGAAGGTGGGATGCCCGCCTCATAACCACCCGCGAAGCGGCCCGCCTTATGGGAGCCCCTGAGAAGTTCCGCCTCTCCCCTTCCTACAACGAGGCATACAACGCCATGGGTGATGCGGTTGTTGTTCCTGTTGTGAAACACCTAGTCGATCATCTTCTCATCCCACTTGCACTTCAGAAAGCGCCAGCACTTCGCGAAGGTAAGATTCTAGGTCTCCAGAAACTCCTGTTGTGACTTAAAGTCCGTGGACTCGAAGGCGTCGCACCTGCGATGCTCTTTTCCGTCAATAGATGAAGCGCAAATACTAACCAACTTCGGAGCTCGCGTCAGGAGTGCCCGATTGGCCCTTGGACTGTCACAGGAAAAGATGGCGTTAGATTGTGGTTTGGACCGAACCTACGTCAGCAGCGTTGAGCGGGGCAAACGGAATGTGAGCCTCGTCAACATTCATAAATTGGCGACAGCTCTTGGTGTCAAAGGCTCCGATTTACTGCTAGAGAATGGAGGCACCAAGTGATGAAGCTCCACTTCTATGCGGCTTTTGAGTTTTATCAAATCCACATTAATCGAACTGAATTTTTCCAACTTTTGAGAGAGCGTGGTCTGAAAACTAGTGGCTCGGTTCCATCGATTGCCTGGGAGCTATTCGGATCAATTTTGACCGGGAAAAAGGGCACAGCAGGCTACGGCGCTGACTTGGATGGAATCGAAATCAAGTCCGCGATTGCCGGCAATTCTTTCGAATACCAATACCATCTCCATACTGGACTTGCTAAACTCAAGGAAGATCAAAGCGTTGAGCACTTCTTCTGCTCTTACGCTCCAGATTATCAGTCCTTCCAAGTCTATTTCGTCAGTGGAAAAGCACTCGACTCTGAGTATTTTACGGAATGGATTCCACTCTATCAAAAAAACTACGGCAAAGAGGAAGGAACCGAAGTGATAGCATCAAATAAACGTCGGCAGCGCTTCCGAAAATCGGTTTCAAATGGCTTTGTCACCAAAAATGGTAACTTGGTCATGGAAGTCAAAGATGGAGAATTGAATTTCCCAAAGTGAAATCAATGGTGCGGTAATCTTCTGCTCCATCCTCAAAATATCGGCATCATGCGCGCCTCTATCATCGGTGTCGTTAGAAACCTGTTTATGGCGAAGTTGATCATCGAAAAATTCAAAGTCCCGACCGGCAACTACAG
>JAYVNE010000013.1:0-7665 GCA_043758615.1 Akkermansiaceae bacterium
GGACTCGGTGAGGGAATCATAGGTGGTGGTGCCGGTGCGGGCGTCCGTGGTGGTGAGCGGGCGCTGGAGCGGGGTGTAGGTGTAGGAAGACGTTTTCAGTCCCAAGTTTCCAGTGTTCAGGGAAGATTCGGAAACGAGGAGGCCGTGCTGATAGGTTTGAAGCATTTTTGTGCCGTTTGGATTGACCGCAGTGGTGGTAGCGATGCCGGAAGCGTTCGGACGGGTGGTGACAGTTAGGGCCTCCTGACCGAAAGAACGACCGCCGCGGGTCAGTCCGTCGATGGCTCTGAATGACTCGCTGACAGTGACGGGGGCAATGCCGGTGGAGGTGACTTTTTGGAGGGTGCGCTCGGATATTCCGAGATTGGTGCCGCGTAGAGTGACGTTAGAGAGCACGTCGGAATCGATGGTGGTGACTTGGGTGGCGGTAGTCCCACCGGCAAGGGGGACGAGGCGGGAGGTGGTGTTGCGCTCGCCTTTTGAGTTGTAGCCGTAGGTGGTGGCCACGCCGTCGCCATCGGTGGTAGAGAGCAGTTTACCACGGGAACCGGCGGCGGCACTGAGTGGATGATAGGCGTAGTTAGTGATGCCGATGGCGGTTGAAACGGTCTTGAGATTGCGGCCGAGTAAATCCGTGTAGGATGAGGTGACCACGCCGGATGCATTGGCCAAGGTGGTTTCTCCGCCGCCGCTGAGGGCATGCGTGTCATAGTCATAGGTCATGTCCGGTACGGCGGAGCCACTCACGGATTTGGCGCGGCCATCCAGGTAATAGGCTGCGATGGAGGTGGAGCCATCGGGAAAGGTGGTGGTGACGGTGTCACCCGCTGCGCTGTGGGTTTGCACCGTGGTGGTGACGGGGCGGTCGGTGGAGAGGTTAGATTTCAGGGAGGGACTGGTGTCTGAAGCCGTCAAGCCATCGAGACAGCGGGTGGAGGAACCAAGGAAAAGGGACTCTCCATTGATCATCCGCGTGCGAGTGGTGGTCAGACCATCCACCGTCGTGAACGTAGCGACTTCTGGGGAAACCTCGCTGGCTTGGCTCACCATTTTGTAAACGCGCTTCAAACCATCGCGGGAATACTTGGTGATTTTCCCCATGCGGTCGCGGGAATACTCGAGGCCGCAGCAGGCGTGCTGAGCGATGTCATAGTCGTTCACATCGGCATTGAAAATGCGTTTGATCGGGCGGCCCATCGCGTCGAAGCCGCCGTTGTAGGTGGGATCGGTGTCCCAGCGTTCGGTGACGAGATTGGAGGCGATGTCTTTGGTGACTTGGGTGTTAGGGAAATTCCCGAGCCCGAGGGTGGCCACCACTTCGGTGCCAGCGGTAATGCCGCTGCGGGAGCCCGCACCGGTGCGGGTGGTGGTGACGAGTTTACCGCTGACGGTGGCGTAGCTGTAGGTGGCCGCGGTGCCATCGCTATTTTCAATCCAATGAATGCGCCCGGTGTTAGGGGCAGCGGCGGTATCGGAGAAATAACAGGTAGTGGTGACGTGCCAATTCGAACCATCCCAGTTTTCACGGGTGGTGATGGGATCGCCAGCAATCGCGCTGAGCGTGGTTCTGGATTTGGAGACGAGCTGGCCTGCGGCGAATGTTTCTACGAGGCTATCATGCGCGTTTACTGTAGTAACTGTTTTGCGAGCATTTGACTTTTGCGCGATGGGCAGATCTTTCCAGCCTGAATATTCAGTGATGATAGAAACAGGAGAGCTGGGTGTGATCGAATACTCGTTGTAAGTCCATGAGCCGTCGGGCTTGACGGAGGAGCGGAGACGCCCATTGACGCTCGGGTTCCCGGGAAGCCAAATATAGGTATAAGTGGTGGTTTGGGGAGACTGGCCAGCCACATCATAGGCCTCGGTGAGTGAGACGAGGCGCTTCATACCGAGAGCTCCAGAGGCAAATGCGGGATCAGAAGGAAGCATTACGGGAGGGTTGTACCCTTCCGTGCCTTGCGCATTGCCGCTGCTTTGCGGTCCAGGCACAATGGCGGGGGCGGAAAAATCGTCATAATCCTCGCGAGTTTTAGAGGTCAGCGTGAGGGCACCGATGGTTCCAGCGGCGTCCACTGACGCGGTCCGGACTTCGCGGATGATGGTATAGTCCCAAGCTCGCGTCCCCCGCTCGGAGTAAGTTAGATCTTCCTGAGATAGAAGGCTGCCGCCGGTTCCCTCGCCCGCGTAAAAGCGGGTGGTGACACTGGCGGGCCTACCACTGGCATCAAGTGTTTGCACGATCTCACTCGTGATGGTGCGGCTGCCGGATACACCGGTAGTTTCCTTCTGGATGTAGAGGAGCGTATTGTCGCCGCTTGCTGCGGTGGGACGCTTGAACGTTACATCCTTCAATGGGACTTTGGCCTCGAAACCCGTGGTGACGTAAAAAGAACCGGATTTAGTAAGGGATGCGGCATCGCGTTTCCAAATACGCAAACGCCAGCCGCTGTCGGGAGCAGGCAAGGTATCGATAAGGGTGAAGGCATCGTCGGTGAGAATCTGATGGATGTATTCTGGAAAGCCATTCGCGGCTGGCTTTTTAATCGTTTCAAAACTGGCCTCAGCCTGAAGATACAAGCAGGAAGGGCGAAACGTGGCGGCGGAAATCTGGGGTTGAGAAATATAGAGCGAAATCTGCCGTTGTTGTAACGGATGGGTGGAAAAGTAGCGGCTGTAAAGCTGATCGGAGTTAGGGAGATTCCCATTGGTTTCAAAGGCGGCCTTCGCAAAACTCGAAAAGGTGTTAGGCTTGGCATAACGCACGAGACCGACTTTCACCTCCCAATCGAGGCTGTGAATCTCGGGGGAGTCACTGTGGGTGCAGTCGGGTGTGGAATCACTGGAAGTACCACCGCCTTCATTGACCCCCGCCCATGCGGATGGGAATGCGACGAGCGAGGCGGTAATAAACAGAAGGTGGCGGAGCGGGATCATGGGATCAGATATTCGATGGTATTTTTGAAATGAATGAAAAAGAGCGCGGAGTGATAGATTAGATCGTCTCAGTTTTTGATGGAAAGGCTTGCGCTGAGCTTCGCGGAGGCGTCTTGCGCGGCGTAGATGAGTTCTGGATTACTGCGGATGATCTGTTGGAGCTTCACCAAGTCCTCCGCCTCGCCACAGTGGCCGAGGGCGGCGATGGAAGGGAGCCTCAGAGAGGATTCCCCATTTTCTGTGAACGCGATGCGCCGCAGCACCGGGCGGAACTCCAAAGGTGCCAAGATGCCTGCGGCTTGCACGGCGGAGACGCGAATCGGATTGCTGAGAGAGGAGCCGTCCTGGAGGGCATGGGTGAGCCATGGCTTGAGGGAGGTGATGGCAGAGGTGCAATCGACCTCACCGGGAGAACGGGCGAGGTCCACTAACATCATCAAGGTGGTGCCGGGAATGGTGGACTGCTCAGAGGCGGGATCGATGGTTGCATCGACGAGGGACTGGAGGACCTGCGCTGTGAGCTCCGGCGAGGGAGCGGGGCGCTCCACGGTGGTGGCTTGACGCGAGAGCGGGTTGAGCCAAGTGGCTAGATATTGCACGGCATAGTCTCGAATGACGAGGGGCTGACGGGTATCCTGCAAGAGGCCGAGAAAATTCGTGGAGAACCGTTGCGGGTCCGTATCGTGCTCCATCAGCTGGGTCATGATGTCATTGGCAATGACATACCAATGCTCGGGAAGCTCGCCCTGCGGTGCCGGTTTTTCGAGCAGGTGATAGAGATAACGGATCTCCGGCTCGCCACATTCACTGCGGAGGATGCTGCGCAGCTGATCGATGCGGAGCTGCCAGGGCTGCCCGGGATCGCTGATGAAACCGAGTGCGGTGGCGGCAGGATCCGCAATCAAGGACCGGGCTTGCTTGGTAGGAATGCTTGTGGCAACGGGGGCGCGTGCTGGAGGACCCGCCGCCGGTTTCCAAGTAGATACCGCCACCCCACCGACGGTGGCGACTATCAGATAAGGCAAGGATTTACGCAAGGCTGGGATCACGGGGGGCAGATTCTCGATCTTCGTTTGGAATGGATGACTTGAAATTTCGCACCTGCCTATCTTGTTCCCAGATAGATCCCCTTTCGGTCATAGACCAACAGGTTATGGCAATAGCCACCACTCATACCGAGAGGGAAGAGAAACTCCAGATTGACCCACCCGTTTGTCAGATTCGCCGGATAGATGGACTTCAGCGTGGAACCATTCGCAAACATGACACCGGCCCGGAAGATGCTCACATCAATACGCCCGCCGGCAGGGAGATTAAGAACGGTCAGCGGGGTGCTGAAGATCTTATAGCCGGAGATACCGCAGGCGGCGACGGAGGTGAGATCGTTTTGCAACGCATCGGACACGCCGATGACGTTCACTCGCTGGATGCTCAAAATCGGCCCGCCGCTGCCAAGGCGTGCCGCCACACCGAGCTCCTGGGGGGCGGCAGGCAGGATGGATAACGTGAGCGCGTTAGTAGTGGTGCGGGTAGTGATCAGGCGGCAGAGATCCTCCTGAGCATCAAACTGCACTTCTGGCATGGCATTCAAGGTGAGCTTGCACACCCCGTCCTGCAGCGCATCCACGGTTCCGCCGGGGAAAATCGGCGCGGGCACGACTTTGACCGTAAGGATAGTGGCGGCACCATTTTGCAAGCTACCGGTGACAGTGAAGGTGCCAGCCGTGCCGAATGTTAGAGGGACCGTCTGGTCGCCGGTCAGATTCCAACTGCCACCCGATGAGAGAGAAACCTTGGAGGCCAAAGCCGGATCCGCGCCCCAAGCACCGATGCGTAAGCGATCACCCTGACGGATGGTGAGAGCCTCAGCATCCATCACATTGGTGGCGCGCCATGTCAGAGTATCAGATGCTTCCCATCCTTGCTCGTAATGCACGGTGAAGTTCTGGGGCGCAGCTTGATTGGCCAGCGCCACGTTAGCAAACCAGTGGCCATTGCCTGTGCCCGAGGTGACTGGACTGCCGCTGATGGTCACGGCAGCTACATTGCGGGCATTTCCTTCCACACACGCGGGGGAGGTCCGGGTGATCGCCGCATGGGGAATCAGCCGATTCCCTTGGTTGAGCATCGCGGTCGTAGTGGCCTCCGCAGGAGCGTAAACTTTCAGCGCTACGAGGCGCACCGTGCGGCGGGCAAGTGCGTTATCCACTAGGATAGTTACCTGATGGCTACCAGGAGTAAGCCACTGGGTGAGGGCCTGAAGTGTCGCGAGCTTGGCAGAGCCAAATCGAAGATTGCAGCGCTGGATTAACTGACCATCTACCTTGATCACCATCGGTACCTCTTCATTACCATAAGTGGCCCCCATCAGTTCGGTATCGAGACGAAGCAACCAGTTCCCGGCGCTGGGCACATTGAAGTTCCAGCTCGCCTCGCCTCGGAAGCTATCAGCTAACACCCCCCCCGTCGTCATCGTCCAGGCGGTGGAGCCATTGAAAAACTCGCCCAACGCCACCTCGTTGAGCAAGGTGCCATTAGTGCCATTCGCCACCAGCGGATTACTGCCGAGCGTATTGACTTCTTCGCCATCACTGATGCCGTCACCATCCGTGTCGGAATTCGCAGGGTCCGTCCCTAACAAATATTCCTCACGGTTGCTCAAGCCATCCCCATCGAAGTCACCGCGCTCGCCTTGGCGGGCGAGGTCGAGGCGTCCGTTGTCCTGCGGGTTGAGGCCATGAAGAGACTCCCAAGCATCGGGGAGGTAGTCATCATCGGCATCTTCCGCTTCTTGGAAATAAGATTGCAGGGAGGCGGCTGGGATCGGCTCCCGGAGCCCGCCAGGCTGCGCCCAGGCCAAGCTAACGTGTGCGTCTCCGACGTGGCCATTGGCAAGTAGGGCTTCAAAAAAGTATTTTTGATCCTTATCGAGATGAATGACTTGGGACATTTGCGCGGGATAACAATCCCACAAGTTAGTGTTATTCACGCCGATACCGTGGCCGCAGCCGATGTCAGGATTGATCTCGGCGATGCGGCGTTTCCGGTACTTCGTGGCGTCCGTGGAAAGATTCAACTCGGCACCATTCCGCGCAGAAATCCAGAACCGATAATCACCGGATTGCGGGGCGACCAGATACCCGCGCATGCGAGCCGCGAAGTAGGTGCTAGAGCTGAGTTTCTCCGTTGTACTAGCTCTGGGCACCAGCGAAAGCGACGCGGGCGGCGCGTAGAAAGCACTATCTGCCACGAGCGAGCGCGTAGAGTAGAATTTCATGCCCGTCCATAATTCCAATGTCAGTCCGCCCGCAATCCCGCCTTTGACTTGAGGATCAGAACCAGTCAGATACTCGAGTCCATTGCTGATGCCGTCACCGTCGGGATCAACAGCACTATCGTTCACGTTAGGATTTAGACCGTGGGCGATTTCCCACGATGCAGGCATGTTATCACCATCTGGATCCTCCGCATCAAAACAATAACTCTCTAAGGCGATTCCCGGAATGACAACGACCGCGTTAGAGCCGGGGGTTTGCCACCCAATTTCCAGATGATCATCGCCACCGGATTCCTTCTGAAGGGCTTCGATGTAATACTTCTGCCCGACGGTGAGCTGGATGGCCACCGATTTCTGGGAAGTGTATTTCGTCCACTGTTGGACGGACGTCAATCCGCTGAAATCAGCGATTTTCTGCTTCGCAAACTGGCTGTCCGAAGTGGACAGGAAGAGCTGACAGGAGTCGTCCCCGGCCACGTAGAAAGTGTAAATACCGGTGGCGGGGGCGATCACGTATCCCCGCACCCTGGACCCGAAACTGTCAGCACGATTCGCAGGTGTGGCGGCGGTGAAAATAAATTCCGACTTATCCGGAACGCCGGTGAAGCGCGGAGAAAAAGCAAGATCCTCGACGCTGGCTCCGACAATGTTGTTCCATGTTTCTAACAGTAGCGAGCCAGGGACGCCGCCACGGGCGAGAGGATTTGTGCCATATTGGACCTCCTCGAGATTCGAGTAGCCGTCGTGGTCGGGATCAGCGAGAGGGAGCTGATCGGGATTGACGGTACCGTTGTCCGTCAGGCTGAAACCGTGAGCGGCCTCCCAGCTATCAGGAAGGTCGTCGTTGTCCACATCGTTCGGTTCCGCAGTGAAGGACTCCAGCGCGGACGCCGGGATGAGTTCGCGAACGCCACCGGGAATCTGCCAGGCGATTTCGAGATGATCAGCGCCACCGCCTTCCTTGTGAAGCGCCTCGATGAAATAGCGCTGCCCGGCCACCAGTGGGATGAGCGTGGATTTCTGAGAGGTCTTTACGTCCCATGCCTGAGGATTTGTATAGCCAGAAACGGATGCGATTTTTACCCGGCCGAATTTGGAATCATTCGGGGAGATGCGCAGCTCTCCATCATCGTCGGAAGCTAGCCAAAAGGTGTAATTCCCGGTGACTGGCGCGGTGATGTAGCCCCGGATGCGGGAGCCAAAGTTCTCAGCAATGTTTCGTGGCGATGCGGCTCCCGAGAAAGTGGAAATCGTGTTAGGGTATTGCCAATAGCGAGGGCTAGCAGCCTGTCGAACTTTTGAGTTTTTGGGTGATGCGTCGATATGCAGGTGTCTACGGTCGAGACGCTACCCCAGGTCGTAGGGTTTGGCTTTGTAGTCTCCGCGAAACCAAACGACTGTTTGATTTAGTGCTGGCGATGTGATGTTTGAGGAATGGTTTTTGGGGGCCT
>JAYVNE010000014.1:0-22174 GCA_043758615.1 Akkermansiaceae bacterium
AGTTGCGTGCTGGGTGATCTTTCGTAGCGATACCAGAAAGCGAAAGAAGCGAGTGTTGAGATAGCTTTGCAGGCTTTCAGCCTGCTTCTTTGAAGCCACAGAAAAGAACAAGTAGGTCTGAGTACAAACTGAAGGAGATTCAGCGACGAAACTTGGACCGAGCACCATCGCAGGCCGCGCACCGCGTTCTCCGTAGGCAGCAGAAACCATCACCTTCCACTTGTCGATAAGGTGGGGGCTTTTGCTAACGTCCTTGCGGGCGATACCGCCGACGAGTCTCTTGCCGCTACGATTGTAATAAAGCGCCACGTCGTCTGCTTTTTTCGTTTCACGGAAGCCGTCGAAATTGGATGTCCAGCCAAACTCCTTGTCAGCGGAAAGAATATCGATGATGGACGCCTCGCCTGCTGCCAACACCTTCTTGAGGATGTTTAGCCCTCGGCTATCGCGCACGAGAATATCGTATTCGTTCAGGTCGCGCGGTATTGGCCCGATGGTTTCCTCGCCCGTAACCGTGGTTACTTCGCATTTACCCGTGTTGTCTCGATCCCACAGAAAATAGCAGATGCCGCCCTCGAAATCCACACCCGGAAACACCAAGTCCATCCGCTCGTAGTCCATCAGCTTCCTGATATGTCGGTCCTCCAGCATGGCTTTGCGGAAATCGCTCAGGCCAAGACCCGACGCCATCCAGCGTGATGGGATAACCATCGAGAGATACCGTGGCTCAAGTTTTTTCGCCTGCTCCACAAACTTGTTGTAGATGGGAATGTCGCGTGTGCCCCCGTCGCTAGCCAACTGATACGGCGGGTTTCCAATGATGACATCGAATTGCATATTTTTTCCGAAGATTTCCGCGATGCGGGTTTTGATGTTGTCGGTGTGGATGAAGGCGTAGGCGTGGGTTTCAAGTCCCTCGGCGCGATCAAAAACAGATTGGGCGGCACCGCAGAACTTGCAGCGGTTTCCCACCCACGTGTGCTCCATGCGCTCGAACCAGATGTTGCCATCGTCCTTTTTGAAGGTCTTGGCGATGGAGTGCTTTCCCTGCGCGTGTTTCGAGCAATAGACGCTGCGCCGGGCGAGCAGGCTGGTGATGCGGGTGATGCCGATGCCGAAGACCTGCTTGGTGAGGATGTGATTCACGCGCTTCTGCAAGTTCGGAATCTCCTGCTCCAACCCCTTGATGAGGCGGCGGGTGATCTCGCGCAGGAACACGCCGGATTTGGTGCAGGGGTCGAGAAAGGTGACGGTTTTGTCGGCCCAGAGATCCGCCCCGCCGTGATTGGCGGCCCATGCTTCGGCCAGAGTGTCGAGGATGCGGTTGGCAAACTCGGGCGGCGTGAAGACCTCGTCGTTGGAGAGATTCGCGATGCACGTCAGCACATCCGGGTTGCGCCCGCGCAGGGTGAAGCTGGCTTGGGAGTCGCTGCTTGAGAGTGTTGTGGCGGCTCTCAAACTGTTAGGAAGCGGTTGCGGTCTTTCTTTTGCGGGGAGAGGACGATGCATCCTTACTCAGCAACAATGGAGTTTCGCGCACCAAGACTGATGCGGGAATCCCGAGGTGAATACTGAGTGACCGAATCATCGGAAGGCTGAGAGGTCGTTTGCGATTCATGACCTCGGACACCTTGCTCTTTTGGCCGATGAAATCCTCCAAGTCTTTTTGTTTGAGTCCGAGTTGATCCATGCGGAAGCGAATCGCCTCGATGGGATCGGGATCACTGATGGGATGATGCTTCTTCTCATATTGCTCGATGAGTAAGGACCAGAGTTCGAGTTGCTCTTCCTGTTTGGATCCCGGTTCGGCATCCATCAGGGATGCGACGAAGGCGAGCGCCTTTTGATGCATTTCCTCGTTTTTGATAATTCCTGGTTTCATGTCTGGATCAGATGGTTGCGGCGTTGATCTTGTCGTATTCCGCATGGGTGCCCACGAAACGGATGTAAACGATGCCGGTGTTGTAGTGGATTTTCACGATCAGACGGTAGGTATTGCCCTTGATGTTGAAGATGATGCGGTTGCCTGGGAGGATGTCTGCCGAAGGATAGTGCTGCTTGATGTCATTGGGGCCATTCCAACGAGTGTCAGTGGCTTCTTTAAACCAAGATTTGAGAGCTTGTTCGGCATCCGCGTGTTTGTTCCAGAATTCCCGCAGGGTTTTCACTGCGATGATTCTCATGCCACTCTGCTCCGGATTTTGAGCGGCATCAAGCCAAAAGTTCCCTTTTGGGGAACTTTCTTGTTTTTCGGATGATTTCCTTTTCGCGCTCATTCCATTTTCAGCAGGTTGGCGCGGCACTCGGCGATGTTGTCCGGCAGCAGTTCGATGCCGTAGATGCACATCAGCGCGAGCAGCGCGAAGTGTTGCCGCTCGAACTCGGACTTGCCGTATTTGAGTTCCACGGCGGCGAGCTTGCGCATGAGGATCTTCACGAGGAAGTTGCCGCTTCCGCAGGCCGATTCCAGAAATCGCGAGTCAATGCGCTCGGTCTCGCCCTTCACCAAATCGAGCATCGCTTCGACCATCCACTCCGGGGTGAAGACTTCCCCGTGGTCGGCGACTCGTTGTTTGGATTTAGTAAGACTCATGGGGAAATTCCGTTGTCGTTTCGATCATGGTCACGAGCGCTACCTGCGCAAGCGCACTTTGGGAACCACAGGAGCATCTATTCCTTGGTGATCTTTGGGCGTTCATAGCCGCTTAACGAAGGATCCTGAGTCCAGTCCTCTACTGGGGCGGAACTAATTGCCACTGTGGCCGCCTGTCTGGCTACAATTTCGCGAGCCTCGACCTCGAACCGCGACTGAATGTCGTCACGCACCGGATCAGCAGAATACACCCCCCACAACCCGCCCCCCGTTGCGACGGGGAGGAGCGCCGGCGACTGTGCCAAGTTGAATCATGTGTGCCATAACCATTCTCAATTAGCAGAAATATCGCCCCTTTCGAGAAGCTCCGCGAGATATTTTTGCATTTGCTCAAATACGTCCCCTGGAACTGGGATTTTTCCGTCAACTTGAATGCTGACGGGCTTTTTCAGACGCAATTGGTTTCCTGAGAATATCTGACCGTCTGCTGTGACCGCTTTAATCGGTGGGTCGTCGCACAGCAACTCCAATCGGTTGTCCTTCGAAAACTGTTCAGTGGCGTCTTGAAGAATCCAATTCAGATAGTCGTTGAAAGCACCAACTCGTAAGGAGGCGCTTTGAAGAATCAGCACGTGATTTTTGTGAATGCCAAAAAAGAGTAAGCCTTCATTGAACTCTGTTTCCTTTGCGCCGATCAGACTGAGCCGAAGTGTTGTGCAAAAGAAGTCGGGCTCGCATCGTGGGAGTTTCTCAAACGCCGCCTGAAGGAACTCGGCCTAGCAGGTAGTCAAAATTCAAAAATCTATCGAACGAAAGCCAACTGTCTGCGCGTCTGCCTGCATGGCCCGGTAGCCGTCGTCTATCCGGAAGGCGTCTGGTATCACTCATACACGCCAGAGGTGCTAGAGAAGATTATCCAAGAGCACCTCATCGGCGGGAATGTGGTGACAGAGTTTGCTTTCGCAGTGAATCCGCTCGGCGCTGGCGAGACCGACGGATGAGCCATTCCACCATGAGCAAGTTCGGCACGAAGCCCAGCCATGCCACCACTCGATAGACATCCATCGGCGGTGGCTCGAAAGCGTAAATGATTAGATATTTCCATGCTCGCAGGGTAATAGCTGATAGAGTGAGTGCGTAGCTGCGCATCATCCACTCGCGGTGCACGCTCCATTTCCGTTGGATTACCGTGCGCCAACCCATCGCCGTGGTGCCCAGCCAGAGCAGCGCCAGCGTCCCGAAAGCAAGCCGGGAAGTGATGCCGCCATTTGCATAACAAGCCATGATGAGGCTGGCTGGCCCCGTGATGAAGCAAACGGTGATCACATACACCCGTCCCATTGAGCGATGAATCACGGGCCACTTTTTCAAAATCGATGGCGCGAACTGAGTAAAACCCGCGAGCAAAGGCAGCATGCTGGTGAAAACGTGAACCCAAAAGGCTACCTCCCAGTGCGTGATCCCGAGGTATTGTTGCTTGATCTGGAGAAATCCCGCGTCAGGGCGCATCGGCCAATATTGTAAGGTGATCCGCGCCATCAGAACCGTGAAAACCGCCAGAGCCAGCCACAGGCAGATGCCCGCCACCTTGCGGACCGCAACAGATTTCTGCGAAGGATTTTTAAGCATAGGCTTGCAAGGTCGGCATTTCCTGTGGGTATTTGTTTCAGATACCTCATAATTTATCACCATGAAACGCACTCCCTATCTGCTCGCTGTCACGATTCTTGCTTCCATCGGATCGCTGCATGCCCAAAGCGGCGATACGAAACCCAACACCGGCGACGATGAAGTGAACGTCGCGCACAAGGACGCGCAGGAAATGTTAGGCACTTACGTCGGTGCATTTGGGGAGAGAAAAATCACGATTTGCTTAGATCGCATCATTGGAAATACGGTCACCGGTTATAGCATCGTCGCCGGTAATGAACGGGCGTTCAGCGGCTCGTGGTCGAAATCGGATAGCGACTACTCGGTCATCGCGAAGGAACCGGGCGATGACAAGGCGGACGGCGTTTTCCGATTCACCTATGTCAAAAGCACTCACTCGCTGTTAGGGGAATGGGAGGCGAACGACAAAGCAATCGGCACGCGGAAATTTTCCCTCCCTGCGCGAAAGTTTAAATACGACCCGCAAGCAGGAAAATATCCAGAAGCGTCCACAAAAACTCTGAAGGAGGCCGATGTAGAAAACATGAAACCCGCCAACCTACGGATTATGCGCAACGAAATTTACGCACGTCACGGATACAGTTTTAAAATGGCCGAGATGCGCGACTACTTCGATAAGCTCGATTGGTACATGCCCATGGCAGTCGATATCACTACTAAACTCACCAAGGTGGAAAAGCAAAACGCCGCGCTGATTAAGCGTTATGAAAACTACACGCGGGAACACTACGATGACTTCGGCCGTTAGAACCCCGGTAGAAGTCACGTGACCGCCGCGCTTGAAACGTTGATGCTCGCCTTTGAGGGGGAGGACGCGCTTAAGATTCCAGCCCGTGCGCTGTTTCTCGGGGCGGAGCCTCATGCGGCTTTGAAAGCGTGGCCGATGATCGTCGGTTGGCAGCCCTTCAAGCCACGGGCGGATGCTTGGGACAATGCGGGGTTCGCGCGACTTGAAAAACTAACCGATGAAAAATGGCCGCTGGTGATGATTTTACCGGGCAAATCGCGGGATGAAACACTGGCGTGGTTTGCCATGGCAAGAGACCGACTGGAACCCGGTGGGCGAATTCTAGCAGCCATGCCGAACACGGCAGGCGCGGCGCGGTTTGAGAAAGAACTCTCACGCGCTGCCGGAAACATTTTTTCTATTCAAAAACACAAGTGCCGTGCCTTTCATGCATCGTTAGATCATGCAGACGAATCTCTTTTCAACGAATGGCGGGCGCTCGGCGAACCCAGAGAAATTTCCGGTTTCTCGGTCGAGCCCGGTATCTTCAGCAGCGATCACATCGATCCCGGCTCACAACTTCTAGCAGACTACCTGCCCGCCCATCTGCATGGTAACGTCGCGGATCTCGGCGCAGGTTGGGGGTTTCTATCAGATGCAGTGTTGAACCGCTGCCCAAAAATCGTCCGGCTCGATCTCTTCGAAGCGGATACCCGCGCACTCGATTGCGCACGCCGGAATCTTGCAAGCCATCCACAGGAAATTCGATTTCACTGGCACGATGTCACGACCGGCCTGCCCAGCACTTACGATGCCATCGTGATGAACCCACCCTTTCACACCGGCCAAGCAACGGATGTCGATCTCGGTCGGGCGTTTCTCAGAGTCGCCTTCGCCTCATTGAAACGCGGCGGAAAATTGTTGCTGGTCGCAAACCGCCAACTCCCTTACGAAGCAGTTCTCGAAACCAGCGGCATGGCCTGGCGCAAAGTCGCCGAGAATAAAGTTTACAAGCTCCTCTTCGCCGAAAAACGTTAGTCTTCACGGACCGCGAGATTGATCTCGGCTTTCATTCATTTTCCCCCTCTGCTCCCCATTCTATCCCCATGAAACTCGTTAAACTTCTCGCCAATCTCGGCTACGGCTCTCGCAAGGAGACCCAGCGCCTGATCCGCTCCGGTGTGGTCACCGATGACACGGGTGCGGTGCTTAGCGACAGCGATTTACCGCCGTTTGAGCGCATCCGAGTGCGCGGGGAAGAGCTCGATCCGCCGTCTCCGATGGTGCTTATGCTCAATAAACCGGACGGCTACACATGCAGCACGGAAGATCCCGGCGATACGATCTACGACCTCCTTCCTCCGCGCTATGCCCTACGCAATCCGGGACTTAACCCGATTGGCCGACTTGATAAAGACACCACCGGACTCCTGCTTCTAACCGATAATGGCAAGCTGCTCCACAAAATCATCCACCCGAAGTCCGGCTGCCTCAAAGTCTATCATGTCATCCTGGACCGCCCACTCGAGGGGCATGAAGGCGAGCTTTTTGAATCGGGAACGCTCGTTCTCAAGAGCGAAACAAAACCGTTGTTACCGGCAAAACTGGAAGTACTCGGAGAAAAGGAGGCTCTCGTCACTTTACACGAGGGCCGCTACCATCAAGTCCGCCGCATGTTCGCCGCAGCGGGAAACCATGTGCTCACGTTGAAGCGAATTTCCATCGGCGGCCTGCGCCTGCCAGACGATCTGGAGGAAGGCGAGTGGTGTGACCTAACCGCTGACGAAATCGCTTCGATTTTCACGAGTTGATAGAATCGAGCGTTGAGAGTTCATCGTTCCTTGGCAGAGAGGAAAGATCCTCGCCAGCGCGGGCTTTCATGGGCTTTCCCCAAGTGCGCCAGCCCTCCCTGAGTTCGAGTTTCGCCCATTCGCCTAACATAGAAAAAATCCGCCGTGTGTCGCTACGCGCGAGGGTGAATCCGGGAATCAGCGAGCGGCGGTTGTCGTTCGTTTTTCCCAATTGATTCAAGCTTCGGCGGCGGTTCGCGATACAGACGAAACGGCGGCTGTAACATTGCATGAGTGCCGCAAAAAACCGACCACTCGGCGGTGAAAATGGCGGAGCTAACAACGCGGATTCACCGCTCTGAAAAACCGGCTGCACCACTCCCCAATAATAAAGGCTGAGATCGAGACGGAACGCGAGTTCCATCAAATCATACTCACCCATGTAGTGATATTTATCTTTATAAAGCGCTTGGAACCACCGCTCTTGGCTCACCGTGAAATCACGATTGTGCTTCTCGATCCGTGCGGCGATGGGGGTGCCCTTGCGTTGTTCGGTGATAAGATCCGTGGCACAACTGGTGGTGAACGCAATCCAATCCATGCCCGGGCTATAAAAAGGATCCATAAAAGCAGCAGCATCGCCCACTAACACAAATCCGTCGCCCGCGTGGGTGGTGCTAGAATAGGCAAGGTTTTTGCGGCGGTGCACATCCTCCTCCACGAATTCGGCCTCCGCTAACATTTCACGCGCCACCGGATGTTTGAGCAAAAATCCTTTGAGTCGCTCACCAAGTTTCCCGCCTTCCTGCGGAAAATCGACAAGGCGTTGATCGTAAACCACGCCCACGCTGGTATCCCCCCCTTTGAGTGGGATGAACCAAGCCCACCAGCCATCGCCGACGATGTGATTCGTCGCCGTGCCACGTGTGCCATAAACGGCGGCGGCCCATTGAGGAAATTTTTTCGCCAGCTCAAGACCATCCCAGTCCTTGACGTTTTTCCACCTCGACCACGCTGCGGATGTTGGGTGCTCCCTGTTAGATTTCCACCAGCCGTGCTTGCGGGCTAACAGAGCATTCACGCCGGATGCATCCACGATCCACCGCGCGCTAAGATTCAAGCGACGATCTCCGTGTTTCACCTCCATCGTCTGTTGTCTGCCTGCTGCCAGTTGCACTTTTGAAACAATCGCCGGGCGTAAAACCGTGGCTCCGGCTTCGACTGCACGGCGCAGCACTTCCTCGTCAATCGCGGCCCTGTCTAACTGATAAGACGGCAGCCGAGCAAGGTAGCGCGGCCCGACTTCGGCGGCCTGTTCCAGCGAGTTCACCTTTTCATTGGCGAACCAAAATCGCAGCCCTTGTTTAGAGATATGGCTCTCGTTGAGGTATTGTGTTAGGCCCAGCACGTGACCGAGAAAATAAGCGCTTACCTCCACCGTGGCCTCACCCACACGGCGGCCGAGTTTTTCGGATTTATCGAGAATGAGAATACGGATGCCCGGATTTTTGCGCAGCAACAAAGTCGCAGTCGCCGCACCTGACAGGGCACCACCGATCACGATGACGTCATAATTATCAACTATTTCCATCTGGGCCTCAGGTAGCATCGCCGAAATCATCGCGGCGAATGGTAAAAATGCAATATCGCTTGTCGTGGATTTGTTCATCTCGCTGTTGCGCCGCAACGAAAAATCACCCAGATTGCGCCGTCTTGCAGAGTAAACCAAATACCGCCGAATCTCATTGGGACGCCATCATCATCGGCGGTGGTCCCGCAGGTTCTACTGCCGCGACAACATTGGCACAGTCCGGGCGGCGGGTGTTAGTGCTAGAAAAAGCCAAGTTCCCGCGATTTCACATCGGCGAATCCCTGTTGCCTTATAATCGAAAAATTTTCGACGATCTCGGGGTTTGGGAAAAAATCGTCAGCGCGGGGTTCACCAAAAAGCGAGGGGCGCAATTCGTAATGGGAAACGACTCGCGCGCCAATCGGCTAGATTTCTCGAAAGGCGCATTCACCGAGTATCCGGAAGCGGTGCAGGTGGAGCGTGCGAAATTCGACGACATCCTTCTCCACCACTCGCGCGAGGCCGGTGCCGTCGTCCGCGAGGAAAGTACCGTGCTTGAACATCGCGTGGAAAAAGACCGCGCCGTGATCAAATACCGCGCGGCGGACGGATCGGAGCATGAGGTGGAGGCACCCTACCTGATAGACGCCAGCGGACTTACCAATTTCACAGCGAACCGCGAATCCCTGCGAGACTACTATCCCGGCCACCGCAAGATTGCCATTTTCAGTCACTTCTCCGGCGTAGAGATGCCGACGGGCGAGCAAGAAGGCGATATCGTCATCGTGAGGAGAGAAAAATCGTGGTGCTGGCTCATTCCTCTATCAGCCGAAAAGACGAGCGTCGGTCTGGTCATCGATGCGGCAGATTTCAGGGCGCTTGGGAAAAAGCCACAGCAGGTTTTCGACGAAGCTGTCGCCGCCACGCCTGCGATTCAGAAACGATTTGCAACCGCGAAAATGTCGGAGGAACTCCACGTGATCGTTGATTTTTCCTATAAAAACGAAACGCTCGTCTCACCGCGCGTCGTGAGGGTGGGAGATTCTTCGGGCTTCATTGATCCAATGTTCTCCAGCGGTGTTTTATTAGCGATGACCAGCGGCCAGCAGGGTGCCCAGGCCATCCATGATGCTTTAAAATCAGGCAAAGCCGTCACTGCGGGGATGAAGCGCTACGAAAAGGACAATCGCAAACGCATCGCCATTTATTGGGAGTTCATCGAGAATTTTTACAAACTCCACTTCGCCCAGATCTTCTTCCAGCCCTACAACCGCTGGGGACTCGTCTGCTCGATCAACGCGGTGCTCGCGGGGCGAACGGACCTATCATTCGCCGTTAGATGGCGGCTGCGAGTCTTTTTCTTCCTTGCTTGGCTGAACAAACATATACCCGTCGCCAAGCGCATCGAAATTAGTTAGGCATCTTTACGGGCCACGAAATTCATTTCGCCCGAGCAGCGACACGCCGCAACGCCGCAATCAAGTGCCCAGTCAGCCGGCGTTTTCGCTTGAATACCCGCATGGAGAAGACAAAGTCGCAGCATGAATCCAAACTCGCGTTTCCTCGTTCTGACGTCCATTTTCGCCGCCGCATGTTCTTTCACCACCGCGTTCGGTGAGATCCCAAGCGCGAAGGTTTCCCTCTTCAATGGTAAGGATACCGTAGGCTGGATATCCTTCCTGAAAAATAACGCTCCGGCGGATCAAACGTGGACGGTGAAAGACGGCTTACTCATTTGCACCGGTGCGCCCGGTGGATTTCTCCGCACGGAGAAAAGCTACGAGCAATATAAGTTCACCGTGGAATGGCGTTTTACCAAGCCCGGCAATACCGGCGTCGTTGTGCACATGACACCGCCGGATGCGGTCTGGCCGAAGTCCATCGAGTGCCAAGGCATGAACAAGAGCCAGGGAGATTTCTATCTGTGGTCAGGAGCCACCGCCGCCGGAGCCACGCCACTGCTAGACAAGGACGGCGGCATACACGGCTACAAGATTGCTCGCGCCGGTGCGGATGCGGAAAATCCAGCGGGCGAGTGGAACACCTTCACCGTCGTTTGCGATAAAGACGCGGTGACCATTTTCGTCAACGGCAAGGAAGTCAACAAACTGAGCGGCGCTAATCTAACATCCGGTTTCATCGGCCTCCAGTCCGAGGGCGGTGCCTTCGAGGTGAAGCAGGCGGTGATCGAGCCGCTATGATCCGTTAGGCGGGGCTTTCCAGATCAAACGCACGGCGTCCAGCCGGACGCGGGCATTTTGAATGACGCTTGCCAATTCCTCCTCGCGTTGTTCGAGCGCGGTGATTTCTTCTGGCCGGATGTGGTCGTTCACTTCGGCGAGATCGCGCATGCGGCTGATTTCGGAGGTCATCCGCTCACGCATCGCCAGCAGGGCCAGTTCGATCACCACTTTGCTCCGGCGGGTGCCGAGTGTACGGGCATGGTCTAACATCGCTGGCAAAAAGGTGCGCTTCACTTTTTCATTCCGCAGCAGCCCGGCAGCATCGCCCTTGCGCAGCGGAGGATTTGCGAATGCAGAGTTTTCCGAGTGATCCGAGCCCTTGTGATCGACGAGCACCCGCATCGGCGTTTGGGGCAGGAAGCGCTCGACGTGGAGCTCCGCCGGAGCCACGCACTCCACCACCAGCCAGGCTTCTAGCAGGATTATCTTGTCGCCCGGTGCATCCCAAATCGCGAAGGACGCATTACCTGACTCCGACCCTAACATGAGATCGAGAGCCCCGCGCACCATCGGATGATCCCAAGTGAGAAACGCCTCCTGCTCACGTTCTAACGCCCGCTGCCGATCGAGCGTCACGGTCATTCCCTCATGTGGTAGCGCCGGGAAAGCATCTGATTTCAAATTCCCCGGAAGCAGGAAATAACGGCGTTTTCCCAGTTCCTCGATGTGCAACCCGGAATGCTCAAACAGGCGCAAGAGGAAGTCTTCGAAATCCGTGCTCTCGTCCCATTCACGGATTTTCTCCACCAGCCACGCCGAGCGCTCCGGCCGATGCGAACTTCTGCCTAACAAACGATCCTGCCCGTGAGCGAGGCGCTCCGAAATCCGTTTCCGGCAAATCAAAGTCTTTTCAATAAGCGAATCCACCAACTCAGGCTCCGACAGTGCTTCGTCCAAATCTTCTTCTAACTCGCATTGGATTTCCGCCGCTCCGGCCGGGCTGGCGCGGAAGGCATCGAGGCCTTCCTCCAGCCAACGCACGCGGACTTGTTCCTCGGTATCGGGAAAGTAAGGCACGTGGACTTGGATCGTGCCGCGCTGGCCAATGCGGTCGAGTCGACCGATTCGTTGCTCTAGCAGATCTACGTCTTCGGGCAGATCATATAACACCAAGTGCCGGGCGAACTGGAAATTCCGTCCCTCGCTACCGATCTCAGAACAAACTAAGATCCGCGCCCCATCCGGCTCTGCAAAAAACGCGGCATTGCGGTCTCTTTGTAGCAATGAGAGCTCTTCATGAAACAACGCGCCCACCACGCCCGTCGCGTCCCGGAGCTGTTCCAAAATTTCCTCCGCCAGCTCGCGAGTGCGGGTGATCACGACCACTTTTTCCTCCCCGTATTTTTCTAGCAGATCACTCAGCCATTTCAACTTATCCTCCACCGCAGCCAGCCGTGGCTCCCGCTGGGGGAAACCACCGAGCTTCGCCCGCGTGTTGCGAAACATCACACGTCCCACGCCGAAACTATCCAACAGATCCGACATGAGGCGTTCGCGTGCGGCTGGCTTTTCATCGAGTAAATCCTGCACACCGCTTTCTAATCGCCCGCGTCCGGCGACCCATTTTTGCAGTTTTTCGTTTACCTTTTCACCCGCCGCAAGCGCCTCGACGACGGCCGCGACTTCTTCATAGTGCTGCGTTTCTTCACGATACTTTTCCAAATCCGAATGCCGTTCTGGATCTAGCAACTGTAACCTCGCAAAATGGCCGTCCGGTCCGAGTTGTTGCGGCGTGGCGGTAAGTAGCAGCAAGCCCGCCGTGACTTCCGCCAAGCCACGGACCATTTCATAAGCTGGCCCCGGGGCACCTGGCGACCATTCGAGATGGTGCGCCTCATCCACTACGAGAATGTCCCATTCAGCTTCGCGGGCCTGTGTCGCGCGGGCCTCGTTCTCTGCTAGAAACTCCACCGCTGCTAGAACCCATTGGCTGTCGCTAAACGGATTGCACTCGGGATCACCATACTCGATCGCCTCGCAGCGGCCTTCGTCGAAAATGCTGAAAGAAAGTTGGAAACGCCGGAGCAGTTCGACAAACCATTGATGCACTAACGGCTCCGGCACGAGGATGAGCACACGCTGCGCTCGGCCCGTTAGAATAAGCCGATGGAGGATCAAACACGCTTCGATGGTTTTCCCAAGGCCCACTTGGTCCGCTAACAAAACACGGGGTCGCGGTCGGTTCGCCACTTCATCCGCGATGAAAAGCTGGTGAGGGATTAAATCCATCCGGGCACCTACCAGCCCGCGCACAGGCGAGCGACGCATCTCAGCGCGGCGGCGCAGCGCTTCACCGCGCAGGTCGAAATCCGCCGGCTCATCGAGTTTGCCGCCGAAGAGGCGTTCCTGCGGTTTGCTAAAACTGATAGAATCGGAGAGCTCGGCTTCCTTGATTTCACGATTCTCTGTTTGATAGATGAGCAATCCGTTTTCCTCGCTGACGCCGAGCACCTCCACTTCCTCACTGGAGTGGAGCTTGATGCGGTCACCACGCAGGAATTTCACCCGCCGCAGCGGCGCGGAATCGGTGGCGTAGCAGCGCTTTTCACCCGCGGCTGGAAAGTGGATGTCCACGCGCCCATCGCCACTCGCCGTGATGATGCCGAGGCCGAGTTCCGGCTCACTATCGCTCACCCACCGTTGCCCGCGCGCCCATGTATTTTCCGTCCTGCCTTGCTCCGCCATTTTGACCAAACGAGCTGCTTTCGAGAAAAAAGGAAAGAGCAAAGATCGTATGGAACGCTGGCATGAGATGGCATTTGGAGTTCACGAAAACCAATTCCAGCCCAATCGCCACGCCTGGAGTGATCGCCATGATCGCTTTGAAACTTCACGCGATCTATCAACCGACTCGTGAAAACGTAGAAAAGGACTGGTCCGACGTCTTCGCCCTTGTGAAGGCCCACCACCTCTCACTAGACGAACCGGAATTTTCCGCTACCATCCTTAAGCATGGAGAAGCAACCGCCATTGAACGCATCCGCGCCTCGCTCATTGGCGGAAATTGAATTCCCGTCCGGTGCCGGCCCGCGACCCCACACCGCCCGCTTTCTCGATCCACGCGAGGTGGAAAAACACTTTGCGCCCCTCCTTAAAAATCCCCGCAGCGCCGAACAACGCTGGGCAGACAAGGCGAATGCAACGCCGTTTCCCGGTGTCTAACAAATGCTGCCTCAGAACCCCCAAGATCCTGAACATGCTTCATTCACCGCGGCTTTCTTGTTTCAAACCTCTAACGCACCTTGCATGCACGGTGGCGTTGACGTCGCTACTTTCCGCCGAGCCGGATTTTGTCCATGAGGTGGCCCCCGTCTTGAAAAAGCAATGTGCCGAGTGTCACACGGACATGAAAAAGAAAGGCGGGCTCTCGATGAACACCGAGGATTCATTCCGCCTAGGTTCGGAAAACGGGCCAGTCATCGACTTCAAACATCCTGAAAAAAGCCTGATCCTCGATCTCATTTCGACTGATGACGAAGACCTCAGAATGCCACCAAAGGGCAAAGGGCTGAACGAAAAAGAAGTCGAAATCGTCAAGGCCTGGGTGATGTCGGGTGCCAAATGGGAGCCGGGTTTTGCCTTCAAAAAACCCGCTTACGAGCCGCCACTGCGTCCCCGGAATCCCGTCCTCCCCGCCGCCCTCGAGAACCGTACCAACCCGATCGACCGGATCATCGACGATTACCTTGCAAGCAAAAAGCTCCCTCGCCCTGCCCCGCTGGATGACAGCGCATTTATCCGGCGCGTCCACTTGGATCTCGTCGGATTGCTGCCCGATGGTGAGGCTGTTAGAAAATTCACCGCCGATTCTTCACCCGACAAACGCACGCGCATGGTGGACGCCTTACTCGCCGATAAGACCGCCTACACCGAGCACTGGTTGACCTTTTGGAACGACCTGCTGCGCAATGATTACGCAGGCACTGGCTACATCGACGGGGGTCGCAAGCAAATCAGTGGTTGGCTCTATCAGGCGCTTTACGACAACATGCCCTACGATGAATTTGTCCGCCAGTTAGTTGCTCCCAAGCCCGAAAGCGAGGGCTTTGCCAATGGTATCAAGTGGCGAGGCAGTGTTTCCGCCGCCCAGATCACGCCGATGCAATACGCCCAATCAGTCGGGCAGACATTTCTCGGTATCAACCTGAAATGCGCGTCATGCCACGACTCGTTTGTGGATCGCTGGAAACTTAGCGAAGCCTACGGCTTGGCCGCGATCTATTCGGATCAACCACTCGAAATGTTTCGCTGCGATATTTCCACCGGGAAAAAAGCAGTGCCGGGTTGGTTATTTCCCGAGCTCGGCACAGTGGACGTTGGCAAGCCTCGCGACGAGCGCTTGAAACAGCTTGCCGCCCTGATCACTCATCCCCAAAACGGCCGCACGACCCGCGCCATCACCAACCGTCTCTGGCAGCGCTTGATGGGCCGTGGCATCGTGCATCCCGTCGATGCCATGCAGACGGCACCATGGAATGAAGATCTGCTCGATTACCTCGCCGTGAACCTATCAGAAAACAAGCATGACTTGAAAAAAGTGCTGCGCTTGATCTGCCTTTCACAAGCCTATCAATCGAAGTCCGAGTCATTTGCAGAAGCCCCGTTAGAA
Source organism: Akkermansiaceae bacterium (assembly GCA_043758615.1). Taxonomy (GTDB): domain Bacteria; phylum Verrucomicrobiota; class Verrucomicrobiia; order Verrucomicrobiales; family Akkermansiaceae; genus Luteolibacter. The sequence continues at coordinate 15,204 of JAYVNE010000014.1, forward strand.
ACGAACTACATCTATCAAGGTCCACGCGCCAAGCGTCTCACTGCCGAGGAGTTCACCGACGCGATTTGGCAAATCTGCCGCACGGCTCCGGGAAAAATCGATGCCCCGGTTACACGCCGGTCGTCAGGCGATTCCCCCACCATTTCACGTAAAGCCAGTTGGATCTGGTCCGATCAAAATCCCGCGCCCGCAGGTCAAAAAATCACCCTGCGCAAGCGTATCACCCTTTCCGAACCACCCGATCAGGCGCTTGCCGTCGTGAGTGCCGATAATCAGTTCGAGTTGTTTGTGAACGGCCACAAGGCAGGCAAAGGCACCAATTGGGAGGAACCCGTATCCATCGCACTTAACGGCCTTTTGAAAGCGGGTGAAAATGAGATATTATGGGTTGTGACAAATGATGGTATAAAACCGAATACCGCCGCCGGGATTTTTCATGCTTGGCTCAAGCAAGGTTCACAATCCGCCGAAATCGTAAGCGACAATACTTGGGAATGGACCTCCGCGCTTCCAACGAACCAAGGGAATTTCAAACCCGAACCCACCGACTGGAAACCGGCAGTCGTGCTAGATTCTAAGATCTGGGCCAGTGCCTCGGAAAAAATCCCCGCCCAACTCGCCGCAGCGTCCAGACCCGGTCCCATGGTGCGGGCGGCGTTGTTGAAATCCGACTTGCTGATGCGCACGCTTGGCCGCCCGAACCGCGAGCAAATCGTCACCACCCGGCCCAATGATCTCGCCACCCTCGAAGCCATGGATTTGAACAACGGTGCGATTTTCGACAAGCGTCTTGCTGAAGGAGCAAAGTCTTTGTTAGAGGCCAACCTTGGCTCGCCTGCCGAGTTCGCCACTCACGTGTGGATGGCCGCACTTTCCCGCCCGCCCACGCCGCAGGAGCTCGAACTCTCCGTTTCCCTACTTGGCGAGAAACCCGACACCGCCACCGTTCAGGATTTCCTCTGGGGAGTCTTCATGCTTCCTGAATTCCAAATTGTTCGTTAACTCTCTGCCCAAAAAATTCATTCCATGCAACCGCTCCCACTCGATCCTGAGCAAGCTCGCCGGGACTTCCTGAAAAAGCTCTCCGCCGCTTCGATCGCCGCACTCATGGCCCGCGCTCCTCGGGCAGCGGCAGAGACGATCGTGCAGCCGAAAGCCACCGCTGACGCCTGTATTCTGCTCTGGATGGGAGGCGGCATGGCAGCCCCGGAGACCTTCGATCCCAAGGCCTATCAGCCGTTCGTCAAAGGCACGCCTGTTTCAAAAATGTTATCCACTTTCCCGAGTATCGACACGGCGGTGGACAACATTAAAATCTGCCAGGGCCTTGAAAAAATCGCCAAGGTCATGGACCGCGCGACCCTCATTCGCTCGGCCATCCAGCCGGACCTCGGAACGATTCTGCATTCGCGCCACCAATACCACTGGCACACCGGCTACGTGCCGCCACAGACCGTAGCCGCCCCTCACATCGGTGCGTGGATGGCGAAAGTGCTCGGTCCGCGCAATCCCGTCATGCCGGCGTTCATCAACATCGGCCAACGGCTCGAAGGTGTGGGTGAATCCGAGGAACTCAAAGCCTTCACCACCGGCGGGTTTTTCGGCTCGGAATTCGGCCCGATGAATCTTCCATTTCCTGAAGAAGCCAAGCTCGCCGTGCGCCCCCCGAAAGGCATGGAGCCCGGTCGCTTTGCCAACCGTCGCACGTTTTTTAAAAACCTCATCGACCGCAACCCGCACCGAGATTTGATGTCGGACTATCAGCAGGAATCCATGCTCCGCTCGCTGGAAAGCGCCCACCGCCTGCTCTCGGCCCCCGAGGCGAAGGCCTTCGATCTCGATCTGGAATCTAAAGAAACTCGCGCGGCTTACGGCGACAGCCACTTTGGCCAAGGCTGCCTGCTCGCGAGAAATCTGGTGGCAAACGGTGCCCGCTTTGTCGAAGTCACCACCGAGTACGTGCCATTCCTCAATTGGGACACCCACGCGAACGGCCATGAGGTCATGGAGCGGATGCACCGTGAAATCGACTCCCCCATCGCCCAACTCATCCATGACCTTGAGGAAAAAGGTTTGCTCGACCGCACCCTTGTCGTCATCGCCTCCGAGTTCAGCCGTGATGCCATGATTGAAGGTGTTCCCGGCTCAACGGCCAAAGACCAGTCCAACGCAAAATCGGATCTTCTGCTAGAGCCGAAACATTACGGCCTGCACCGTCATTTCACCGGTGGAACGTCCGTCGTCATGTTCGGTGGTGGCATGAAACGCGGCTTCGTCTATGGCTCCACCGCCGATGAACGCCCGCTGATCGCGACCAAAAATCCGGTTTCCATCTCGGATCTGCACGCCACGATCTTTACCGCCATGGGCATTAGTCCAAAGGTGATGTATGAAGTGGAACAACGTCCCTTCTACGCCACCCTCGATGGTAAAGGGACCGCCGTAAAAGAAGTCTTCGCTTGAAGATAAGTGGGCAATATTTATTGCGCAGATTTCAGCCGAAAGGTGGGACATCGCTTAACTCCGCCTGTCACGTTTGCCGCAAAGAATATCAAAAGCCCGTTAACCCCGCCCCGACTCTTTATTTTGTTTCCCTTTTCGATTTTATTTCAGGAAATCTGAAGGTGCTTTTTATGCATGCTTTCGTAAACCCTTCGCGAAGGGATGCCACCTACCCCGCAGCCGTTTTCCCACCTTTTGTGACTACCTCCCGTTTTGTTTTTCGTATCGTCCCCCTCGCGGGCGGATTTCCTTGGATTGCCGCCGCCTGCGGACTTTTGCTGGCGCTGGCGATTCCTGCTCGCGGCGCCGTCTGGCAGTTTGCTGCAGAAACCGGCGCCACACGCGGAGATGCCATCGGACGCGCCTTCCTGTGGATTCCTCCTGGATGCGCCCACGTGCGCGGACTCGTCATCGGCCAGCAGGTGATTCTGGAGGCGGTCGCCCTCGAAGATCCCGCGATCCGCGCGGCCTGCACCCAGGAAAATCTCGGCATCGTGCTGATCGTGCCCGCTTGCATCGGAGATTACGACGGCCCCGGGAAAGGCGCGGAAACATTGCAAAAAATCCTCGGCGATCTCGCCGCAACTTCGGGTTACTCCGAAATCGCCGAGGCCCCGCTTCTCACCATCGGGCACAGCGGCGGCGCGATCTGGGCCTGGAACACGGCCTACTGGAATCCCGACCGCTGCTTCGGCGTGATCGGCCTGCACTCCGCCCCGATCCATCCGCCGACCTATGCCAAAAAATCAAAAGCCGACGGCCCGGTCGCGCTCAACGACGTGCCCGTGCTCGACATCTCCGGCCAGTATGAAGCCTGGGGTATTCCCAACCGCTTCGCCGACTTTCACTGGCGCTGGGTGCGCGGCTCGCTCCTGGAGATACGCGCCATCGGCCGCAACCCGCTCGTGAGCGAACTCGTCGAGCCGGGCATCACCCATTTCGGCTGGTGCGCCGAGACGGCGGATTACGTCGCGATGTTCATCCGCAAAGCCGCGGAGGCCCGCATCCCCGCCGCCGCTCCCGCCGAAGGCCAGCCGGTCGTGCTCAACCTCGTCGCCCAGGAATCCGGCTGGTTGACTGATCCCACTTTCATGACGGCGCCGCGTTATCGGGCGGCGCCCTATGCGAAGTTCAGCGGCGATCCTACGCTCGCCCTCTGGCATTTCGACGAGGAAATGGCCCTCGCCACAGAAAACTACGGCGCGAAAAACAAGGATAAGGCCCTGCAAATGGTCACGTTTCTCGAAGACGGAAAACCACTGACGTCCGCGTGGCTCGAAGCCGTTGATTTCAACCCCATGGGCGACGGCATGACCGCAAAAGTCGCGGCGGATTTCGTGAAGGAAACCCCGCCCGAAATGTCTTCCCCTGTGAAACGCACCCTCGGCCATGCGCCGGGCCCGATCCAGTTTCACCTCATCGGCGGCTGGCATGGCAGTGGCGAGCAGACCGGGCCGGACACGTTCCGCATCAAGCCCGACCGCTTTTATTTTTCGCGGCCGTGGAACTCACTCATGGTCATGGCCTGGCATCCCGGCGACGATCACTACGCCTACACCGAGCAGCCAATGGCGTTCAAAATGCCTGACAACCGCAAGACCGGCACGCCGCAAAAAATCACTTTCGCCCCCCTGCACGACCTAAAGGCCGATGCCGCCCCGCTACCTCTCGCCGCGACCGCAGATTCAGGACTGCCGGTAGAGTTTTGCGTCATCGCCGGCCCCGCCGAGATCGACCACGGCACCCTCCGGCTCACGGCGATTCCTGTCCGCTCCAACCGCCCCGTCGCCGTGACGGTCGCCGCCTATCAATGGGGCCGCTCCACCGAGCCGAAGGTGCGCTGGGCCGATCCCGTTTTTCAAACCCTGCGCATCGAGTAACCAGCCACCAAGAGCGGCCTAATCGTTGGGGACTGGTAGTGTAATGGAGATTTGCTGCTGAGTGCGAAGGACGCCGATGGTGACTTTTTGCCCCACTTTCACTCCTGTGCTGAAGCGCAGGAGATCAGAAAATTGTGCGATGGAGTGTCCGTCGAAAGAGAGAATGACGTCGTCCTTTTGCAGTCCTGCTCTGGCAAGGGCACTGGTGGCGGGGAGAACGAGAACGAGAACACCTGTTTCCCCGGCGGTGCCGTAGGCGGACATTTCGCCCTGGCCCACGATGTTTCGAACGCTGGCTCCGAGCCAGGTTTGCACGGTGCCGTCGCGCTTGGGTTTTTCACTTCCACCACGGGCGAATGAAGGTATGCGAGCCTTGGTCTTCAGTGTGGCTTTTTGCACGCCGAATGGGTCCATCGGAAAATTTCTAAAGCCGATAGCGAGAGCCGGTGAACCAACTTTTACCCGGAAATCGCCGTTGGCTGGATCGATAAACTGAGCGTCGCCCAGCACGGAGTGTTCGTCACGCTGGCTCTGCTGTTGCAAGGCGGTTGCAGGCAGCACGGACGCCGCGCCTGGCTGGTGAATGAAGTTGTAATCCATGTCCTGTCCCCACGGAGTTTGGGGCATCCCACCTGCAGGCTTATAGGGTCCGGCAATGATGTTGTGCCGAAACACGTCCTTAGACTCTGTTGGCCAGACATGCGGATGAAACGAGTTATTCACCATGATGTTATTTTCCACGGTGCGATGGAACCCCTCACGGTTTTTGATGCCGCCCGAAAGACATAGGTTGTTAGTGATCACATAGTTCGTGGAGCCGTCGTCCAGATCGATGTCCCAGCCGTGCTCACAACGCCACCGGTTGTTGCGGAGAGTATTGGGCTTCACCACATCGAGGAGCGGAAGCTCGGGCACTTCTTTGACCCAGGCATCGATCTCGCTCACTTTTGGCCGCCAAAATCGATCGCGTCCCCACGAGTTAAAGCTCCCGTGATCGCCTGTCTCCTTGACCGTGTCGAAGACGTCGCAGAACTCCACGACATGGCCGCCGAAACAGCCGTCGCCAATGTTGATGCCCGCGCGCGGCATGTCGTAGATCGAGCAGTGACGGACGGTGATGTCTTGCGCGATGTCGATCTCCACCCCTGCGGATTGTTTCTCCACCCTGCCCGTGAGATGAATGAGACAATCGTCCACCAGGCAATCTGCTGGATAGTTGCTCGTGAGCGGGCCGGGAGTGCGATCGATATCTTCCAGCTTGTTGACTTGATTGTAATTAAAGAGCGGGCTGCGAACGGCTTTTGGGTCGCCGACGAAGCAGATACCACTGGCACCCGCCTTATAAATTTCGCAGCCGCGAATCGCAATGCGCCGGTTGTAGTTGTTCACGAATATGGCGTTCCCGCCGAGCTGATCCAGAAACGAATCCTCCAGACTGCAATCCTCAGCTCCATTGAAAAAAATTCCGCCACCACGATAGATTGCCCAGTCGGTTCGCAGAAGCGGTTCCTTGGTATCCATGACCGTCCGCGCGGCGTGGCGAAATGTGAGTCCCTTGAGAGAGACAAACTTCACCGGCTTTTTTTCATCGCCGCGGAATTCCACCAGCGTCCGTAATCGGGTGGCTTCCACCGTGGCTGTTTTCAGATTCAAGCCCGTGGGAGGATAGAAATAGAGGATGTGCGTTTTCGGATTCAGAAACCACTCACCCGGCGCATCGAGTTCTTCAAAAATGTTTTCCACAAAACGAATCTTGTCGTGGACCGCGCCGCCTCGATTATTCTGCCAGCCACCTTCCTTGGTGATCTCTCCGTTGGAATCTTTACCCGTGATGACCCAGGTGAAACCGCCCCAGAGCGACGGGTGCATGGCGTGAAAATAACCGCCAGTGGGATCTGCCCAGCGCGCTGCACGCTCCTTGCTGATGGCATCCTTGGAGAAGCCATCGAAGTATTGGGCAGAGGGATCGAAATTCGGATACCTGGCGAGAATTTGCCGCTCGCCATTGATGAAAATTTCCTCCGTCTTTAAATCAGAGGGGACTTTCATTTGCATCACGCCATCCTTGTAAGGTGCCCATTCGGGCGGAAGGCGCACCCCACCACTAATGACCGGATGCGCGCCTGGAGCAGCCTGGTAAGTGACCCGCGCAGAGGGTGTTCCAGAGTCGGCGTTAGTGAACTCCAGAGCTGCGGGCAAATAATACGTTCCGTCTTTCAGCAGAATATCCACCGCTTCGTGACCGGCCATCTTTCTGGCTTCCGCCTGGGCTCGTTGCAAAGTCGCAAACGGCTTGTCTGCGGAGCCTGGATCGCTATCAGACCCACTTGGGGAAACATGGAAAACAGCGGCTGTGATCGTGCCCGAGAGCAAAATGGGAAAAAGACAAAGCAGAAATGAGGAGAGTTTCATCGAAATGTGAAGAGTTGACGAAATGAGACAACGCCACAAGTCCCATTTTGATGCCGGGGTGCTGTAGCTCACGGACTAAGGGACTCAGCCAAAATTAAATATCCATTTGGGTTGGATTCTCGACGAAGTCCATGGTGCTCCGCACGCAGCTTGATCGATTTCAATTTGGCGGAGTCC
>JAYVNE010000015.1:0-2409 GCA_043758615.1 Akkermansiaceae bacterium
AAAATAGTCATTCTCGTCGGGTTGCCGCCTTTTGAAAATCTCGCACGTCCTCAAGATTGCTTAACACCCGCCCATCTTTTCGGAGAAACATTTCCAGTCCGCAGGAAAGTTTAGGCAAATGGTCTCCGCGCCCATAGATGCAACGCATTCCGTGTGCAGAAAAGTCTGGTGCTGTCAGCAACCGTATGGTGTCGCTATGTGGAGGGCCGCTGCCGGACCAAAAGCTGGATTTTTTGTCTCGCGGTAAGGGAGACATTCTTTTTCCACTGGCGAATGAAAGCCACTTATGATGTAGCGGCCTGCGTCGCGCCATTGCGCGGCCTGGTCGTAGGTGCGGAGGATGGCGCTGCCTGGACGGCGGGCGGAGCAAAAGAGCGCGGTCTTTTGCAGGTTCAGCAATTCAAGATTGCCGAGGGCGGTCCGTTGCGGCGGTGCATCCATGCCAAGTCGCACGCGCAACAACGGCGAATAACGCGATTGATCACGCATGATGATTTCAGGCGGACGGCTCACGGTTGACTACAACTTCACTTTCAGGATTGCAGCGAGGTTCTCCTTTAGTAAGGCCTTTCTCTTCGTGAAGAACTCTCGGAAGTTTTCCAACGACAACTCGCAATCGGGAATAAAGTGCTTGGCACAAAAATCGGTGCGGGCGGGCTTGGTGCAGTAGTTTTTCTTAAGCCAAGGCTCGAAGTCGGAATCACTCTTTTCCTGATTGGGGATGCCTTCCAGCAATTGGAGATTCGCCAACCCATCCACTGATTCCATGAAGAAATCCAAGTCGCTCTCCTTGACGCCACGTTTTGCGAGCTTAGCCCTGGTGAAAAGACTGCGCGCGAAAATGTGGTCAATGTGGAATTTGTTCCGATAATCCAGCGTTGGATATAGCAGGGAGAGTGTGGAGAATGTGTAGCCTTGGCCATACCGCGACAGCAGCAGGTTCTCGATGTCGTCTTCGGTGATTTGCAGCGACTTGGTCGTGCCTTTGAACTTTTCTTTAATCTCATCGAGAGGAAAAGCATCGTTCTGCTTGCGAAGGATTTCTCGGATCGGACGAAGGACCGTGTCGGGCACGCCGCCGAACGCACGCTTCACCAGCGAGAGAATGAGCCAGTGTCGGACAAGCTCTCGGTCTTCCCTGAATTTGCCAGCCTCTACATAGTTCTTCGGAATACCCTTCTTGAGCAAATAGTAAGCTATGGGGATGACGGCGTTATTCGAAGTCAGGCGATCCCGGTTGTAGCCGAAGGAGTGAATCAGGGTGACCGCATGCCGCAGAGCTGAGGTGATGTCATCCCATTCACTCTCAATTTTCAGCATGTTCGCCTTGTTGAAGTTGTCCACCTTGAAGGCAATCTCGTTGAAATCGCCCAGCACCAGGCAGTTTTTTAGGATGAAATCCTTGTCAAAGTTGAAGCCGCTTCCAATGGCATTCAACTCATCCACAAACGCCGTGATTTCTTCGCGTGCGTCCAACTGCCTCCATTGTGCACTAGCGATGGAAAGCAACAGGTCTGAGTAGCTAAGGATCGTCCCACCACTGTTGACCCGAATGAAGATATTCAATACCTTGTCGAGGCTTTCATCCTTCTCTAAGAAATAGTTGATGACTCGGGCCTCATGCACCACGGACCAGAGCTTGAACAGCGTTTCATTCGCAAATTCCGCTTCTTTCTCCGGGCGGTTCAGCAACTTGTGTTGAATCAAGAACTTGATAACACCCGCCTGGTTTTTGATGTCTAAAATATCGCCGACTCGAAACCAAAATTTGTCATTCTTTGGCTCTGCCGCTTCCTCGTCCGTTAGAAAATCGAAATCATAAATAAGGTCTCCTTTATCGGGGTCAGCCGAAGTGAGCAGGTTCAGGTAAAGACGGCGTTTAGGAAAGGCCTGAGGATTGTCCCAATGTTTACGCAATTCTTTGTGAGCATACGAGCCCTTCAATCCCAAGTAGAGTGCGGTCAATCTTTGTTGACCATCCAGAATGCCAGTCACATCATCTTTCCCACTGACATCGGCTTTGGCATTGTGGCGGTTTTTGCGCTCATGATATTCCCGCATGAACTCATAAAACTGGAAGTTGCTCGTATTCTTCCGATCTACGTGCCAAAACAGAAACGAGCCGATGGGGTAATCCCGCAGCAATGAGTCAAACAGTCGCTCTATCTGTTCAACTCCCCAAACGACTTCTCGCTGGATTGCAGGTAATAGGTATCGCTTTTGGTCAATGTGCTCGACCGCTTCTTTGACTGTGATTGGTGTTTGAAATGCCATAACTTTTTCTGGTTTTTAATTTGCTTCAGGAGAATTCACGAAAACTTAATTTGTGGATGATTTTTTGTCTTGGAGTCACTCAAAATTGTTACTCCCTGCCGGTGTGGTGGCTGAGGCGGTATTTGATGTCGTAGT
>JAYVNE010000016.1:0-2408 GCA_043758615.1 Akkermansiaceae bacterium
CACAAGCACGCCCCGACGGGCCAGCGCAGTGAGGCCGGAGACGATGCTGACCGGTGTGGCGATGACAAGGGCGCAAGGGCAAGAGATCACTAACAAAACAAGCGACCGATAAATCCAGAATAACCACGGATCATGGAAAAGCAGTGGCGGAACGAGCACGACAAGAATCGCAATCGCAAAAACGGCGGGGGTATAAATGGCGGCGAAGCGATCCACAAACCGCTGGGTGGGCGGCTTGTTTTTCTCCGCCTCGCCGACGAGTTGGATGATGCGGGCGAGCGTGGAGTCCGAAGCGGGCTTGGTAACAAGGACCGTTAGAGAGCCTTCACCATTGACGGTGCCCGCGTAAACGGGATCGCCGGATTTCTTTTCCAAGGGCATCGACTCGCCGGTGATCGGGGCTTGGTTAACGCTGGAATATCCTGAAACGACCACACCATCGAGCGGAATGCGGCTGCCGCTTTTGATCAGAATTTCCTGCGCCACAGCGACTTCGGCTACCGGAACCTCGCGCTCGCCGCTGGCATCTCTAACGATGGCGGTGGGCGGGGAGAGTTTGAGCAAGGAATCGACCGCTCTGCGTGCCCGGCCCCCAGCCCAGGATTCTAGCAGTTCTGATAGAGAAAAAAGGAACACAACACTCGCCGCCTCCGCGCTCTGGCCAATGATCCATGCGCCGCTAACCGCCACGGCCATCAGCACATTGATATCGAGCCGCAATTTTTTCAGCGCGCCCCATGCGGCGGGAAAAACTAACAGTCCTCCCGCCACCGTTGCGGCGGCGAATGCCGCCACGGACAGCCATTCAGGACCGAGCTTCAGCCAGTGGAGCAGCAGGCCGATTCCAGTTAGAGCTCCAGACGCGGCGACAAGAGCTTCCTGCGGAAACGGACTTTCCTCGTGGCAGTGTTCGCAACTGGAGCAGCCTTTTTTCACAGGCTCAGGCTTGTGGTCATGTTCGTGGTGCTCCATGTGTGACGAGGATGGAACAGGAAACGTTCTGAGGGAAGCACGGGCTTGAGCGGGTTGGACATTCGGAGTTGGAAAAGGAAAGGATCGTTCCGGTTTCGAGATTGCGCCCCGCCCGATTCACAAACAACATCCCAAACGAAATCGATACCCACGGGCATCATTCTTAACCTTCTTGGAACCCCGCCCATTCCCCGTTTTCCATCGTCGCCATGCCCGCCAGAAAAAAGACGGCTCTCGCCAAGTCATCCACCGCCATCATCGGGGTCAACCCCGTGCTGGTGACCGATTTGCGCCAGCTCATCCTGAATGCGCGCGAGCAGGTCGCCCGTACCGTCGATTCCGGCCTGGTGCTGCTCTATTGGTCCATCGGCCACCGGATCCGGACGGATGTCCTGAATGAGAAGCGGGCGGAATACGGCAAAAAGATTTTGCACGCACTGAGTACAAAATTGGTGGTCGAGTTTGGGAAGGGATTCTCAGTCCGAAATTTGGCAAACATGATCCGTTTCGCCGAGGTCTTCCCCGATCCCTCGATTTTGCAGTCGCTGATTGCAAAATTGAGTTGGACTCATTTTTCACAGATTATCTACCTCGACGACTCCCTCAAACGCGACTTCTACGCGGAAATGTGCCGGATCGAGCAGTGGAACACCCGGACGCTCCGAGACAAGATCGACTCCATGCTTTTCGAGCGCACCGCCCTCTCGAAGAAGCCCGCCAAGCTCGCGGAAATGGAACTCGCCAAACTCCGCGACGAGGACCGGATGACGCCGGATCTGGTCTTCCGCGATCCCTACATTCTCGATTTCCTCGGGCTGAAGGACACCTATGCGGAGCGGGATTTGGAAACCGCCATCCTCCGGGAAATCGAAGGCTTCATCCTCGAACTCGGCACCGGGTTCGCCTTCATCGCCCGGCAGAAGCGCATGACCATCGACAACGAGGACCACCACCTCGACCTGCTTTTCTATCATCGTCATCTGCGCCGCATGGTCGCCATCGAGCTCAAGCTCGGCGATTTCAAGGCCGCATACAAAGGCCAGATGGAACTCTATCTGGCCTGGCTCGACCGCCACGAACGCGCCGCCACCGAGGAAAAACCCATCGGTCTCATCCTCTGCGCCGGGAAAAAGGACGAAACCATCGAACTCCTCGACATGGAAAAGGACGGCATCCGTGTTTCCTCCTATTGGACTGAGGCGCTTCCCAAGGACCTGCTTCAGAAGAAACTCCATCAGGCCGTCGCCACGGCCCGGGCCATGATCGGGGAACGGAATCCCTGATCGGGAATTCGACCTAAGCATTGAACGAGGGAGGGCTTGTGCCCCTCATGCTCCTGCACGGCTTTTTCATTTGAAGGCATTGTTGCAGACCATGTTGTAGGGGATGGTGATTTTCATGGACGAGAGTTCAAAGATCGCAGGCCATGAGAGGTG
>JAYVNE010000017.1:0-7601 GCA_043758615.1 Akkermansiaceae bacterium
GTGTCATGATCCACGGAGACGAAACGAACTGCCATGCGTGGAGTGTGATCGAAGGGCGGCGGATTTAGAAGCTTCTTCTAAGTCCGACAGGCTGCTAGCGGATTCCGAAACTACCGTCACCAGTCCGGTGGTGAGCTTCCAATTCTACGAATGGCCCGGCGATGAGAACCTGACGTTCCAAAACAGCCCGGTGGTGAGTTATTATTTCTACAACGGCCCCAGCCTCTCGCTCACAGGAACCGTGAGGACTGGGGCCGGATTGCCCGTGCCCGGCGCACTCGTCACCATGAAACGCTATGGCACCGTCTTCTGGCAGGCCACGACGAACGGCAGCGGCACCTACACCACCTCCGGCCTACCCGCCGATAACTTCACCGTGGAGATCACAAAAACTGGCTACGTCAAATCGCTTTCAAACATCCCCGGCGCATCCGGCGGCAGCCGTTCTCTGGATTTCACCATCAATCCGCTGCCCGCGCCTCTGCCGTTGGTGGCAGTCAACCGGACGCCTGTGGCGCAATGCTTTCTGCCAGATCCTCCGACCAACTCGCTCGATCCGGCGACACCGAGGCTAAAGGTTTTTAATGGGCTGCAGTTTGTGGACTCGACTGCATCACTCAATCCCTCGCTACCCACTGTAGTCCTGACCCATGGCTGGTTGAGCAGTGCGACCCCATGGCAAAGCAAGTATCCACTGGTAGGTGCAGCGATAACATGGCCGCTGACCATGGCCTCTCAGATTAGAAATCGTTTGGGACCAAACGCGGTGAATATAGTGGCTTGGGATTGGCACGTCCAAGCAGATATCCTGCCACTCCCGCCGACTGACTTGGCCGTTGCGCAAGGCGAATTTCTCGGGAAGGCGTTGCTTCAATCTCCTCTCAGTACTAACTACAGCCAGCATGTGCATTTTATCGGCCATAGTCTCGGGACACTTGTGAATGCGGGTGCCTGCGACTACGTGCATGGGACGTTCCCGAGACCGAATATGAATCCAGCGACTCACTGGCCTATCTCTCAGACGAAGCCACATATTACCCTGCTAGATGAGGCTGAAATCGCGTCTGTATCTGGCTCCAATGTTACCAGTTCCTCAGAGATTGGTTCGATGTTGGCAGGGGCACCCGGCGCAATCGTGGCCGGAGTAGTTGCGACATCTGCAAACTGGCGGAGTTCATTGCCACACGATCTTGAATGGGCGGACAATTACATTTCGGAGGTGGGGCGCCCTCACAAGGAATCAGTGAATGTGGTCCTGACTAAATTCTTTCTCAATCCCATCACGGCTCACGGATATGCTTACCGTTGGTATCAGGATACGGTCATTCCGAGTGGTGCGCCAGCGCCCATTGGCTTTGATTCGTCATTCGAGAGTGGAAGTATTTTTCCTCCAACAGGTGTCGGTCGCCTTCCTGACAGTCTTTGGTTTGAAAACCTTTCCACTCCGGACCCACTGGATTTGAGCTACGCCCCTAGTTCAAACCCGATTGACACCGTGAATAATTTTATGCTGAAGCCAGCGGAAAAGACCGGAAATGCGATCCTCTCTGGATATGGAATGGGAATCCAGTTTGCCGGGAATGTGGGCGGAGCTGTCATTTATGAGACAGGCAATGTGATTTCCACGACTGCGGAAAAAGTCGGCACCTGGTGGGATGCCGCGAGCGATAAAGCGGCCAATGTGCTTAACAATCTGAATCCAGACGTAACCACCACCGATTCACTCGCTGCTGCGGTTTTCGGAATCCGCTTGAAAACTCAGACAACGCCTCAGCTCCAAATACAGTCTTCCCGGACTTTAAGGCATAGTAATTTGAATATAAGCAGCGCCGGGCTACCTGCCTATGCTTGGGTTTCCGTGCAAGTTCCACCGGATGCAGGGATGATGGCGTTTGACTTCACAGTGACGGGTGAACCGGTGGACGACAAAATCGTCTGTGCGATTAACGATCACAACGTCTTCAGTCTGGCCGCGAAATTCGCTCCGGAGGGCGAGCCGGTGAGCACGGACATGATAGACGTTTCGGCCTATGCCGGGCAGACAGTGGAACTGTTCTTCGGACTCGCTGGAGGAACCTCCACGAATTGTGAACTTGCGATTGATGGCGTGCGTTTTATCACCATTCCGCAGCCCAAACTGGTTGCCAGTATGGTGGGTGATCAAGTCCGGATAAGCTGGCCAGCCGCAGCAACCGGATGGGTGCTTGAAAGTTCGGATTCCCTGGAGACAGGCAGTTGGCAGGAAATTCCAATGACGAACAGCGTGGTTGTGGATCAGGGAGTCGCATCAATGGATCAGCCGATGACCGGGTCGAAGAAATTCTATCGCCTGCGACGAGTTGAATAAAAAGTAGCAAGCAAGATATGGAGAGTGGAGCAAGTTAAGTAATATAAATCTTACACCATCTGCGTTCCACTTCTCTTTCTAGAATATTGAGTAAAACGAGAATATTGCGGAATCGGGCCATCATGCGCCACCATCAAACCCGTAACCTAGCAAAATACATTCGTATTCTAGTGACATTAAGTGGATTCATTTCTGATGGACCTCGAATTGAAACTTGGTAAATGGCAGGGACAGGGGTATATTAACTCCGGTAAGCCCATGACCTCAAACGCCTCGCACAAGCATCTATTCTATTCGGAAATGGCCAAGCTGCTAGAAGCAGGCTTCGGCATCCGCGAGGCGGCGGCAGTTCTGATAGATACGAAGCTGCCCCCGGTGCAGGCGAATCTGCTCAAGGATCTCAACCACGGCCTAGAAGCCGGGCACTCGATCGCCGAAGCATTTGCCAAGGATACTTCCTCCATCTCCGAGCTGGAGCGCAGCATGATCGGTGCTGGCGAGCGTGGAGGAAATCTTGCTCCGGCATTCCAACATCTAGCAGACTATTTCGGCATGGTCGCGTCCACGCGGCGTGAGATGGTGACGAGTATGATCTATCCGCTCGTCGTGCTGCACATGGGGATCTTTATCGGCATCGTTCCCACCGCGATGATGAAAGGTGAAAGCATTTTGAAAATATGCGGCCATCTCATTGTCACGCTCATCGCAGTTTACTTCATCGCCTTGATCATCTCCTTTTTCATTGCGGCGGTCTTCAAAGCCGCGCCTCGCAGCACGAAGGTGGATGGTTTTCTGCAGCGCATCCCGTTCCTTGGAAAAACTCGGCAAAACATGGCGATGGCCCGCTTTTGTAAAGTCTATCACTCATGTCTGTTAGCAAGTATTTCGATGGTGGAAACGGTCCAACTCGCATCCTCGGCAGCGCACAGTGGATTGATCCTTGATGCGGGCAAACGCTTGGTTAAAGCCGCTCGGCTTGGTGACGCGCTCGGTCCGGCATTGATCACTGAGGAGTCGATCCCCAAGACCTTCGCCCGATCCTACACCACGGGAGAAGAGGCCGGAACGCTGGACAAGGATCTCGCGCGCTGGTCAAAACTCTTCCAAACCGAAGCGGAAAACAGCGCGAAAACCCTCGCGATCGTAATTCCTAAAGTGCTCTATTTTTTCATTCTCGGCTTTGTAGCATGGAAGATAGTCAGCTTTTTCAATGGCTATTACAGCGGGATTTTGGAGCAAATGGAGCAGTAGCACTCCTACTCGATGTAAGTGCATTCATTGTAGATCGTCATTTAGAGATTTTCCCCGCGACATTTTGTGATCACTGGGTTAAATAAATACTCTTTGATGATAAAAACCCTAATTTACATCATTTACGTCTTCGCTTCTCTGGCACACGCAGCGGTGGATTTAAATAGCGATGGTTTCGGCGACGTCTGGCAACTCAAGTTTCCCGACGGTCCCCTCGTCCCCACTGGGGACACGGACGGCGACGGTCAATCTAACGCAGCCGAAGCCACTAGCGGAACTAATCCCTACGATGGTAAGGATGTCATCCGCATCACCGCGATTCAATGGGCCAATCAGCAAGTCCATCTCACTTGGCCATCCATCCGTGGAAAGCGCTACCAAGTCGAGTGTTCAGACGCCATGACAGGTGGCACTTGGACCACCCTCGGAGGGAGCGTCCAGGGAACGGATGCGGAGATCACATCAGACCTACCCAGTGCATTGCCGAAGTGTTTTTTCCGAGTCCGGGTTTATGATACTGATAGCGATGCAGATGGTGTCACGGATTGGGAGGAACTACAAGTCGGCTATGATCCAAATGTAAATCATGGAGATCTCGCAAATCTGACAACCGCCCTTCAGAGTCCATCGATTATCACAATTACCGCAAGTGATACCGAAGCCACCGAACCTTGGCTAAGCACCCCGGCAGATGCTGCCACATTTAAAATCCAGCGCAGCGGCGGCATCGCGCCACTCAATTTGATTCTGGCCAAAAGCGGCACCACCACCGCAGCCGATTATAATTCTTTGCCCACATCTATCAGCCTCCCCTTGGCTGCCATGGAAACGACCATCACGGTGACACCTCTAGCAGATTCACTCACCGAGTCTGACGAGACGGTGATTCTCACTGTAGCACCGCACCCTTCTTATACGGTCGGCGTGGCTGGCAGTGCCGCCATTCTGATCCATGACAGCACCCAGGCGAACGGTACTGGGCTGCTAGGGAACTACTGGAAACATCCGAATTCCACTAACGACTCACCCTACTTCACTGGCACGCCCATTATTTCGAGAACCGATCCGACAGTGAATTTTGATAACTCCATCGCCGCTTGGCCCGGCACACCCATCACAGTCGGAACCACATCAAACTATTTCTCCAGCCGCTGGACCGGAGAAATCCTTCCCGAGTTTTCCCAATATTATACGATCTATGTAACAGCTAACGAAGCCGGACGCCTGTGGGTGGATGGACAGCTTATCATTAACAATTGGCCGCCAGCCGCCGCCTCCTTCACCGAAAAATCCGCCGTCATTTCTCTGACGGGTGGCAAACGGCACCCGATCATCCTCGAACATTACAACAACACGGGAAATCATGTTGCAGTCCTCTCGTGGCAGGCCTCCAGCCAAGTAAAACAAGTTATCCCCCAAGCCCGGTTGTTTCCAAACCTAACGCCCCAGATCTTCGGCCCGTTTGAAGCATGGGCTTTCGTCGGAGGGCCCACCTTTACCTATCAGATAAACGCCAGCGGCCTGCCGACCTCCTATTCTGCGTCTCCCCTGCCGGCTGGATTCACGATTAATACCAACACCGGCTTGATCACTGGAAATCCCGTAGCCCCTGGAGTGTTCGATATCGTGCTGACCGCCACCAACTCCAGCGGCTCCGGATCCGCAATGCTTCGTCTCAACCTCCTGCAAAGCGGCGGCGGCATTACCCGCGAAGTGTGGTCAGGCATCACCGGATCTTCCGTCTCAAGCATCCCCCTCACGACTCCTCCCACCACCACTTCCATTCTCACCTCACTGCTAGCGCCTTCCGACACTGATGATAACTACGGAGCCCGCATCCGTGGATTTCTAACCGCACCCGCTAGCGGAGAGTATAAGTTTTTCCTGCGCGCTGACGAAGCTGCAGAATTCCGGCTTTCTAACGATGAAGAACCCGTAAATGCATGGAAACGTGCCGAGCTTACGGGACCCGTCACCGCTGCCGATTGGTCGGGCGCCGCCACTTCACCCTTGCTTCATCTAGAAGCCGGAAAGCGCTATTACCTCGAAATTCTCCACAAGGAAGCCACAGGAACAGATCACCTCGCGCTCGGGTGGTCAAAGCCGGGTGAGGCTACCATTACGCCCAGTGAGATCGTGCCCGGCCACGTGCTCACCCGCTTCGAGGATGTCACCCTGGGCTCCTCGGCAGGGGGCACCCTTTTCTTTGCCCAACTCTTCCCTCAAACGGGCGCCGTGACCAATGGCTATGGCACCGGCTCTATCCGTCTCTCTGCCGACAAAACCACTGCTTGGGTCACACCAAATTTCGCCAATCTCTCCTCCACTTTTACCGGCATGCACGTGCATGACTCCCGCCTTCCACCCACATCTAACATCGTTTTTGATCTGGACGAAACCGGCGTGGTAAAACTCGCCGATGGCTCCTACGTTTGGCAAATCACGGGCGTTGGCGGCCTCAGTGCCACCCAGATTGCAGACGGCATCGGCCTAACGGCCTATCTAAACATCCATACCACCAGCTACCCGAGCGGCGAAATCAAAGGATATTTCCATGCCCTTGACGGCTCGGCCACTTTCACCGCGCCGCCTAGCCCGCCGAACTGGATGATCGAAACCGCCACAGCTAACACGGACGCGAAGGCGGCCTCTCGTTTCCTGGAACAGTCCACCTTCGGAGCAAGCACCGCTGATATCACGGCCCTTCAAGGCTTGGCATCCTATGATGCTTGGATTGATTCCCAGTTTAACAAATCGATCACTTATCATCTCCCCTACGTGGAAAAATTCAAAAATCTCACAAATCCTAATAGCTCCCCCTATGTCGGAACACTTTCCTTCAACTCATGGTGGAAAAACTCGATCGAGTCCGATGATCAACTCCGCCAGCGCATCGCTTTCGCGCTCAATGAAATTATGGTGGTCTCGGAAAACGGCTCCCTCGATGATCGGGCTAACGCACTATCGGATTTCTATGATACTCTGCTCGATCAATCGTTTGGAAACGTCCGCGATCTACTCGGATCTGTTAGCCTTCATCCCGCGATGGGTCGCTATCTCGACATGCTTCGCAATGACAAGCCGAACCTTTCAACTGGCCTGATTCCTAACGAAAACTACGCGCGCGAGATCCTCCAGCTTTTCTCACTTGGCCTCAACCGTCTGCATCCCGACGGCTCGCTAGTTCTTAATTCCAAGGGCCTGCCGATTCCGGTCTATGACCAAGACGCCGTTATCGGTTTCGCCCACGGATTCACCGGCTGGGACTACAACTATACCGGTGCCTATCATACCAGCTTCAGCGCATCAGCTAACTGGATAGATCCGATGCGCGAAGTGCCCGCCCGCCACTTCATTGGGAAAAAACGTCTGCTTAATAATGTCGTCCTGCCGGGCATCACGACTTCCGCTGGTGCAGCCATCGATCCGTACGCCACTCACACGACCGCTCAGATCGCAGACCCAGCCTATCAGGCGCTCGCCGTCCAGGAACTGGCTGCGATGCACGACCAAATTTTCCAACATCCAAACTTTGGCCCGTTCTTCTGCCGCCAGCTCATCCAGCGGCTTGTCACCTCCACTCCGAGTCGCGGCTATATCTATCGAGTCGCAAGCAAATTCAACGACAACGGATTCGGTATCCGTGGTGACATGAAAGCAATCATCAAGGCAATCCTGCTCGACTACGAGGCCCGCTCGATGACTGCCTCTAACTCACCCGGCTTTGGAAAGCAACGGGAGCCCGTCACCCGCGTGACCCAAATCGTTCGCGCCTTCCGACCCGCCACCAACTTCGCTGGTACTTCCGCTCAAGACGGAGGTATCATTACTGTGGATACAACGCCCGTGGACCACCGCCTTGCCATCAACCAGAAAGTATTGTTAGGATTCACCAGTCTTTCACAAGCTTCCACGGACGGCGACTTCTCAGTCCTCTCAGTTTCTGGAAAGACTTTCACTGTTCGCACACGAGACATCCACCGCTCTACTTGGGCGCAATCTT
>JAYVNE010000018.1:0-21971 GCA_043758615.1 Akkermansiaceae bacterium
TTTTGATGAGGGCTTGGAAGCCATTGCAGATACCGAGGATGAGTCCGTCGCGGTTTTTCAGAAGGTCCATGATGGCGTCTGAAACGCGCGGGTTACGAATGATGGTGGCGATGAATTTCGCGGAGCCATCGGGTTCCTCACCTGCGCTGAATCCACCGGGGAACATCAAGATCTGGCTTTTTGAAATTTGTTCGGCGAGGGCTTTAATCGACTCGTCGATGTGTTGCGCGGTCAGGTTGCGGAAGATGAGGATTTCGGCGTGGGCCCCGGCTTGGCGGAAGGCTTTGGCGGAGTCGTATTCGCTGTTAGTTCCGGGGAAGGAGGGGATGATGACTTTGGGGCGGGCGTGTTTTTGTTGCGGAGGGGACGGTTGCGGGGGATTGATAGGTCTTATAGGTCCTATAGGACTTATGATGGCATCATCCGGCTTTCTCGGATAGACCTGATCAAGTGTGCCTTCCCATGAGGCTAGTAGATCTGATAGATGATAGGATTCGCCATTGAGGACTAGGGTAGGTTGCTCGGTCGTTTGGCCGATGAGGGTTGAGCCGAGTGGGGAGGGGAGGTCTTCCGTGTGCTCGATGAGGAAACTAAAATAGCGCTCGGTGAAAAGAGAGGAGGAGTCCCTGCCCTCGAAGCCGATGCTGTTGCCGAAGGCCATTTTGGCGAGTGCGGCGGCGAGCCCGGCTTGGCCGATGTGGTGGAGTGAGAGGAGTTTTCCGGCCTGGTTGAGATTGTGGAGTTGTTCGGCGACTTGTTTGAGTTTTTCAAAATCCGGGACTTGGTCGGTATCGCGCGGGATTTCTATCAAAGAAATGTTTGAGCCGGTTTTTTTGAACTCGGGGGAGAGCGCGAGGCTGGCTTTTCCCGGAGCAAGCGCGAAGGAAACGAGCGTCGGCGGGACGTCAAGATCGTTGAATGAGCCCGACATGGAATCTTTCCCCCCGATCGCGGCGAGGCGGAGTGAATGCTGCGCGTGAAATGCTCCTAGCAGCGCGGCGAATGGCAGGCCCCAGCGCTTCGGATCGTTGCCAAGTCGTGGGAAATATTCCTGCAGCGTAAGGCGGATATCGGATAGGCGTGCACCGGCAGCGACAGCTTTGCAGACGGATTCGGTCACGGCATAAACTGCGCCATGGAAAGGCGAGGAAGATGATAGATAGGGATTGAAGCCCCATGACATGAAGGTCGCGACATCGGTGTTTCCTTCTAGCAGCGGGAGCTTTGCCACCATGGCATCGGGTGGCGTGAGCTGGTTTTTTCCACCAAAGGGCCAAAGAACGGTGCCTGCGCCGACAGAGCCATCGAACATTTCGCCGAGGCCTTTTTGGGAGCAAATGTTGAGAGATGATAAGTGATCAGTAATCAGCGAGCAGTGAACAGAGGAAGAGAATGCGGGCGCGGTGACGTGGACTTTTGCACTTTGTTGGACGCCGTTAGTGTCGAGGAAAGTGCGGCTGAGATTGACGATGGTTTTGCCGCGCCATGTCATGATGAGGCGGCCGCTGTCGGTGACGTCGGCGACGTGTTTGCACTCGAGGTTTTCCTTGTCGGCTTCGGCGATGAAGTAATTGATTTCTGATGGATCGACGCAGATGGCCATGCGTTCTTGGGACTCGGAAATGGAAAGCTCGGTGCCGTCGAGACCGTCGTATTTTTTCGAAACTTCATCGAGGTTGATGACGAGCGATGGCGCGATTTCACCGATGGCGACGGAGACTCCACCGGCGCCGAAATCATTGCAGATTTTGATTTTGCGCGTGAGTTCCGGGTTGCGGAAAAGTCGTTGGATCTTGCGCTCGGTAGGGGCATCGCCCTTCTGGACCTCGGCGGAGTTTTCGAGCGCGGTATCGGTGTGTTCTTTGGATGAGCCGGTGGCACCGCCGACTCCATCGCGACCGGTGCGGCCGCCGATGAGCAGGATCACATCGCCGGGAGCGGGAGTGCCCCGGAAGACATGGGAGCGAGGGACGGCGGAGACGACGGCACCGATTTCAAGGCGCTTCGCGACATAGCCAGGGTGATAGACTTCCGCGACTTGGCCGGTGGCGAGGCCGATTTGATTGCCGTAGGATGAGTAGCCCCGCGCGGCGACTTGACAGATTTTTTTCTGAGGGAGCTTGCCTGGGAGAGTTTCGGAAAATAGTGTTAGAGGATTGCCGGCGCCGGTCACGCGCATGGCCTGATAGACGTAAGAACGCCCTGAAAGCGGATCGCGGATGCAGCCGCCGAGACAGGTGGCCGCGCCGCCGAAAGGTTCGATTTCGGTGGGGTGGTTGTGAGTCTCGTTTTTGAACATGACGAGCCATTCTTCGGAAGAAGGCGAGGGTTGAGAGTTGATGGTTGATGGGTGGAATATTTCCACCGGGACGACGATTGAGGCGGCGTTGACTTCTTCAGAAACTTCTAGGTTGTCGAGTTCGCCGGAGGCGCGCAATTCGCGCATGCCGATGAGGGCGATGTCCATCAGGGTGATCGGCTTTTCGCTGCGGCCGAGTTTCTCACGGGTGGCGAGGTAGGTTTGCCAAGCACGTTGAACGACCTCCGCGCCTTCGTCAAAAATGGCTTCTTCGATAAATGTTAGGAAGGTGGTGTGGCGGCAGTGATCGGACCAATAGGTGTCGAGCATTTTGACCTCGGTGATGGTCGGGTCCCGCTTTTCCTCGTCGCGGAAATAGCTTTGGCAAAAGGCGACATCTTCGGCGGACATCGCAAGGCCAAAGCGGGCGCGAATTTCAGCGGGGTCCTCTGTGGTGAAACCCGTGAGGATGACGACATCGGGTGGGGCTGAAATTTTGCGGCGATCGGTAATCTCCGCTACGGGAACTTCGTGCGAATCCACCGCATTGATCACGTAGGATTTCACGGAAGTCAGCTCAGAAGGTGTGAGCGCTCCGGTAAGAATAATCACCTTCGCCGAGGCAACGAGCGGGCGGTCTTTTCCGGTTAGAATCTGGACACATTGCGCGGCGGAATCAGCGCGCTGGTCGAACTGGCCTGGGAGAAACTCCACTGCGAAAGCCGTTTCATTTTCCGCGAGGGAAAGTTCGCTAGAAATCGCATCTACCTGGGGCTCTGAGAGAATCGATCGGGCTGCCCCGTTGAACTCTTCATCGGAAAGGCCATCAATATCATAACGCTGGACGGTGCGAACGTGGCTAAGGCTTGGGAGTCCGAGGGACTCGTGGAGGTCGTGTAGCAGGTGGCGGGCCTCGGCGTTATGTCCGGCCTTTTTTTCGACGAAAATGCGATTCATGGGTGCGTGTAGCGGCAGAGCTTTGTAAAGCGCTGGATGCTAGGACGCCGGACCGTGAGCGCAAGCGGAATGAAATCGCGGATTCTTACCCTTGCCCGTCCCGCTGCTTCATGATTGCCTCCGCGCCTCATGAAAATTCTCGTCGCCTACTCGGGGGGTCTTGATACCTCCGTCCTTCTCCTCTGGCTCAAGGAAAAGTATAATGCCGAAATCATCGCTTACTGCGCGGATGTGGGCCAAGGTGACGAACTCGATGGCCTCGAAGCCAAGGCGCTTTCCACGGGTGCGTCCAAGTGTTTCATCGGCGATCTGAAAGAAGATTTCGCCCGCGATTACATTTTTCCGATGATCCAAGCGGGTGCGATCTATGAAGGCCGCTACTTGTTAGGCACCTCGATTGCTCGCCCGTGCATTACCAAGGATATGGTCGATGTCGCAATCCGCGAGGGGGCGGACGCCATCGCCCACGGAGCGACAGGAAAAGGCAATGACCAAGTGCGTTTCGAGCTATCGGCCGCCGCCCTCGCGCCGCAGATCAAGTGCATCGCCCCGTGGCGCGATGCCTCATTCCGTGCGCAATTTCCCGGTCGCACGGAAATGATCGCCTACGCCGATGCGAACAATATTCCAATTAAGGCGTCCATGAAAAAGCCGTATTCGATGGACCGAAATCTCCTTCACATCTCCTTCGAGGCCGGAGCCATGGAGGACCCGTGGTATGACGCCACGACCCCGGCGGATACGGACATGTATGTTCTATCCGTTTCCCCAGAAGACGCGCCGGACAAGGCCGAATACATTGAAATTCTTTTCGAAAAAGGCAACGCCATCGGTCTTAAGCACGTCGATCTATCAGCTATTTTGAGCGAGCTGGGCGACGTAAAATCTATTGGCACACAAGACGGCTACTTGCTTTTCACTCCCTATGGCATCATGCGCGTGCTCAATCTGCTAGGTGGTCGCAACGGCATCGGCCGCGTGGACATCGTGGAAAACCGCTTTGTAGGTATGAAATCTCGCGGGATTTACGAAACTCCCGGCGGCACCATTCTGCTAGCCGCCCATCGCGATTTAGAAACGCTGGTTGTCGATCGCGAGTCGATGCACATCCGTGATAGTCTCATTCCGAAATACGCCCAGTTAGTTTATAACGGATTCTGGTTTGCCCCTGAGCGCCTCGCTATCCAAGCCCTCGTCACCGAGACCCAAAAAACGGTGACCGGTGAAGTGCGCATGAAGCTGTATAAAGGCAACGTCATGCAAGCCGGCCGTCGCAGCTCTTTCAGCATGTATTCCGAAGCCGTCGCCACCATGGAAGGCGGTCAAGAGGAAGCCTACAATCAGGATGACGCCACTGGATTTATTGCCCTCAATGCGCTGCGTCTCAAAGCAACTGCACGTCAAGGAAAGTGATATAGGCATTCCTGCCTGTTCTTTAACCCGACCGAAGCCATACCCGGGCACACCGCCTCACAAAGACCTCTTGTGGCCGATTTTGGGACCACCTGGCCGGAAATGAGACCCAAAATTCCTTTCGTTCTCCTGAATTTCAGGTAATTTGATTTTGTTCTGAGGGTGCTCCGGCCTCCAACGAACTTCAGCTTTAAAAGCTCAACCACATTTGAGTCGTTTTGAGATCCGGGGGGAAATCAAGCGACCAAGGCAGAGTGAAAAGTCCGAAAAAAAGCGCGCGTTGAGAGATCCGGGGGGATATCCAATGCGCGCTTTTTTTGTCCCTGAACGGACCGGGAAATTCATTTCATCCGCGAAGAATGAACACCCACGAAGCCAGTCCCCGCACTCCACGCCGGGAACGCGGCTGAGCCGCTAAACCAACTTTCGCTATTGGTTCCGATCAACGTCGAATTTCACCTCTCTGAGGCGCTGGAACCCTTAATTTTACGACATCGGGCATCTGAAAAGGGCCGTGGTGGAGACCCAACCCATGGACACGCAAGGTCTAACGGGTGTATGGTCCTTGCCATTCAATGTTTTTACGCACCATCAAACCATTTAAGGACGGCAAGCAATATCTCTACTAGAGCGTCGTCGAAAGCCGTCGCATCGCCAGCGGCGGTTCCATCCAGAAAACCCTGCTTTTATCTCGGCGAAATCAACGACAGCGACCACCCCAGCTGGACAGCGCGCCCTCGAAGCCGTCGACGAGCGCGAGCAAACCCATCCGATTCACCTTTTTCCCGAGGACCGCGCGCCTGATCCCCGTCTCCAACACATCGTTAGATACCTAGTCGGCACTCCCAAATGTCGCCTAACAAAACTCAAATAAGACCTCCCCGCCCGAAATCAGAAATCCAACGCCTGTGGTGGAGACCTTTTGAAAAAATGAACGCAGTTTCAGCGATCAGCATCCCAAAAATTACCTAACAGCAATGGTCGGGCTAGAGTGCCTTGTGCGACGAAAGCCGCGGCATGGGAAAAATTTTGAACCGCCAAGTCGCAAAGCGCGCCAAGTTCAGAAAGGGAATTGCTAGTTAGAGAGATCCCAGCCTTCCAACCTTTTCTTCCTTGGCGGTGAAATCATTCTCAGGGACGGAGGTTTTTTAGGTGATAAAGTTATCCACAAGTCTTGCGATGGGTGACGAATTTTCCTAGTGTCTGGCATGGCGATTGAGACATTTGCTGGCATTTTTCCCACGATTCCCAAAAGCGCGTTTGTTGCCGCGAGCGCGGATGTGATCGGGCGAGTGACGCTAGGTGAGGAAACAAGCATTTGGTATAACTCCACCTTGCGCGGGGATATCAATGAAATCGTAATCGGCCCGCGTTCGAATGTGCAGGACAATGCGGTGATCCATCTAGCAGATGATTACGGCTGTTATGTCGGCGAACTGGTAACCGTCGGCCATTCGGCAATTCTCCATGCCTGTACGGTGAAGGACGAAGTTCTTATCGGTATGGGAGCGATCGTTCTGGACTGTGCCGTGATCGGCGAGCGCTCAATCATCGGGGCCGGGGCATTAGTGACCAGTGGCACGATTGTTCCGCCGGGCTCGCTGGTGTTAGGTTCTCCAGGGAAGGTGGTTCGCACGCTTTCGCTAGAGGAGCAGGCGAAGGTGAAGAGCTGGGCGGAAAAGTATGTGCGGGGTTCGCGGGAATACCTCGCCCGGAAAATGGATTGACCAAGGAAGCCTCACTTCGCGCGCGGTTCCAAATGCTCTCTCTACCCGTAAAAGAAGTTCCACCCACCGCCGGAATTTAGCCGTTGATCCGCTGAAAATTGTAAACTAACAGAATCCGAGAAGGCCGTGCGATTGATGTTTACTGGGTTATCTCTCGCCTTTGTAGATAAAAAAATCAACATCCGCCGCGCGGTCTAATGGAATCGATGCCTCTGCTAAACTAAGTAATCCGTTCAGCACAGTCACAATCTGAAACGTGTGCCGTCAGTCCATTGCCCATGTTTTGATGTGAATATTTAGTCGATTTCCGATAGCATCCTTGCGGGTGTTGCCGCGTGGCTTGAGATGTGTAGAATCGCCGAGTGACGGATTTTTCCTTAACTTTTCTTGGGACGGGAACCTCGGTGGGGGTGCCGGTGATTGGTTGTGATTGCGGAGTTTGCCGTTCAGATGACCCGAGGAACAAGCGCTTCCGCTCGTCGGTGGTGGTGAGGGCGGGGGGCCTTACTCTGTTAGTGGACTCGGGGCCGGATCTGCGGATGCAGGCGCTGCGCGAGGGACTGCGAGAAATTGACGCGGTGATTTACACGCATGCGCATCTGGATCACGTGGCGGGATTTGATGAACTAAGGGCGTTTTGTTGGAAAAAACACGCACCGCTGCCGCTGCATGCGACGGAGAGTTGCATGGCGACGCTGGTGAAGATGTATGGCTGGGCGTTTTCTCCTGAGTCCTTTGCATCGGGTTACGTGCGACCGGACGCAAGGATCATCGACGGGCCTTTCGATTACGGGGATTTGAAAGTGACACCGCTGCCTGTGGTGCATGCTTCGGTGGAGACGATCGGGTTTCTGTTTGAGTTTCGTGACAGGCCGAAATTGGCCTACATTTCCGACGTGAAGTTCATCCCGGATGACACCATGCGCTTGATCCAAGGGGTAGATGTCCTGGTGATCGATGCGCTTCGGACGGCTGCGCACCCGACGCATTTTTCGCTGGCTGAGGCGGTGGAGGCAGTGGCAAAATCGGACGCAAAAGAGGCGTGGTTGACGCATTTAACGCATGAGTTTGATGCGGAAACCTTAGAGGCGCAGCTACCTGCAAACATCCATGTGGCATGGGACGGGCTACGGATTCCACTCTGAAGGAACGGTCGATCTTGCATGGCGAGATCATCCGGGCATGCTCGCTGAAATGAAATTTGTTCCACTGATCTGGTTTGGTCTTACGGGGTTCCCGGCGGTTCTGTGTGCGGCTCCGACTCCAGAATCGGTGGC
Source organism: Akkermansiaceae bacterium (assembly GCA_043758615.1). Lineage (GTDB taxonomy): Bacteria > Verrucomicrobiota > Verrucomicrobiia > Verrucomicrobiales > Akkermansiaceae > Luteolibacter. The sequence goes on from JAYVNE010000018.1 coordinate 7,674, forward strand.
GATTTTGTATAATTCTACGCTGCCGGAATCTAGGCAGTTAGCGGAGATTTACCGCGAGGCTCGGGGGATTCCGTCAGAAAATGTGATCGCTCTGGACATGCCGCAGAAGGCGGATATTTCGCGGGAAGAATTTAACCAAACGATTTTAAAGCCGCTGCGTGATCAGTTCGAGTATCGATCATGGTGGAAGCGGGGAAAGGACCGGGAGGGCCTGCTTCTCCCTGTGGTAAATAAAATCCGCGTGTTAGTTCTGATGCGCGGGGTGCCGCTGCGTATCCAGCCGATTCCGAAGCCACCCGCGCCTCCAAACACGCCGCCGCCCCCACCGCCGGATCCGATCAATGGTCATGACGAGGCATCAGTGGATTCTGAGCTTGCGCTGTTTGGTGTGGAGACTCTGCCGACGGACGGTGTCCTGCAAAACAAGTTCTATCAAAGTGAAAAATCCATCAAGGATGTGAATCTACCATTTCTCGTTTTAACCGCGAGGATTGATGCTGCGAGCTTAGCCACCTGTGAGAGAATGATTCATGATGCCATCGAGGCTGAAAAAACCGGACTATGGGGCCGGGCTTACGTGGACATCGCCAACAAGTTTCCGCTGGGCGATCAATGGTTAGAAGAAGTGGTGAAAGCGAATGAAAGTTTGGGTATTCCTACCGTCGTTGATCGCTTTAATGATACCCTGCCGAAAAACTATCCGATGACGGATACTTCTATCTATTATGGTTGGTATGATTCGGATGTGAGCGGACCATTCTTGAATAGCAGCTTCCGGTTTCGCAAAGGTGCGGTGGCGATGCATCTGCACTCGTTCAGCGCCTTACAACTCACGAATCCTAACAAAAATTGGAGTGCGGCATTGTTGGAGAGAGGTGCCGCCGTGACGGTTGGAAACGTTTACGAGCCCTACTTGCACTTGACACATAATTTCAGCATCATCCAAAAACGGTTGCTGGCTGGTGATACATGGGTGGAGGCTTGTTGGGCTGCGATGCCGGCCGCCTCGTGGCAAGGTGTTGTTCTGGGAGATCCGCTTTACCGTCCGTTTCGGCACCTCGACGGAAGCGGGGAAAAAAAGGATTCTGATATCGAATACCGGGCGTTGAGAGCATCGATTTTACAATGGCCCACTCAGCCAGCCGAGCGGCAAGCGCAGTTAGAGAAGGCCTCCGAACGGATGAAAAGCGGAGTCATCACCGAGGCACTGGGATTCGATGACATCAAAAATGGCAAAACGGCGGAAGCGGCTCAGGCATTCCGTCGTGCCAAGAATTATTTCGTGAAAACGGAGGATAAGCTGCGGCAGGATTTCAATCTCATCACCTTAAATCGTGTTGCTAACCGAAAAGATTTGGCCATCAAAGGCCTTCGCGAGGCGCAAATCCGTTATGGCCCGATCCCGGAATCTGCAGCATTGCAAGGGTGGCTCGATATACTCGATCCTCCTCCTCCGCCGCCTGCGGACCCGAACAAAGTTCCGGTGGTGAAAAAATGTGAAACTAAAAAAATCGTAAAATGACTTACGGATTTCTGCTAGAATTGATTTGGCACCCTCCTTTGGCATTTGAGGAAACCTCTGCGGAAATCCTGCCAGCGGAACTCGAACTTCAAGCCCTTTGGTTTTCCGGAGCTTTCGGAAGGGATTTCCGGACGACATCGGGTAAAAAAGTTAGAATCGTCCAGTTTGGCGAATGGAATCGCGGTGCTGGCCCGGATTTCAGTCAAGCGGCAGTTGAGATCGATGGCGAATTGCGAACCGGTCCGTTAGAATTGGACCCAGTGGCTGCGGACTGGGAGGCCCATGGACATGCGACGAATCCGGCGTTTCAGGAAATCATCCTACATGTGGTTTTTCGAGCCGATGCCCGTCGAATTTTCACCCGCACTTTGGATCATCGGGAAGTCCCGCAGGTGATCATTTCAGACATGCAGTTATCGGATGCCCTCAACCGACCGCCGCGTGAGGTAGCGATTGCTCATCCCGGCCGCTGCGTTTTTCCGTTGAAAGGTCTGCCCGCTGGGGCTGTCGAGCGTTTGCTAACAGAGGCAGCGACTCTCCGTGCCGCTAACAAGGCGTCCCGGTTTTTAAAAACGGTCGATGCTCACGGGCGGGATGCTGCGCTGTTCCAAGTCACCGCGGAGACCTTGGGCTATCGGGGTAACTCACTGCCGATGCGCCTGCTCGCCCAACGCGCGCCACTCGGCTTGCTCAAGGCAGAGCCTGCTGCTGCGGAAGCAATTCTTTTCGGGACGGCAGGTTTCCTAACATCCGAAATGCATCGCATCGTCTCTCAGGACACCCGCGATTATTTGCGCGACCTGTGGGAAATTTGGTGGAAAAACCGTGCGCGCTTCGAAGTCTCGGCGGATCGGGGTATTCCGTGGAAGACGCACGGTCAGCGTCCTGCGAATCACCCGCATCGGCGAGTAGGTGCCTTGGCAGCGTTGACCAGGGTTTGGCCACAGTATCGCAAGCTGGCACTGGCGAGGCCCTTCCATGCCAAGCCTCTCATCGATTTCCTGCAATCCCTTGAACACGAATTCTGGCTTCATCATCACACCCTTACATCGGCGGAATCCGTGCAGCGGGTGGCACTATTTGGGCGGACTCAGGCGCTTGAATTGATTGCGAACCACCTTGCGCCGCTTGCCATGCATGAAAATGGCATGACGTATGGTTCTTATTTCAAATTGCGAAATTCCGTGGCTAACGAAAAAGTAAAACGCTGTTCACTTCGGCTTTTTGGCTCATCAAAAGCCGCTCAACCATGGTTGCGCCGGGTCTGCCATCATCAGGCATTACTTCAGATCTATCATGATTTCTGTCTCGAGGATTTTTCGGAATGCCACGATTGCCCGTTTCCCGAACAGCTTGCACAATGGAAATAATAGGAGCCTCATGAAAATCCATCTCAATGGCCAAGCCCATGAAATCGGCGGCCCAATCACGGTGACTGAAATGCTGGAATCCCTCGACCTAAGTGGGAAGCCAGTCGTCGTTGAACTGAACGAGAATGCGGTTTTCCCTCGGGATTATCCTCAGACTTTAGTGGGTGACGGGGCACGGGTCGAAATCGTTGCTCTGGCGGCCGGTGGCTGATTCCGCTTGGAAGTCCTGAATTTTTCGGTTTGAGGGTATTTTTCGGGCGATAAAGGATTTTTCCCTTGCCACAAGACGTTGCGGAATCCCAAGGTCCGCCCGCGTCTGAAAGGATGCAAATCCGGCGTAGCTCAGCGGCAGAGCGGGTGACTGTTAATCACTAGGTCCTAGGTTCGATCCCTAGCGCCGGAGCCATTCATAATAAGCAAGTTACAAGCGTAATTTCCTAATAGAAAAATAAGGTAGTCCCGTATATTGCCCTTAAAAAACCAAGTGGGCAACGTAAAGCCTACGGATTGCACGCCACATTCGGGTATCGTGACCCTCTGTTGAGCCCTTCGAAATTTGAACTGCTGGCAGCATTGCTTCCTCAGTACACACCGTCCTCGCCGCTTCATGTCCACTCCCGCATCCACCGACCCATCTGGCGAACTGCACACCGCAGAGGAAATTGCAGCGTTTCTGAAGGTGGAAAAGCTCAGCGAGTTTCCGTTTAAGGAGTCCTATGGTGGTGAGTGCCCCGGCGTCTATTGGCATCGTCTTCTGCGGGACGGCTGGAATAACGTCCGCGATGAAATCGGGGCAGGCGACGATCACATCAGAGTTTTTGAGAAGGTGTTGCCGACTTCGAGCCAAAGCTCGTCCGGGAGGGCGGGGCAATTCCGACCGGCCCGGGAGAGATCGAGAAACCTTCAGAGGGTGATTTTTATCTAGCAAGTCGGCGCCTCCCCAGCGGCTACTTGATGCGTCCAAAGGCAATCCCAGACGAGATTTTTCACTCCAATGTTGGGCACCGTTGTAAAATTTAAACGGCACTAGTTAAGGCTGCGTTTGAAGATTTTGACGCAGAGCAAGATGCGCCCGCCACGATTCGCGGCTTCGCGACTTTACTGATCTACCTTTTCAGACGAGTCACAAGCGCCCTAACACGGCATCACCCATGCCCGTGGTGCTGACTTTCGTTTCACCCGGTTGACGCGTGGCGATGTCGCCGGTGCGGAAGCCGTCGGCGATGGTTTTGGCGACGGCCGCTTCGATTGCATCGGCCGCTTCGATTTCTCCTAACGAAAAACGCAGCAGCATGGCGAGTGATAGAATTTGCGCGATGGGATTGGCGATGCCTTGGCCGGCGATGTCAGGAGCCGAGCCGCCGGACGGTTCGTAAAGGCCGAAATAGAGGCCATCCTCGCGTTGTTTTCCTAACGAAGCGGAGGGCAGCATACCGAGGGAGCCAGAGATCATCGCCATTTCATCGGATAGAATGTCGCCGAAAAGGTTTTCCGTAACGAGCACATCGAACGAGCCGGGGCGCTTGATAAGCTGCATGGCCGCGTTATCGACATACATGTGAGAGAGCTGGACTTCGGGGAACTCTTTAGAAATTTCCACAACGGTCTCGCGCCACAGTACGGATGAGGCGAGCACGTTCGCCTTGTCCACAGAGAGCAATTGCTTTTTCCGCCCCATGGCTGCGGTGAATGCAACGCGAGCGATGCGCTGGATCTCGCTTTTCATGTAAACCATGGTGTCGAAGGCGACCGATTCACCATTGCGTTCCTCGCGACCTTTCGGCGTGCCGAAATAGATGCCGCCTGTTAGTTCACGGACGCAGAGCACGTCGAAGCCATCGGCGATGAGTTCCTGTTTGACCGGGGACGCGTGGGTGAGCGCTGGCAAACAAACCCCGGGGCGCAGATTGGCAAAAAGGCCGAAGTGTTTCCGCAGGGGAAGCAAAGCACCGCGCTCAGGCTGAATATCAGGTGGGAGGTTTTCCCATTTAGGTCCGCCGACGGAACCGAAGAGAATCGCGTCTGCCGCCTCGCTTGCAGCGACGGTTTCAGGGGGAAGCGGGTGGCCGGTGGCATCAATGGCCGCACCGCCGACGAGGTGCTCGCTGCGGGAAACCGTGAAGCCGAATTTGGCTTCGACGGCGTCGAGAAGGCGGAGGGACTCGGCCATGACTTCGGGGCCGATGCCGTCTCCGGCGAGGATCGTGATGCGGTGGCTGCGTGACATGCGCGGGAAAATGGCGGGCGTCCCTGTGTGTGGCAAGTGTGCAAAGTGCCAAGATGGGGAATTTGATCGGAAGGAAGATGCTGAAGGCACCGCGAACCTGGCAAATCGAGCGAATCTTAAACATTGAGGCATGCAGTAAAACACGGGCTTTCCGGGCCAATTCAAAAGATTCGCGAGATCCGCATGATTCGCGGTGGCCTTTCTCTTATGCTTTTATCACGGCTCGTTTCACAGAACCTTGGCTTGCGAAGCGCCCGATCCGCGGCCATTCTCTCCGCATGCAGGCCATCACTGATCGATTGAGAAATTTTCTTCAATACGTGGCCATTAAGTTGATCGACGACCCGAGCCAAGCGCAGCTCAAAGTGGCAGAATTGGGGCCGAAGCGGCTGCGTTTCAAGCTTGTGCTCGCTCAACAGGACGTGGCGATGCTCATTGGTAGAAACGGCTTCACTGCATCGGCGATACGTAGCATTTTGAAAGCCGCTGCGGAAAAAGAAGGAGTGCAGGTCTCACTACAAATCCACTCCCACGAGGAAGAAGCGGAACTGTTAGCGCGGGAAGCGGGGCACTGAAATTTTTACGCATGACACCCTCATCCACCCAAGGGGATTCATCACCCGTTAGTCCTCTTGTTTTGATTTTCAAATCCCTTATCTTACTGGTGATCAGTGCGGGGGTGGGGCTTCTAGCAGTAAAAAAGCTTAACCTAGGTCTCGTCCCAGGTGGAGTGATCGGCGCGGCGATCTTTGGCGTCGGTTCGTTCGCAATGATGAAATTGAAAGGTGCCCCGCGTGAGATGGGGCTCACTTTTGGACTGAAGTTTCTGAGCGTCACGGGCTATAAAATTCTGAACGTCACTCTCGTCTTTTGGCTCGCCAGTGATTTCGGTTACAGCAAGGAGGCGGCGCTCGCGTTGATCGCGGGGTGGTCCATCGTGATGTCCGTGACGACATTGTTAGCTGGCTCGATCACGGATGCTTTGGGTCTGCGGCGGACTCTTATTATAGGAGTGAGTATTTGTGTGATCACCCGGTTAGTCATGGTGGTGACTACCAGCCAAACTCTGGCTTTGACCTGCGGCCTATTTCCGTTAGCGATTGGCGAAGCACTTTGCACTCCGGTGTTGATCGCCGCGCTCCGCCGTTATTCCACCGCCAGTCAGCGCTCGGTGGCATTTTCGCTTTTTTACGCAATTATGAATTTTGGTTTCATGGTCGCCTATTTCATTTTTGACGGTGTCCGTGAATCACTCCAAGTGCACGGTCGCATCACGCTGCCACTTGCTACCGCAGAGCTGGGAGACTACCGCACTCTTCTGCTTGTGAGTATGGGAATTGAGTTTCTCATGCTTCCACTCATTCTGTTGCTGCGCCGGGGTGCTGCGATGACGGAGCAAGGACTGGAAATCACTCATGAGGTGAGCCGATATCCTGATGCCGGGTTTTTTAAATCCTTTGGTTTTACCGTTAGAGATGCAGCGGTGGATACGGTGCGTCTCTTTTCGGGGTTGCTGAAGACGGCGGGTTTTTACCGATTGTTGATGTTTCTATTCATGATCGGCTTTCTTAAAGTGGTGTTCAACGTGATGGATTACGTGCTACCGCCCTTCGCCCTGCAAGCACTGGGGCCAGAGGCGCGGGTTGGGCGTTTTAATGCGATCAATGGCATTCTCATTCTGGTGCTGGCACCGGCGATCGGGCTAATGACTCAAAAATACTCTGCCTATTCGATGGTGATTTTTGGAGGCTTCATTACCGCGATTTCTTTCATCTTTCTCATTCTCCCTCCCGAACTTTTTCAAGAAATGGCGGGTGGATGGATCGGGAATGCGATAGGGCACGGATACATGGAACTTAAAGGCAGCGTGCATCCGTATTATGTGATGATTGCTTTCTGGCAGATTTTATTTTCCGTCGGGGAGGCGTTCTATTCACCTCGGGTTTACGAGTATGCTTCATCCATCGCACCGAAAGGCCAGGAAGCCTCCTATGCGTCGCTCTCCTATGTGCCACTGCTCATTGGTAAGCTCATCACGGGCGCCGCGTTCGGTGGGCTGTTAGCGAAGTATTGTCCCGAGAACGGTCCGCGTGATCCGGGCAAGATGTGGTTGATCATCGGCCTCATGGTCTTAGTCGCTCCTATTGGGTTGTTCGTGTTCCAGCGCTTTATTCGGGTGAAGGAAGAAGGCCGAAGTTAGAAAGTGCCGGGGATGGTATAGAGTGGTTCTCCCTTGGTTTGATTCGCGGGGATGCACTTCAGCAGCGCGCGTGTGTAAGGGTGTTGGGGATTGCGGAACAAGTTAGTTTTTTCAGCACTTTCTACGATTTTACCCGCATACATGACGTTGATGTGATCGGCCATTTCAGAAACGACGGCGAGATCATGAGTGATGAAAATGACCGCGGTGCCGAGCTGCTTTTGGCGGTCACGAATCAGATCGAGCACCTGCTTTTGAACCGTGACATCGAGTGCGGTGGTGGGTTCGTCACAAATGAGCAGCTCGGGGCGGGTGATCAGGGCCATGGCGATCATTACGCGCTGGCGCATGCCGCCGGAAAACTCATGTGGATAGGAATGGATGCGTTTCTCCGCATCCGGGATGCCTACTTCGGTGAGTGCATCGATGGCGAGGTGGAGCGCTTGTTTGCCGTGGCAATTTTCGTGAATTTTGAGCGGCTCAGTGAGTTGCGCACTCACTTTCATGAAGGGATTTAGCGAGGTCATCGGGTCCTGGAAAATCATCGAGATCCGCTTGCCTCGAATTTTTCGTAGCTGCTTCTCCGACGATTTCAGGAGATCGATGCCATCGAAAAGGGCTTCGCCACTTTCGATGCGGCCCGGCGGTTGGGGGATCAACCCGAGCAGGGAATAACAGGTAACAGATTTCCCCGAGCCGGACTCGCCAACGATGCCGAGCGTTTGCCCCGGATCGACCGTGAAAGAAACATCTTCCACCGCATTCACGACACCGTTGCGGGTGTGAAAGCGGGTGCTTAGGTGGCGGACGTCGAGCAGTGGCATGGGAAATGAGCAGTGGATAGAAGATGGTTTCGGATCATGGCAACAAGGGTTTGAGTCCGATCCATTGGCAGCCCCAAGTGATGATCCAAGGCAGCGTGATCAAACTCAGTGCGGTGGTGCCGAGCACGATTTGCACCGCGATCGCAGGCCGGCCGCCATACATTCTAGCAAGAATGATCGAGGTCATGCCGGCAGGCATTGCGGCTTGAACGACGAGCACCTCGCGCAACTCCGTGGAAACCGGAAGGTATTTCGCCGCCGCAAGAATGGCTAACGGTGCCAAAATCAAGCGCACCATTGCAGAGCCCATCACGATTTTCAGCGTCGGTTTTTCCGAGCCTACCAGATCAATCATTGAACAACCAGTGATGAGAATCGCGATGGGGAACGCTCCGACGCCGAGCATTGAGATCGCCTTGCGTAAGGGGCCTGTGATTTGATCATCCCAGCCGAGAAAGACCAGTAGCAGCCCGAGGGTAACGGCCACGATTGGTCCGTTGACGAGTCGCCGCCATTTGATTTCACGCTCGCCGCTCATCATCATGATGCCCACAGACCACAGCGCCGCTTCCACTCCGATGTTGTGGACGAACATGAGTGCAAGAGCGCTGCCTCCCCACAGGCTTTCCACGACCGGAGCCGCTGTGAATCCGTAGTTCTGGCAGCCAGCGCTCAACGCGAATGTGCGGAGACCGCTTCCGTGTTCCAGCCCTATCAGACGGGCGACTACCGCGCCGATGAGGATGCCTGCTAGAATGAGTCCAAATCCTATCAGAATCGAATAAATCACGATTGATCCACTTTTCAGGACGGTGCTGCCGAGAATTTTATCCAGCATGAAACAGGGCATCATCACGCTGAAAACTACCCGCATCACCCCTTCATCGTGTTCCTTGCGAATGATGCCAACTCGGCGCAGGACCGCACCTGCCACGATCAGCAGATACACCGGAAGGACCGATGCGATGACGGCGAAGGGAGAAGTCACGGCATGAGGTTTTCGGTCAAGCCATGGCCGTGCAAGTGCGAAATTTACCAAAACAGTTGGAAGCCTATCAGGTTTTGGGGCGTGCTGAAATAAGTGGCGATCCTTTAGTTTACTTGACAATTCGAGGATTTCAGGGATTTCTTGCACTGCAAAATGGCGAGGCAAAAAATAACAGGAGCGAAATTGACGCGCTTGGAGGCTCGGACTCGGGTGATCCAACAAGCGAGTCATTTTGGGTTCCTCGTGTTTTGTTTGGCGATTGGCTTCGTTGTCGTTGCGACAGCGATTCCGCAGCGGCGGGAATTGGACAAGTTGGAATTAAAATTGAAAGCCGCGAAAGTGCGTGAGCAAGCCGTGCTGGCGGATCGTGAATATCATTTCATTGAGCACCGCGCCTTGCGCGAGGATCCTGCCTTTTTGGAAATCCATGCGCGCGATCGTTTGGATTACTTCCGCGAGGGCGAGCGTGTGTTGAGGTTTAAACGCGAGCCGTGACGCCGAGGTATTGGCGCTTGGCGGGGGGTGGGTAAGTGGCTATTCCCTTGGCATGCGCGACGATATTGAGAAGATTTTGATCGATGAAGCGGTGATTGAAAAGCGGCTGGATTCGATGGCGCTTGAGATTGAACGGGATTTCCCGAGCGGGACCATGGTGGTAATCATTCTACTCAAGGGAGCACTAGTTTTCGCGGCGGATCTTCTGCGCCGGGTGCCGCGGCCTTTGGAGATCGAGTGCTTGAATGTGGCGAGTTACCACGGCGGTTTGGAGAGCTCAGGAAAAGTCGATTTCCTAGACCGGCATTTTCCAGAAGTAAAAGGGCACCATGTTTTACTGTTAGATGATATTCTCGATACCGGGCGCACTCTTCATGCCGTATCACAACGGCTGCTCGAAGAGGGAGCTGTTGCCGTGCACACTGCTGTTCTGTTAGCCAAGGACAAGGAGCGTGCGAAGGAGGTGAGTGCAGATTATGTCGGCTTTGAAATCGGCGATGAATTTGTCGTCGGCTACGGGCTCGATTACAAAGGCAAGTATCGGAATCTGCCTTACGTCGGCGTGTTGAAACTCTCCGCTGCCGTCTAATCTATCCGATTAAATCTCCAATCGAACCGAAGTCGGGAGAGAACAGGCGCTTGTAAGTCCGGGCGGCGTAGCCATCGGTCATGCCTGCAAGGAAATCGCAGACGAGCCGTGCCCGGGCAGGTTCATCTGGCGCGCTGGCGATTTCTGCAGCGGTGTCAGCCGGAAGAAGCTGGAAATCCTGACCGTCGATGGTGCCTTGGGCGATGTATCGCTCGCCGAGAACTTCCCACAACTGGCGCAACATCCGGCTGCCCTTATGCTCTAATTGTTTTAATTGCGGTGAGAGGAAGACCACCTCGAATGCCAAGCGTTTAAAGAGGGCTGACTCTGCTTTGACGGACTCATCAATGGCGAGGCGATAGCAGTAGCGATTCGTCGAGCCGCTGAGGAAATTTAAGTCCGTATCTAACCGTGTTGACTGAATGTAGCGGCCGATCCGCTTGCCGACGAAGGGATCGACGCGTTTGCGGCGGATGGCTTTCATCAGATCACCGAGTGGCGTTCCTTCACCCGTGGCTTCGCTGTATTTTTCCGCCCAAGCTTCGATTTTTTCAATGTTGAGGAAACCGGCACGCACACTATCTGATAGGTCATTGAGCGAGTAAGCAGTGTCATCCGCCCAGTCCATGATTTGGCATTCGATGGACTTGAATTTGTCACGCGTCGCGCCGGGAGTGAGTTCTAGCGGAAAATCATTTCCACCCATCGCCCAGTCGAGATACTCGTGCTGGCTATCGTAAATGAAGTGATTTTCCGGAGCTTCTCCGGTGATGGACTTCATTTCCGTCCACAGTGATTTGTATTTCAGCACACCATCGAGAAACGCGCGTGTAGGGTCCATGCCGCTGCGTTTTGCTGAGAAAATCCGCTCGGTTAGAAGACGTAGGGTTTGGGCGTTTCCTTCAAATCCGCCGTGGGTGCGCATTAGGTGATTCAATGTCCGCTCTCCCGCATGGCCGAATGGGGGGTGCCCGAGGTCGTGAGAAAGGCAGATTGCTTCTACCAGATCAGGATCAATGAAAAAGTCGTCACCCAGCGGTCCCTCTAGCCGACTTTTCAGCCAATAGGAAATCGACTTGCCGATCTGCGCGACTTCTAACGAATGGGTCAGCCGCGTCCGATAGAAATCATATTCTCCGCTCCAGAATACTTGGGTTTTATTCTGCAAACGGCGGAAGGTGGGCGTATGCAGCACCCGGTCACGATCGATTTGAAATGGCGTCCGATAGTCACTGCCATCGCTCGCGCCCGAGCGACGCTCCGTGTCAAAAGCACCATAAAAACGGTTTAACATTTGCCAGAGACTAGATGTCTTGTTGCATCCGGCAACATCAACCTTCCAGTTGCAGTTTGAAAGGAATTTTGCATTGGACATCTGACGGTCTAAAAGCCGCCAAAGCGACTCCACCACCCGACCCATTTGAGCGGGTTTGTTCAGGCCACCACCAGCGCTGCTGCCTTCGATTGTTTCTGTCGGAGCTCTCCGACGAACATTCCCGCGACCAAGCCACTGCTGAAGCCGAACACGTGACCGAGGACATCTGTATTGGAATCAGAACCGCTGCCACCGAGCCAACCTAACATGATGATGCCGGCAATCACGGGAGCTGCGGCTTTTGCCCAAGACTTGCTGGAGCGTAAGCGCAGGGAAGTGGAAAATCCCAGACCTGAGAGGATGCCCAATGCGCCGAAGACGGCGGTGGATGCACCGATCGAAACGAATGGCATCGGGTAGGTGACCAAGGAGGTGAGGCAGTTTCCAAAAGTCCCGCATGCGAGAATCAATGCCCATCCCCGCAGCGGGCCTAACGAGCGCGATACCAAAGCACCGAATATGGCACTGCTCACGAGGTTGCCCACGAGGTGTTGGATGTCCACATGCAGAAAAAGAGCGGTGAATGGACGCCACCACTCGAATCGGTCGATCAAACCCGTGCTGGAAGAGGCAGCTCGATCCGTTAGGGTAGAATCCTGCCACTGGAGCCTGAAGACCACGAGCAGGCTACTCATCCAGATCATGAAAATTTTCCATCCGGCGGGGTAGTGGAATCGGTCGATTGGCTCCGGCGCATTCTTGAGCCGGAGTTGATCGTGCAACTCCCGGCGATAAATTCGCAACTCGGCTTGTACCCGTGCGGAGGCACATGTTTCCGCATGGAGATTGAATACTCCGGAGTCTTCCGCCGCAGAAACCCAGCAGGCCTCTCCCATGGCTAGAATCACCAAACCATGCTCTTGAGCCAGCTCCAAACTTGGATATTGCCCTACGAGAATGAGATCATCCCAAGGGGTTTGGCTGCTAGTTTCATCAGGTTCCATGAAAGGTATGGCGAATCATAACACAGCATTTTGAACAATCATGGAAAGTTACCTCCGTGCAGATGCAAAATCGCGCGGGCGGCGATGAAGTTGTTTTCGTTTAAACTCTATCAGGCAAGGGCCCCGGCTGCCCGAGACTAGTTCGCGCGAAGTTGAAACCTGGCTTGATACTTTCGAAAATGAGCCTCATGCGTTTGTCGTAAGGGGCGAAGGCGCTTTTGATGGCGTTGAGCGAAAGCTTTTCCAGCTCGTTGAGATTCAGGTCGAAAAGTTCGGTGGCAAGAGTGGTTTCCTGAGTCATCGAGGTGTCGCTCATCAAGCGATCATCCGTATTCAGGCAAACCCGAAAACCACGCCGGAAAAAAATGCCGAAAGGGTGATCTTCCAAAGTCTTACAAGCGCCCGTGTGGAGATTGCTCAGTAAACACATTTCTAACGGTATGCGCCGATCGAGAATGTATTGCGCGAGGCTGCCGAGTTTCAGGCTGCCGTCCGGATTAATTTCGATATCATCCCGTAAACGAGTGCCGTGGCCGAGGCGATGGGCACCGCAATATTGAAGCGCCTGCCAGATAGACTCAGAGCCATAAGCTTCGCCGGCATGGATGGTGATATAGAAATTCGCCCGCTCGATGGCTTGAAATGCCGCCACATGTTTTTTCGGTGGAAATCCATCCTCACCGCCCGCGAGATCGAAACCGACGACTCCCAGTTTACGGCTGCGAATCGCCAACTCCGCTGCTTCTAACGAATTCTGCATGTTCCGCATCGCGCAGATGATCAACCCCCATTCCACACCGTAAGTGCGCTCGCCGCGCACGAGCCCTTGAACCACTGCCGCGACGACTTCATCCTGTGTCATTCCTTGCGCGGTATGGAACATCGGGGCAAAGCGCACTTCCGCATACACCACGCCGTCATCATACATGTCCTCAATGAATTCAAATGCCACGCGCTCCAGCGCATCAGCCGTTTGCATCACCGATGTCGTGTGGGCGAAACCTGCCAGGTATTCGGGTAGATTTCCCTTCTGTGCGCCGCGATGGAACCACTCTGCTAGATCGGTGGCATCCGTAGTTGGCAGGCCCTTGTATCCCAAGTCCGCTGCTAGATCGATCACGGTGGAGGGACGGAGACCGCCGTCGAGGTGTTCATGCAAAAGGACTTTGGGCAGGCTGCGGATGTTGACCGCGCTGGATAACGCCTTACCACTTAGAGGTTTTGGTTCGGTGAATAGACTCATCTTAAGTGATTTAAGCAGGTTCCAAGCCGAATGGTAAAATGAAATGTAGGAGAGTCCTCATCTGCGGGCAGGAGAGGGTAATCTTCGGATCGGAGGTCCAGCCGCTGTGGTGGGAATAGCCAAAACAAGGCTTCATCCCGAAGCGACCCTTTGTGGCGTAGGCAGTGAAATCCTCGCGGCCGCTGAACTGATAGGTCGTCATGCGGTTCGCGGTTTTACCAGACGCAAACTTCATCATCCAATTGATCGTTTCATCTACCTCTGCAAACTTGACGGGATCCGTTTTGGTTTCCAAGGCAGCGACTTCAACGGGCTCCTCACCTGCGAGGTAGCGGCAAGCCTGAAGTGCATAGATGCCGACGTCCATCAGTGCTCCGCCACCTGATATACTGCCGCGCATGAAGTTTTGTGGAATCCCTGCGTGGCGGATGCGGCTGTGGAGAAGGGGTTTGAAACCCCTTTCACCGGCAGGGCATTTTTCGGTGCTTAATAGAAGAAAGGGGTTTCAAACCCCTTCTCCT
>JAYVNE010000019.1:0-7569 GCA_043758615.1 Akkermansiaceae bacterium
CGCCAAAAAGACCAGACCCGGCGACGACGTAAAACCCGAACCACCCGCCCGATATTGTGGCCTGACGAAGATCTTACTTAAATAACAAAGTAGAGATAATGGGGATGTTCAGCAGCTATGGCGAAGGGCGGCTGCTAGATTCCCAAAAAATCCCGGGGTTTCCAGCCGGAAAATCTACTATCCAGATTGTCTCCGGGAATCCTACCCCGGAGCAACTGGCACCTGTGCGACTTTTCCTCGATTACTACGACGAGCATTTTCCCGAACTCCAAGCCGCCTATCAAAGTCGGATAGAGGAAAACGAAAGAAAAGCCGCTGAGGAAAAAGCCCATCCTAAAGTCCCTGAGGATGTCGTCGTTCAATTCCGGGTTTTATCCCCTGAGGAAATCGTCCCAACGGAAACCACCTCAAAATCTTCGCAAAAGTGAAATACCCTAAAAATATGATCCGCCGTATATTATTTGTAATTACATCTTGCGTCTCGTTTTGTTTCGGTCAAGGATGTGAATCCATTGAGCATCATCCGCTTATCACCGACGCAGTTTCAGTTGTCATGGTACGCCAACAATTTCAGGCCGTATCAGATTGAGAACAGCCTAGATCTGACAACGTGGACGGAATTGAGCGGTTACATCGAGGGAACGAACACCACGCAAGGTGTGCTTGTTACCAAAACCACTGACAAAATGTTTTTCCGGCTGAAAACCGGGGCCATGAGGACCGGGTTTACATCCAAGGCACTAATTCCCAATGATGACGGCTACTCCGGCCTAGAGCCAATTGGTTTTCCAATCAACGTGTTTCCAACTACCGGCAATCCCGGCCCTTGGACTGGTTGCTATATCAATAACAACGGGAATATCACGATTGGAACTGAGCTAAGAACTTATACTCCACTGCCTTTACAAACTACGGCATCGGATTACCCGAGCGTGATCGCGTTAATAGCCCCCTTCTGGGCTGACGTGGATACAAGACCCGCATACGATCCAGCTACCGCCAACGGTTGTAAGGAGGTGACCTACGGACAAGGTTTTGTCGATGGCCAAAAAGCGTTTGGGGTTAATTGGAGGAATGTCGGTTACTACAACTCTCAAACGGACAAACTTAACAGTTTTCAATTGGTCCTTATTGATCGATCCGCCATCGGTTCAACAGGAGATTTCGATGCTGAGTTCAATTACAACCAAGTCCTTTGGGAAACAGGCTCCTACTACACTAGCGGCGGCAGCAACGGATACGGCGGTTCCCCCGCCCGTGTGGGTATTACCAACGGCATTAATCGGACAATCGAAGCCCAATACTCTGGGGAGACGCTCAAGCAATTAGATTTCACCCCCGCTACCGGGGTTGCAAATACCACTACTGGTCTCATTTACCGGAAAAGAAATAGCACGGTTCCCGGAAGGCAGGTTTTCCAATTTAGAAACGGGAGTCTGCTTGGAGCACTCCAAGTTTATGCGGGTCCAGATGTTTCGTACGGTTCAAGCACCAGCGTGACTACGCCACTTGCGACCGCCTCTGATCCTGGAGGTGCGGCAATTACGGTAAACTGGAGCGTGCTACACACAAACAGCAGCACTCCTGTTGTTATCTCAAATAGTTCGCAACTCAATACGACAATCAGCTATTCCTCCGGGTCTACTACGGACATGTTGCTCGTTGTAAAAAGAGCTTCTGACCCCACCGTTTCAGCTTCTGATGTGATGACAATCAAACCCTAACTATTATGAAAATCAACTATATCGCAATAGCGCTGTTATCAGGTTTCAATGTTGCTGTGAATGCGGCGGTAACAACTCAGGTCAGTTTAACTACCAACGGCGTTGTCTTGAAAAATGGCGGTGGCGTAGCACTTTCTGCGGGAACTTCAGCTGGTGGTGATGGGGCTATTTTACAGTTGGGGTATTACACAACCTCGACCGTTAGTGATCCATTTTCGGGTAATTGGGTAGCGATGACGGGTCCCGGAACTTCATATCAAACTACCATCGGAGATTTCAGTCAACCAGTTGGCAGCTTCAAGCTAGATATAATTTTCACAGCCGGGTCACTTGGTTTCACGGCTCCAGCAGACGGCACTCCGCTTGCGCTCCGTTTTTACGATTCAACCGCACTCGCAACATCCACTTTTTTCAATGCCGTTTCGAATACCGGAGGTGGATTTAATTGGGTAACTCCGACCGATCCAGTATCCCACGTTAGCCTGTCCTTAACAACACCCGGAATAGTATGGCAAGACGGCTCTAAAAGCGCATTCCTCGCAACTATTCCAGTGCCCGAACCAACCTCGGTGGCGTTGCTCGCAATGGCTGGTGTCGGCCTGTTAGCGGTCCGCAGGAGGTGACTCGGAGCATCGCGAAGCCCGCGCATCAATGCGCGTCGTGGTGGATTTGCGACGACGCGCGCCCCTGAGGCAGAAACGAAATGTAAAAGGGGGCAGGTGTGAATGGCACTGACTAAAGCGAGATTTCGGGATTTTTTAACCTGCTTTTGCCACATCCAGACCATCCTTTGGAGATTCTCCAACTTTGATCTTATTGTCGTGGATTTCCGAGGTTTTGAAGGGTTTTTTCCTTCGCCCGATGGGGTCTTCGTAAGTCATTGAAAATCATCGAAACTTCGCTTAAGTCACATTCGGGTCAGACGCCAAATCACTGGATTGCCAATGAAAAGGGTTACCGTTTTTCTGATCAATCCGGCGTAGGTTGTGCTTTGTGTGAAAATTACTAAGTCGCTCATTTCTTAAAAAACGTTCACATCAGCACTTTACCCGGAAGGCAAGCAGACTAGCTTGTGCGCCTTCACACTTCAGCGATGGACCATCAAATGCGCCCAATTTACCAATTTTTCCGCTCGCCCCGGTGCTTGCCGTTCATTTTGACGGCCAGTCTCCTCAGCGCTTGTACATGGACCAAGCCGGGAGTTCAAACTTCACCTTTCGTGGCCCAGAGCAGCACACCTCTACCGGATATCATGGCAGATCCCTTGGAGCCTGTGAACCGGGCGATGTGGGCGGCTAACAAAGGATTTCTTGCTGGGGTGATGCAACCCACTGCGCGCACCTACCGGGCCGTGGTCGCCAAGCCCGTCCGCACCTCGATCAACAATTTCACTCACAATATCATCTACCCGGGCCGCGCGCTCAATCATGTGCTCCAAGGCCGCTGGTCCGGCGCTGGAGACGAGACGCTCCGATTCCTCACTAACACCACGGTGGGCGGACTCGGATTTTTCGACGTCGCCAGCAAATGGAACATGCCAAAATCCGAGGCCGATTTCAGCGAGACATTTGGAAAATGGGGGTGGAAACCACAGACTTACGTCGTGATGCCGTTTTTCGGCCCGAGCGATGATCGCCACGCCACCGGCTTCGTCGCGGACGAGGTAGTCAAACCGTGGAATTACGCATATCCTTACACGCTCGGCTCATATAGCACCACTTATAACACGGCATCTGATAAAACCGAAGAGGCTCGGCGCCTCACTCAAGCAGAAACGGATTCTTATGAGTTAGCAAAATACGCGTGGACCTATGCCACGAAAGACCAAGTTCCGGATTGGAGGTTTAAAGGCCCGATCGATAAATCGACCTTACAAACCCTCGCCGCAGTTCGGATCACCTATCAGGATCCTGATTTCCTCAGCCGGGGTAAGGAGATCAGCGTTCGCATTCCCACAACCGGACGGAAGTTGAAATTCAATTACTGGCTTCAGTCTGGAACAGCTCCGCTGGTATATATCTCTCCCGGCCTGAGTTCGCACCGTCTATCATTGACGACTCTATCAGTGGCCGAACACCTTCACCGCAACGGATTCTCGGTCGTCACCACCACGAGCGTTTTCCACCCGGAATTCATGGAAAATGCCTCTACTGCAGCGCTGCCCGTTTACCCGCCGGTCGATAGCCGTGACCTTCTCGTCGCGATGACCGAAGCCGACCGCTCTTTGTCCGCCAAGTATCCCGGGAGGTTCGGAAAGCGCGCACTTGTAGGCCTTTCCATGGGCGGTTTCCTAACCCTCCGCCTCGCTGCCGATGAAAACCACGCCGCACCTAACATGCTCCACTTCGACCGCTACCTCGCGGTCAACCCCCCGGTGGACTTGATTCATGGTGGTCACACCGTGGACGCTTTCCAAGACGCCCCTCTTGCCTGGCCCACGTCGGAACGCCAAGCGCTGGTCAACAATACACTCCACAAAGCAACCATGAGCGGTTCTCTAACTTCCTCTGGCAATGCCGTCCTACCATTCGGTGGAATCGAGTCGAAATACCTTATTGGACTTACGTTCCGGATCACCCTGCGAGACATCATTTACAGCAGCCAAAGGAGAGCCAACATGGGCGTTCTCAAATCTCCTCTATCAACATGGCGCCGAGACTCCAGCTATCGGGAAATCATGGAAATCTCTTATAAAGACTATTTCCTTAAATTCGCCGTTCCATACTATCAGAAACAAGGCATCAATATGAGCGTGATGTTACGAGAGGGCAATCTCAGGGGGCAGGAAAGCAGACTAAAATCTCAACCCAAGGTGCGGGTCATCACCAACAGAAATGACTTCCTGCTGCCGTCGAAGGATCTCTCGTGGCTGCAATCCACGCTTGCACCCTCACAATTGACGGTTTTCCCGGACGGTGGCCACCTCGGAAATCTGGCGAACCCCAGCGTGCAAAAAGCGATCATCCATGCCCTATCCGGCCTGGAATGAGCAGCCCAACCGCCGCATGCGAGAGACTTGAGTCTTCCAAAATTCCGCTCCCTCTCGTAGCCTCAAATCTTCCATGACGAAATTCGCCTTACTTTTTTGCTTCCTTACAAACGCCTGCCTGTGGGCTCAGGAAATTCCCGCGCCCGTCGCCCGGCCAGTTGAGGCACCTACTTTGCCAGATGACGGTGTGCGGGTTTCAGTGCTCGGCTTCCATGATTTTTCCGAAACCGCACCCGAGACGGCCATGCGCACGCGCACCTCCAAGTTCCGAAAACAAATGGAGGTCATCCGGCAGTTAGGAATTCCCGTGATTTCGATGGCTGACTTCATCGCATGGAAAAAAGGAGAAAAGGAGGTCCCACCGAAATCCATCCTGCTAACCTTTGATGATGGTTGGAAATCTTTTTACACCGACGCCTACCCGATCCTTAAAGAGCTTAACTTCCCCTTCACGATGTATCTCTACAAAGACTACGTCGATGGTGGGGGCAGGGCACTAACCACTGCAATGATTCAGGAAATGGTTGCCAACGGCGCGTCTATCGGCAGCCACTCGGTGAATCACCCCTACCCCATCGCGGTGAAAAACGCCCGCAAAAAAGGGATTCCCGCTTACGATGCCTATCTGCGGATGCAAATGGGGGACTCCAAAGTTTTTCTAGAATCGAAGTTCCCGGTGAAAGTCACCACCTATGCTTACCCCGGCGGCTTCTACACTGAGGAAATGCTCAAACTGGGCGATGAGTTAGGATACCAATACATGTTCACCGTCATCCCCGGCAAAGTGACACGTTCCTCACCTAACGAAACACTACCTCGTAATATCATCCTCGGAAACTATGATAAGGGTTTCGAAATTGCCACCTCGTTCCGTGACGGGGCAGCGATCCCCGGAGATGTGGGCGTAGGTCTCGCCCAGACCACCCCTTTTCCCGTGCTGCCCCAGCCCGGAAGTGTGATCAACTCCCGCCTCCCTGAAATTTCAGCAGACCTTTCCACGGTGCAAAATCTCGATCCAAAATCCCTCGTGATGAAGGTCGCTGGCTTCGGCGAAGTTCCCGCGAATTACGCGGTCGAAACCGGGAAATTCTCGTGGCTGGTCAACCGCCGCCTACGTCAAGCGACTTGCCAAGTATCCATCGCATGGAAAGATACATCAGGGAAAACTCCCGAGGCACCGCTCCGCTGGTCATTCAGAGTTGACCTGGAATCCGCCTACCTCCCGCCCGGAGAATAAGCACCCTATCCGATTCACATCTATTTCAACCTATCACCTTCCACCGACATGTTTTCTTCTCTATCAGACAGCCTCGACAAAACCTTCCGTAACCTTCGGGGCGTCGGCCGCATCTCAGAAAAAAATATCTCCGATGCCCTGCGCGAAATCCGCATCGCGCTGCTAGAGGCCGATGTCGAGTTCGCCGTCGCCAAGGATTTTATTGCTAGAGTGAAAGATAAATCTCTCGGCGAAGACGTGCTCAAGTCGATTAAACCCGGTGAGCAAATCGTTAAAATTTTCCACGACGAACTCGCAGCTCTGCTAGGCGGCGATCAAGCTCCTCTCGACCTCAATCCGCCCGCCCGCATTCTTATCTGTGGCCTCAATGGTGCGGGGAAAACCACCACTTCCGCCAAACTTGCTTACCGCCTGAAAAAAGAAGGTCGCCGCCCACTGCTCATCGCCTGCGATCTTTACCGCCCCGCCGCGATTGATCAGTTAGCATTGCTGGCAAAACAAATCGACGTCCCCTGCTACACGCCTGATGCCACCGAGACCGATGTCGTCAAAGTCGCCAAAGACGCGCTGGTCTGGGCGGAGCAACAACAAGGCACCGTTCTCATTTTCGACACCGCAGGACGCCAAGAAATTGACGAGCGCCTCGTCGCCGAACTCAAGCGCTTGCATGCCTTCGTCAACCCAAAGGAAACTTTGTTAGTCGCCGATTCCGCCACCGGCCAGCAGGCCGTTTCTGTAGCTCAACACTTCGACGACGCCGTAGGCATCACGGGAATTATACTAACCAAACTCGATGGCGACGCCCGCGGCGGCGCCGCCCTCTCGATGCGTAGCGTCACCGGCAAGCCAATCAAATACGCGGGCGAAGGAGAAAAGTTAGATCAACTTTTCGAATTCCACCCCAGCCGCATGGCGGATCGGATTCTCGGCATGGGCGACATCGTCGGCATGGTCGAACAAGTCGCCGATAAAGTGAACGAGGCCGATGCCATGCGTTCCATGAAGCGCATGCAGGAGGGTAAATTCGATTTCACCGATTTCCTCGATCAGATGAAAATGATCCAGAACCTCGGCCCGCTCGAAGGTCTGCTAGGCCTCATGCCCGGCTTTAGCAAAATCAAAAAGCAACTTCCTGCCGGTGCCTTCGATACCAAAAAAATCAAACGCACCGAAGCCATCGTGCTTTCCATGACGATGATCGAGCGCACCCGCCCAGAGATTATCAAAGGCTCCCGCCGCCAGCGCATCGCAGCCGGTTCTGGCACCACGATCATGGAGGTGAACCAGCTCATCAAACAGTTCGGCGAAATGCGGAAGATGATGAAGTCACCTAACAAAATGAACGCCATGATGAAACAAATGGGCGGCGCAGGTGGCATAAAAGACATGATGAAAGGTCTCGGTGGCGGTAAATTCCCGTTCTGAGGATCAGCAGTGGTCCAAAAAACGCCCGAATCACGAGCCGAGCTGGCCATAGAAGGTGATCGCAAACCGCGTCAACCTAATTGCAGCCCCCAGACACCCAGGGTTCCTCCATTAGGGAGAATCAAAGATTTTCAACCACGGATTTCACGGATTCACACGGATGAAGACTCTCAATTAGGGGCGGATTGGATCAT
>JAYVNE010000020.1:0-21759 GCA_043758615.1 Akkermansiaceae bacterium
CCAAAGCCAAAGCCAAAGCCAAAGCCAAAGCCAAAGCCAAAGCCAAAGCCAAAGCCAAAGCCAAAGCCAAAGCCAAAGCCAAAGCCAAAGCCAAGGCCAAGGGGGAAGCGCTCCGCGCAGCCAAGTAACTGGAGCGCGGAACTTCATTCCGCCTCTTCCAAACCCGCCGTCCTGAAAATGGGCGGCGGGTTTTTATTGGATGCTGAACTTCTGTACTCGCTCCACATCACGAGAAATGTTTTTTCATCCTCTAGTCCTACGTTTGAACGTCGGTCTTGACAGTATCTTAAAAACTGTTCTTTTGAACTAACCATGACGCCTCCAATCATCGCTGTTGAACCTCGCAGGGAAAAGCAGATGTCCGCGAAATTGCGGAAGGAAAAAGGGGCGCATTACACCCCTGAAGGCTTGGCGGAGTTTGTGGCGGCTCAGGTGGCGGCTCAGTTTACCGCTAACAAAAATCTTCGGATTCTCGATCCGGCAGTGGGCGATGGCGTTCTGCTGCGTGCGCTCTCTGAAAAGCTCGGAATCCAGCACCAGTTTGATGGATTTGACATCGACGCTCCAGCTCTTGAACAAGCGGAAAAGCATCTGAAAACTGCTCTTCCCGCCAACGCTTTCACGCTCTATCACTCAGACTTTCTCGCGCGTTTTGGCGGTTCCGCAGATGATCTTTTCCAAACGACACCCGCCCCCGAATATGATGCGGCCATCAGCAATCCGCCCTACGTCCGGACCCAAGTCCTTGGAGCGGCTTCCGCACAAAGGCTCGCATCGGTATTCAATCATGCCGGGCGCGTTGATCTGTATTTCGCCTTCCTCGCGTGCATTTCACTTTCGCTCAAACCCGGTGGAATCGCGGGCGTCATTGTTTCTAATAGATTCATGACCACCAAGGCCGGCACAGATGTTCGGGCCGGATTGCTTCGGGATTTCGATATTCTTCACGTTTGGGATTTCGGCGACACCAAGCTTTTCGAAGCGGCAGTCCTTCCGGTCGTGCTCGTCCTTCGCAAGAAAACACGGATGGAAACTTCGACGGAACTCCCAAAGTTCAGCACCATCTACACCACTTCCAGCCCGGCGGAATCGAAGGCTGAAAACATCTTCGAGGCACTCAAGCTCGAAGGCTCGGTTGAAGTCAAAGGTGCAACCTACATGGTTTGCCATGGCACTCTGGAAACCCATAAAGCCGACGATGTCTGGAAGCTTGCCAGTGCGGATAAAGACGCATGGCTGGAGACTGTTAGCCAGCATACGTTCAGGACATTTGGAGAGATCGGCAAAATTCGTGTTGGCGTGAAAACCACTGCGGACAACGTGTTTATCGGCAATTGGAATGAACTGTCCGAAGATGAACGGCCCGAGTTGCTTCGACCGCTAATCACTCACCATGTCGCCTCAAGGTTTCGCGTGGATTTGTCCAAGCGGGAACGTGAGATTCTCTACACTCACGAAATCCGCGACGGCAAACGGCAAGCCGTTGAACTCAGCCGCTACCCGGTCTCGTTGCGTTACCTCGAAACCCACCGGACCCAACTTGAAGGAAGGGGCTATGTGATTGAGGCAAATAGGAAATGGTTTGAAATCTGGGTGCCGCAAAACCCCGCGTCGTGGGCACATCCGAAGCTCATCTTCACGGACATTTCCGAGAAGCCGACCTGCTGGATTGATCTAACAGGCGCGGTGGTCAACGGTGACTGTTATTGGATGATTCCTACGCGGCCAGAGGATGCCGATTTGCTTTGGCTCGCTCTCGCGGTTGGAAATTCGAAATTCATCGAGATGTTTTACGATCACAAGTTCAACAACAAGCTCTACGCGGGAAGGCGTCGTTTCATGACCCAGTATGTTGAGCAGTTTCCGATTCCAGATCCAGCGACTCCTTTCGCAAAGAGACTAATCGCTCTGGCAAAGGAAATCCATCGGCTAAAACCTACAGAGGACACTTCCAAACTCGAAGCTGAATGCGAGCACCTAGTCGAAAATGCCTTCGGTATTCTGGTTGAAGAAATCCCGAGGTAGCGGGAGCTGATACTTGTTGTTGATCACCAACCCGCCGAACTTTTCAAACGTGGCGTAGAAGTCCTTGCCAGTCACGAGCACCAGACCGGTGATGGTTACGGTCGTCTCGGTTACTGCACCGCAAAACACAGCATACCGGACATCCTGATGACGAATCCGGACATTGCCAATCGCCGTCAAATCCAGAAAGTCATCACTGTCCGGCGAGATGGCCCCGAGATCAATGGTGGGAGACGTTTGGAGTTTTACCTCCAATAGCTGATGCCGGATGTCCGGAAACCTGCCGTTGTCGGCGTGATCTCGATAGCCCAATGCTGCCGAAACCAACCCATGCAACAACCCGCCGCGATTCCGTTCCTGTAGGATTCCAGGGTTTTTGAAACTCTTCCCGACCAAGGGCGATATCTTGGCGAACAGTCTGGCAATCGAAAGGAGCGAGCCGCGTTCTGGCAGATCAATCGGCGACTTTTTCGAAACCGATGGAATTTTGGCGGCGATCAGTGTGGTCAGATTGGAGGTGTCGCCGTCGGATGCCAGAATGCGTTTCGTTAGATCCGAAATTCTAGCCTGAAACTTTCGAGTGAGTTTCCCGGTGCGGTCGAGTGGGGCAAGGTCCGCGCCCGAGACGACTCGAATCCTGCGAATGATTCCTTCCGCATTGGGGCGGATCAGGATGTAGCGCCGGGCCGGCGAAATCTCAGCATTCCAAATCTGCAGATTGTCGGCTGTTTGCACATACGTATCGAAGTTCTGTCCCGGGAAGCGCGCTAACGGTTTAGTTTTCCTGAATGACTTTGGAATCGGATACCCGAGCACGCGGCAAACTTCGCTCTTGGCGAGTTTCGATCTCGTTCTGAGTGCAACCGCCTCAAACCGATGCCCCGCCAGTTCGGTCTGGAGCAACGCCTCCAAGAGATCTGATGGCAGAAAGGACCTCTCTCAAAGGAATGTTAATCACAGCGGGAGACTATCGAAAATGATGACTCCAAGGCGACAGCCTCTGAGTAGCATTTTGCATCCAGTTCTCCATGGAATTCAGCCACTACGCCCCTTGCCCAAAAAACGTCTCCGACGACGTCATCGCCAAAGCCAAAGCCAAAGAAGAAGCCCTCCGCGCCGCCAAGTAAGCCCCGTGGCGGCGGTTTCCAACCACTTCTGTTTCTCCTTTTCTAGCAGTTGAGTCTATCCATTCGGGCTCGGCGGTGGCCTTGAGGCAATCCGTGCCACGGATTGCCTTTTGATCGCGGGCTCGCCTTGTGATCCGAACACACGGAAGCGTCCCTTGCCCAGCGGGCAAGGGACGGCTTGTTTCTGCCTTTCTCGCTTTGTGCGAACCAATGGCCAGCTTTTACGATCTTCTTCAGCCACCAGAAGAAGAGCTCGATCTGCCAGCGTTGGCGATACATCTCCGCGATGACGAGCGTCTCCGCATCTTCGCACGCGAGGTTGGTGGCCAGCAAGATGACCTTGTCGGGCCGCTCCAGCCAGATGATCCTAACCCGGTGATGCTGCCGGTTTTTCTTCGATTTGCCCATCCTTACCCATGCGTGGCGCTTATTACTCCAAAACCCACAAATCTTTATGCGCGTCAGTATAAATTGCCCGCATTTTAGTCGGTTGTCAAAGAGCAAACCTAACTTTGAAATGGATCCGTGAGCCCGGAACCCTGCATTCATTTTTCGCCGGGCTATCCCGCGAAAGAGGCGATCGCGCGTGGGTACTTAGCGTAAAATTTCGCACAAATGTTTTTCCACACGAGGAATCGTTTGATCCGTGATTTCAAGTGGCGTATGAGCGGTGAACGACCTCATGATGCCACACACCGTTTCGAAGCCGATGATCGCCCGCTACCGCATGAAAACGCCGGGATTTCTGAACGCGATCTCGAACCGCCGCGAGTTTGAAGGCGCACTGATCGAGGTGGATGGAGGCTTTGGTTGTATCCACCCTTGGCCGGAGCTGGGTGATCCCACGCTCGAAAAATGTTTGGTTGATCTAGCAGGACCCCGGCGTTGGCCAATTGTGCGGCGGGCACTGCGCTGTGCGGAATTCGATAAAGCGGCGCGGGTTTTCGACGAATCCTTGTTTGAGGAAATGGAGGTTCCCGAAAGTCACGCGACCTTGGCCAAGGGTGATACCGCTGAAGTTGCTCTGGCGGTGGAAGCAGGATTCAACGTGGTGAAGTTGAAATGCGGGAGGGACTTGGCCGCCGAAGCAAAATTTCTCGATGACATGGCGGCGGAATACCCAGCGCTGATGTGGCGGCTCGATTTCAATGAATCCGCCAGCCCCCAACAGGCGGCGGAGTTCTTAATGGGACTTCTCGAGAAAACCAGGACTGTGATCGACTTCGTGGAAGATCCTTGTCCGTATTCGGAAACGGCGTGGTCGGAATTGCGCAAGAAAACACGGTTAAAACTCGCGGTTGATCGCGAGGCCACCCCGCTTAGCGCCGCAGCGCAAGTGATGGTCATCAAGCCTGCGGTCGATGAACCTTTTTTGTTAGCGGAGGCGGCGGTGAGCTATCAGCAACGGGTTGTTCTAACCAGTTACATGGATCACCCGTTAGGTCAGGCGTTCGCGGCATGGGAAGCGGCGCGTCTCGGGTTGCAATTCCCCGGCTTGGTCGGCATTTGCGGCCTGCAAACTCATCATCTTTTTGCGCCTAACGATTTTACTGAAGCACTCGGTCCATGGTCACCGAAGTTCAAGGCTCCGGCGGGTAGAGGATTGGGATTTGATGACCAGCTGGATGCCCTGCCATGGACGCGACTTTACTAACATGCTCCGAGTTCTGGATGGACCCCGTCCCGCTTGCGATGGGAAAGGTGCCTGTTGGATTGCTAGACTTCCACGGGCTTTCAAGCCACGTGCTTTTTGAAACATCCGGTAGCTCAGGGAAGCCGAAATGGGTGGTGCTTTCCAAAGAAGCCTTGCGACTGTCTGCGGCGACGGTGAATAAGCATTTGCAGGTCACTGCCGAGTCCTCATGGGGGCTTGTGCTGTCGCTGCATCACGTCGGAGGCTTTGGGGTCTGCGCTCGCGCATTTGAAGCTGGCTGCCATCTGGAAATCTTCGGAAAACGCTGGGATGCGGTGGCATTCACCGAATGGCTTTTGCGTGGCCATGTCACCCACACATCGCTGGTCCCAACTCAAATCTATGATCTTGTGAAAGCCCGCATATCGGCACCCCCAACGCTAACAGCCGTGGTTGTCGGCGGGGGGCATTTGGATATTGAAACTGGCCAAGCTGCCCGTGATCTTGGTTGGCCGGTACTTGCGAGTTATGGCATGACCGAAGCCGCTTCGCAAATCGCCACGCAATCCTTGGATCAATTGGAAAAACCCTATCAGCCCGCACCGATCTCTCTGCTCCCAATATGGCGCGCGGAAACTTCATCGGACGATGTTCTCTCCATTTCTGGCCCAGCGCTGTTCACGGGATATATTCTAGCAGAATCCGATTCGGACCCTCAGTTTTCGTTCGCTCCACGGACATCCGAATGGCATGCGACCGCAGACCGATGTTTGTTAGGTTTATCTGGAATCACCCCAATCGGCCGCGCGGACTTACTTGTGAAGGTCTTGGGTGAACTCGTCGATCCCGAGCTCATTGAGCGGGAGTTAGTGAGCCTCTCTGGAGGCAAATTAATACCCGGCTCTTTCGTGATTACCGCAATTGCGGAAGGACGGGCCGCGAATTTGTTAGTTCCGATTTTTGAATTTTCCTGCGATGCAGACATTGTGGCGTCCACACTCGCGCATTACCAAAAAGTCGCTCCCGGTTTTCGGCGTCTTCAGTCGCCAGTCTTTATCGCGAAAATTCACCGCAGTGAGTTGGGGAAACCCTTGAGGAAGGATTTAGCGGCGTTTTGTGCAAAAACAGATTTTACGTAATTGGGTAATTTCGAGGTTGTCATCGCCGATGAATTATAGATAGTAAGGTCATCTTGATTAAATGGTTTAAAGATTCGTTGCCACGACTTGGCACTGCGTATGTTAGCGACGGGCTTATCATATGCGTCCTATCACCCGTCAACATACCCAGCACCCCCACCCACACCGATGATTCATCGTACCGAGGAAGCGCAGTCAGCATTATTCGAGGAAGAACCCATGGATGAAGGAAACAGCCGGCGAAAGCGTGCCGGATCAGAAAACCCGAAGCCTGCGGACTTTGGACTTACGGCACCCTCACAGCTTGTAAAAAACTACGTTCTCGACACGAACGTGCTTCTTCATGACCCAGCTGCTCTCGAAAGATTCAAGGAAAACCACCTCTGTATCCTTGTCGATGTGCTATCGGAACTCGATAAATTTAAGTCCGATCAAAACGAACGCGGCGCCAATGCACGCCGCGTGCACCGCCGGCTAACAGAGATGTTTTCCTGTTCGGAAAAAGTCACCCGTGGAGTCTCGACCGAAGGCGGTGGCACCGTTCGTCTGGTGATTTACGATCCTGCAAGTTGCCCGAAAAACTCGGACCTGCTCAATCGTTTCCACCGCATTTTTCCAGACCGCGAGCGCGTGGATCATCGGATTCTAGCAGCCTGTCTGCTGCTCATGCAGCATAACAAGGCACCGGTCGTTTTGGTCACCAAGGATATTAACATGCAGCTCAAGGCCCGCTCCGTGGGGATTGAGTGCCAAGATTACCTCAATGACAAGGTGGATGCCCGCGAGGTTTCTAACTACGACGTCCGCCGGATCGAAGTTGATCCTAGCGAGCTTCATCGCTTCGCCAGCGCAGGCGAACTCCCCATTTCAGAAGACCGCATCATAGGTGTGGCCATCAATGAATACGTTCTGTTAGGTGCTGGAGAAAAACAAACCATTCCCGCCCGCCTCGCTGCAGATGGCCGTTTTGTGAGACTGAACATCCCCGAAGTTCTCAAGATTCCCGACGGACAATCGCTCAAGCCGCTCAACCTCGGGCAACGCTGCCTGATCGACGCGCTCCTGAATCCTGAGATTTCGCTCGTCACCTGTTATGGCCATGCCGGCACTGGTAAAACCCTCGTTGCCGTGGCGGCGGGGCTTCATGAAATGTTTAACCGGAAATATAACGGCATCACCGTCAGTCGGCCGGTCGTTGCGATGGGTGATCAACTTGGATTTCTACCCGGATCGCTCGATGAAAAGATGCGCCCTTGGCTTCAGCCGATCCACGATGCGTTAGATTTGCTCATGCGTCCCACGACACCGCTTGGCCCGCGCCGCAAGCAACAGCAAAAGGCAGGTGGCGCACCGCCGACCGCAGCGAAGAAGCCGTATGAACTTCTGATGGAGCAGGGGATTTTGGAAATTGAGGCGCTCTGCTACATCCGTGGCCGTTCGATTCCTAACCGTTTCTTCATCCTCGATGAAGCCCAACAGCTGACCCCACAGGAAGCGAAAACGATTGTCACCCGGATGTCCCGTGACTCGAAACTTGTGCTTGTGGGTGATCCTGCCCAGATCGACAATCCCTATGTGGACAGCCGCAGCAATGGCCTCGTTTACACGCGGAATCGCCTGAAAGGCCAGCCCTTTGTCGCCCACGTCGCCCTCAACCGCGGAGAGCGCTCGGAACTTGCCGAAGCGGGTGCGCAGTTAATGTGAGCCGTCCGCCTTGTTGAACTCTCCAAAAGCCTCCCGGGATTACCGGGAGGCTTTTGGACGTAGATAATTCCAATCTTCATTCGAGATGCAGCAGGGATCGGCAGCGACCCAATGCCCGGCGGTAATTTCCTTGAGGGGCATCTCCTCCCCGATCGTCTCTTCGTAAAGCGGGTGATTCATCCGATGTCCGAAGGCACTCCCTGCGGGCGGGTCGATGGGTGAGGGCACATCGCCTTCTAGCAGGATTTTCTCTCGCCGCTCCTTGGGATCGGTTGACGGGATCGCAGAAAGCAGTGCTTTAGTGTAGGCGTGGCGCGGGTTCTGATAGATAGCATCGGACGAAGCGAGTTCGACAATCTTGCCGAGATACATTACGGCCACGCGGTCGCTCACGTGTTTCACGACTGATAGGTCATGCGCGATGAACAGATAGGAAAGACCGAAATCCTTCTGCAGCTCCACGAGGAGATTGAGAATCTGTGATTGGACTGAGACATCGAGTGCAGAGACAGGCTCGTCGCAAACGATGAGCTTGGGTTTGAGCGCCAAGGCACGGGCGATGCCGATGCGTTGGCGTTGGCCGCCGGAAAACTCAAACGAATAACGCTCCGCTGACGATGCGGGGAGGCCGACTCGATCTAACATTTCATTCACCCATCGGATTCGCTCGGCGCGGGTGCCGAGGCCATGAATCACGTAGGGTTCCTCGATAATCGAGCGCACGCTCATCCTTGGATCTAGCGATTCCGCGGGATCTTGGAAAATCATTTGAATATGACGGCGCAAGGGGCGGAGCACTCGTTGGCTCGCGCGGGTGATGTCTGTGTTTTGAAAATGAATGCTGCCAGAGGTGGGTTTCAATAATCTAACGAGAGCCTTGCCGATGGTGGATTTTCCGCAGCCGGATTCACCGACGAGGCCGAGGGTTTCTCCCGGTTGGATACTGAGTGAGACCCCATCCACGGCGTGAACGGCACCCGTTTGGCGCAGCATCACCCCGCCGCGCACGGGGAAGTGAACGCGGAGATCTTTGCAGATTAGAAGAGGGGTGCTCACGGTTGATAGCATTCGATACAGTTTTCCACCCAGTGGCCGGGCGAGACTTCAATGAACCTCGGACGCTCGCGAGTGAGCGGGCTGGTGCGGCCCATGCGTTGGCAAAAGCGGCAGCCATGAGAATAATTTTCTAACGAAGCGACCATGCCGGGGATGGTGTGGAGAATGGATTTCGACGGGGTGTCGAGTCGCGGAATCGAGTTGAGCAAGCCCTTGGTGTAGGCGTGAAGGGGATTGGCAAAAAGCGCTTCGGCACTCGCCTTTTCAACCACGCGTCCGGCATACATCACGACGACATCATCGCAAGTTTCCGCAATCACCCCGAGATCGTGAGTGATGAGAATGGTGGACATGCCCATCTCGGATTGCAGCCCTTTCATCAGCTCTAGGATCTGCGCTTGCACCGTGACGTCCAGCGCGGTGGTGGGCTCATCTGCGATGACGAGCGCGGGCCTACAGGCGAGGGCCATCGCAATGACCACACGCTGGCGCATGCCGCCTGATAGGTGATGCGGGTAGTCCATCATGCGCTTCTCCGGTGCGGGGATGCGCACCATGTCGAGCATATCAGTGGCGGCGGTCCAGGCATCCTTCTTTGAGATCTTTTTGTGAATTCGAAAAATTTCAGAAACCTGTTTACCGATCCGGTGCACGGGGTTCAAGGCGGCCATGGGTTCTTGGAAAATCACGCCAATCTCTGCCCCACGAACCCGGCGAATCTCCGCATCTGTGGCACGCGTTAGATCTTGCCCCTTGAAATAAACGTGGCCCCCAAGGATTTTTCCAGACGGCTGGGGAAGAAGCCTAACGATCGACATGGCGGTGACACTTTTACCACAACCTGACTCGCCGACGATTCCGACGGTTTTTCCCTCTGGAACGGAGAATGAAACATGGTCAACTGCGCGCAAGAGACCGTGATCTGTTTCGAAGGAGGTGATGAGTTGTTCCACCTCAAGAATATTTTCCGTGGGAGCACTCATGGCGTGACAGGGGAGTTAGAATCTATCACTTCCACGGGTTTCAGTCGATAATTTTCCACAACCTTGTTGGATTCCGGGAAAACCTTACCCGTTCGGCGGGCGGCCTGGGTCTCGCTTTTGATTGAGTCATCGATCCAGTAAACAAAGACATCATGCGGATCGTAAACCACAGGCGGACAAAAATGCGTGTTCTCGCAATCGGGCCATCTCACCCAGCGCCATGAGCCGACACGAACGAAATCCACTGAGTAACCGGGCACGAAAATCGCTTCGTCATGCATAATTCTCTGCAGCTTCCATGCTGCGTCCTTCAGCTCCTCCGCCGTACTGGCGGTGCGGACTTTTTCACTCAGTGCATCGGTATCCGCGCGGCCCCAGACAAAGGTATTATTCGTTTGTGGCTTCGGATTGCCCTTTTCGTCGAAGGCATTGGTGGAGTGGAGAAACTGATGGAAGTCAGGAACCGGCGGAGTGATCAGCCAGCTCCCGAGTGCCATCTCGTGCTGCTTTTGCATTTCCTTTTTATACGCCACGGTCGCTTCTTGCCCGTCTAACCGCAGTTCGAATCCGCAGGCTTTTGCTTCTTCACGCAGGATGGCGAAAACTCGGTCGATTAGCGGCATGGCGGGGTAGGTAACCGAAACGGAAAGACGTGTACCATCGGGTTTTGTGAGGATTCCGTCGCGTCCTTCCTGTGTATAACCGGCATTGCGGAAGGCCGCGCGGGCGGAGTCGATAGAAAAAGGACGGGCAACTATCGAAGGATCGCTGAAGGTCACGAAGCCAGCGTTGAAGGCATTCAGCCGCTGATAGTCACCTCGGAACATCACGTCGATGACCTTTTGCCAATTCATCGCATGCTGGATGCCGATGCGGACATTGCGGTCGTTGAGTGGGGCTTTACTAACATTCAGATAGAGACCACGCGGGACTTTTGGATATTGGTTATAAAAGGTCACTCGCTCGATGTAGCCTTTGTAAACAGGATCAATTTCGGACTTTTCATACCACAGTTCAGGGCGCGTCAGCAGACAGGTATCGAGTTCTCCGGCGCGGAAGAGTTCAAACGCTTTGGATTCATCCCGCACGACGGTGTGGAGAATCTTATCTGGATTGAAACGATATTGGTAGTATTTGCGGTCTTTCGCCCACCAGTTTTTGACGCGGGTCTGGGTGATAGAAACTCCCTTATTGATGTCCTGCGGGCGGACCTGGTAGGCACCGGTAGTGGGTGGGAAGCGCCACTGATAGCGTTCCGTGTAGTCAGGACCATATTCCGAATAGAAGTGGGAAGGATCCGGCGTGAGTCCCCCTGCGACGGCGGCGGAGAAGATCTTTGCTTCGGGCAGCGAAACGGAGAGTGTTAGATCATCATACATCGCGACTTGGGCGATGTTTTCGCGGAAATACTGCTTTCCGTATGGATTGACGATGTTGTCTGACACTTTCAGATAGACCGAAACCAAAAAGTCCCGCGCGGTTACGGGGACGCCATCCGAGTAGCGTGCTTCTGGATCGATGTGGAAATAAGTCGTGCGACCGTCTTCGGAAGTCGCCCATTCCTTAGCGAGGCCGGGGATCATCTCCATCGTCTGTGGGTGCAGGGCTACTAACGGTAGTTCGATGTTGTCGTAAAGGTCGCCACGAAATGAGTTGTTAGAATTTTCCCCGAACGGGCGGATCGTGGGAGGGAAGGTTTCGATATACTTTCGGAAGACCCCGCCTTTTTTTGCTGCGGGGTCGCCGATTTCCGGTTGATCCATCCCATTTTTCCAAACGAGGTTCTGCGGGATATCGGAAATTTTTCCGAGCTTTAGAAAGTCCCCGAGTGCGAGGCGGTATTTCCATTTTTCCTGCTCAAGCCGCAAGGTATCGGCGTGGAGTTCGAGGGCGGTCTTCACGTCGCCTTGGGCAGATGTGGTTTCGTTAGCAATGCGCGCGACTTCCTTTTCCGTGATTTCCTGTTGGGCCAGTAACCATTGGTTGATATGGCGATTATAGATGGGCATGAACTCCTCGAAGTTCAATTGACGCGCCACTTCCTTGGCCTCGCGGCGGCAAGCTCCGGTCACTAGCACGCAAGCGAGTAGCAAGAGGACAACCGATGTTAGCTGGGTTCGGCGCATTAGCGGTAGAAAGTGAATTTTTTCGGATCAAAGGCCTCGCGGACGGCTTCGCCAATGAACGTAATGAGGATGAGCATGCCCACCAGCACGGCAAATGTGGAAGTGACGAGCCATGGAGCTGATAGATTAGAGAGGCCGTCGTTGAGGAGGCGGCCCCACGTCGCGTATTCCGGCGGCAGACCGAAACCAAGGTAATCAAGCGAGGTGAGGGAAAAAACCAGATCGGACATGGTGAACGGCACGGCGGTGACAATGATCGCCACTGTGTTCGGCAGTAGGTGTCGGAACAAAATCCGTGGGTTGCCCGCACCGAGGACTTTTGCGGCGGAAATGTAGTCGCGCTCTTTGTCGCGGTAGGCCGCCGTCCGCATGAGGAAGGTCATTCCCATCCAGCCGAAAGCAATGAGAATTGTTAGGATAATTGGCAGCCCTTTGAACTGCTCCGGGACCATGCTGGAGAGAATAATCACAATGAATAGAAACGGCATGTTGGAAAGCACCTCGATGATGCGCTGCGCCACGAGATCGAACCAGCCACCTAAGTAGCCCATCATCATGCCGATCGTGATTCCAATCACATAAACGATGGGCAAATAGATCAGCGCCGCTTTGAAATTCACCTGAAGCCCGCCGTATAGATAGGCTAACACATCGTAGCCTTGGGAAGTGGTTCCCAGCCAGTTTCCTTCCTCGGGGATGGGTGGCGCAGGGTGGTATTTCACCGCGCGGAGTTCACTGCCTTGGGAAGTGAGGAAAGCTTCCTTGCTGCCTTCTCCGCTGAAACGATCAGACACCAAAACGCCGTCATGATACTCCGCGCTGTAAACCGGCATGCCTTGTGCATTCCACCCATCAGCGGGGCCGTTTAGTAAGCCCTTTCGCAGGGTGTAGCGCAGGTGCATTTTGGCCTCGGCGACATCATCATATTTCCCGACAAGCCCGAAGTAGGGTTTGCTACTGCCGGATTCGAAATAAACGCCATCACGTTGGGTCATGGACCGCGAGCGAGGCGCGAGGGTGTCACCGGTCGGGTCATAGGGAATCAGCGGCATGATCACCCGGTTACCGCTGGAATCGTCCCAAGTGCGTTTGAGTTTCCGATAGTCCGCAGGGGCCTCCGCCGTTTTATCTCTAACACCAAAATCTTTATTTTTTAAATCACTAGTAAGGAATGCTGGGAAGTTCCACTTGCCTTCGTATTTCACCGCCAGCGCGCGTTTTCCAACCACGACTTGATCGAGCGATGCAAGCCCGCCTAGCAGGATGAGAAGCACGAGAGAATAGTAGCCCCGCTTGATTTCACAGAAGCGGCGGATGCGGCGTGTGGTGATAGGATTGCGCGGGCCCGAAGTGTAGGAACGCACGATCATCGCCAATCCGCTGAGCACAAAAATCCCGGCGCTCAGCCAGCCAAACCATGGGAATCCGTAGAGTTTCAGTCCGGGCACTTCCCTGCTCACATCAAAAAACCACCGCGCTGTGGGAAAGGCGATGTCCATCACCTGGCCTGTTGCGGCAAGTGCTCCTAGAAACAAAATAGACAAACCTAACAATCGCATCGTTATTCAAATTTGATTCTTGGGTCCACCATCGCAACAATGAAATCGGAAATCACATGGCCTAGCAGCATGAGAAACGCTGCAACCGTTAGTGTTCCCATGATCACAGGAACATCGCGCGCGATCACCGACTGATATTGAAGCAGACCGAAACCTTGGATATCGAAAACCGTTTCGATCAACATCGAGCCACCGATGAAAACATCCACTAAGCCACCTAGGCTGGTCGCAATCGGAATCATCGAATTTCTGAAAGCATGTCCGAAGACCGCGCGAGGAAAGCTTGCTCCCTTCGCTACTGCCGTGCGCACGTAGTCTGCCGCAAGGTTATCCATTAGATTGTTTTTTGTCATCATCGTCAGCGCGGCGAACGATCCGACCATATAACAAGTCAGTGGCAGCACCGTATGATGGGCGAGATCCTTGACCTTTCCCCACTCGCTTAGTTGCTCGAAACCGGGACTTGTTAGTCCGAACAAAGGAAAAAGATTCATGCGCGCGCCTAGGTGAACGAGAAGGATCGCGCCGAGCGCGAAGCCCGGAATCGAATACCCGAGGAAGATCAACACCGAGCTCGCGCTGTCGATGAAAGTCCGGTGTTTCAACGCTTTCAATACACCGAGAGGCAAACAGATCGTGTAGGTGAGGAACGCCGAAAGCAGTCCGAAGTAAGTCGCGATGGGCACGCGGGACAGCATCATTTCATCGACCGGATCATTATAGACAGTGGAGCGGCCGAGGTCCCCTTGCAGCAATCCGGAAAACCGTGTCTGATAGACGACCGCGCGCGCCAGATAGGTCGGCGGTTTTTCTTTCCCTGAGTTCCGGCGGGCATAGCGGGCTTGTCGGTCCTTTTCGGATTCGTAGCGGACTTTCCACGCCTCGGTTTCGATGGGTTTTCCGGTGATTTTGAAAACTGCGGACACCACTTGGGCATTCGCCTGTTTCACCAAGACAGCCCGCCCATCGCCGCGCAGGACGACCTCAGCGGTGGTCGCGGGATCGATTTCACTGCCGATCATTTCGTCTCCGCGGTCGCCGTATTCGCCTTTGGAAATTCTGACCTCGCGTGGGGTGATGCCGAGCCATTGGCCGTAGGCATAAAGCACATTTTTATCGAGGCCGTATTGTTCTTCGAGCTCTTCGAGTTGTTCCTCGCTGAGACCACCTTGGGCTTTGCTGGCGGAGGACGAGTGCTTGCCACCCTGATCCGCGCCGCGGGCGGCTTCTTGCAGGACCCGCTCCATCGAACCGCCGGGCACAAAGCGAGTAATGGTGAAAACAAGCAGCGTGATCCCGAGCAAAGTCGGTGGGATCAACAGGAGGCGGCGGATGAAATAACTTTTCAAGGAGAGGTGAGCGGTATTTCTAGCGCGTCCAAGGATTCTGGCAAGCCCGCAAGCGAAATGCGGGGCTCGCAATTTTTGAAAAAACGCTTTGCAAAATGAAATCGAAGCGCGTGGGCGGGCTGATGTTAGGGGCGGTCGTTTAATCCCCAGACGCCGAGTTCTTTGCGTTTCGCCTCCCTCTCTAGATTGCGTAAGTTTTCCTTTTCTTTGGCGGCGGGAGTGCCGTCTGGAAGATCGGCGGGCTTGGTGATCAGCCGGACGAGGCCGCGCTCGACGAGGAGCTGATGGAGCCAGCGGGGTTTGCCGTCAACCATCACCTCGATGTGGGCGTGGAAGCGGTTGTCGTGATACGGGCTGTCCCATTCCGTCCAGAGTGAGAAGGGCTTGCTTGCGAGGAGCGCGAGGGTGAATGCCTTACCTTTTTTACCGATTTCCACGGCCTGCTCAGGGGTAATGCCACCCAGATCGGCGGCTTGCTGGCGGATGCGCTCATGGTTCGTTTCGCCGCCAGCGTACGACTTAAAGGCGCTTTCCGGGGTGTCCACAAAGTAGAGGCGGAACTCGGCTTGTTTCCCGGTGGGGAGGCGGACCGTGAAACTATCACCATCGTTGTTGCGGGCCTCGACCAAAGTGCAGCCGTGATAGATTTCGTAGCGCCCGGTTTTCTCTGTATTTTTGGACGGTGGAGGGGGGGATTTCTGTGAGTGTGAAGTCGTGGGCTCGGCCGGGTGACTGAGCCCCTTTTTCTGATCGATAGCCCAAAGCACGACTGCGGTGGCCACGAGCGCGAGCGTCCACCACGAAGTTTTTTTCTTCGGCTGCGGGTCCATTTCAGAGTCCCTTGAAGCCTTCGTATTCCTGATAGGTGCCGGTCGGTGCGATCACGGCTTTCCACTCTCGGTTGAGCTTGCGGTATTTGGTGATGAACTGGGTGGGATCCGCCCAGTTCACCAAGTCTGTGGGGACGTTATTGCGCTGCATTCCGGTATTGATGTTCAGCCGGATCTCAAAATGGAGGTGCGCCGGATACATGCCAAAGTTGTTGCCGATGGTCCCGATCTGCTGGCCGCGTTTAATAAGTTGGCCCTCCTTCACCATGATTTCACTGAGATGGCCGTTGAGGGTGTCGCAGAATTTTACTTGGCCGTTGGCTGGATCGCGGTAGGCGTGGCGAGTTAGAATCACGTTCCCCCAGCCGACGTGGACATTGTGGGCGAAAGTGACGACACCATCGGCCACTGCGTAAACGGGATCTCCCATATCGGTATCGCCACCGCCACGGCCGTTCCAGTCCTCGCCGAAATGTTGGGGACTTTGGAGGCGCAGTCCACGGGCTTTGAAGTAGTTGTCGGCGTTAGGTTTGCCGACGGGGAAGTCAAAGCCATCGGCCAAGTTGACTTTCACTCCTTGGGAAAAAGCACACGGAAACAGACCGACGAGGCCCAACACCAGCCCGAGGACGGTGGATTTTAAAAAATGGATGATGCCACGGGTCATTCGCTATGATTCCACTCTCGCGAGCGTTTCACCGCAAGTGAAAAAATGGCACCCGACCTTGAAGTCATGCCGCCTGGGGGGGCAGCCGTGGCTGGAGATCATTTTTCCTCGCCGATCGTGAGCGGACGCAAGTCGCGATGGCTTGAGGTGAGAAAAAAGCGACCCCCAGCCAAGGAGGTCGCTTTGTAACATTCGGGTCCGGGTCCTGATTTCGGATCAGGCGGAGTGTTCCTCAATCCTAACGGGTCGATAGCCGCCGATGGATTTGAAATAGACCAAGAGCAGCAGGTAGATGAGTGCCATACCGCAGGGAAGCAGGGCGTCGTACCGTAGTGTTTTGCGGCTTCCGCCGATTTCGCCGTCCACCATGGCTTGTTGTTCAGGCGTGCGCTTCGAGGTATCGAGGTGTTTGGCTTCTTCAACTTTTTTGCCGTCGAGGGCGGTCACTTCGGCGAAGCTCAGCCATTTGCTGGATTTTTCGGATTTGTTTGCTTCAAGGACCGCACCGTGGCCGTTGTCCTGCATGTGCTCGGCGGTGAAGCGGTCTTTTGCGTAACCGAGGCCGGGGCCGCCCAATTGGCCGACGGAGAGCATGCCGATGCCACCCATGATACTCATGGCCACCGCACCGGTGCGAGGGAAACGATCGCCGACGACGGCCAACATGGTCGGCCAGAAAAAGGTTTTGCCGATGCTGTAGATGAACATTGCGCCGAATGCCGCAGTAACGCCGTCAGCTCCGGCAGCCAGGTAGAGACCGGCGATGGCAAACAGTGAGCAGACAAACAGGATCGCGACCGGCGAGAACTTCAGCTTGCTCTCGATCCAGTGGGAGCAAAATCGGAGGGCGAACATAATGGCGCACGCAAAGATGAAGAGGATTTTACCGAGACTTGGTGTGAGGATAGTCCCGTTGATGTTTTCAATCCAGGAATCCGTGCCCAGTTCCAACGAGCCGAGGATCGCATGGGCGAGGAACAGGACAAACAACAGCCAGTGGCCGAGGGCGAAATTCGTGATGACGGCGACCCATAGGACAAATCCGGCACCGATCGCCATGGAAATGTAGTTCCAAGCATCGCCAGTGAAGAAGGCGGACTGGGTAAGGCCTGAGAGAATATTTCCGCCCACCGCATCGCGGGTGAAGAGATAGAGCAGGAAACCGGCGACGCTGGCTCCGAGGATGCCGACTTCCTTCATCATTTCACCCAGCGAAAATCCTTTGGAGGATGCTTCGGATTTTGGGAATTTTTGGCCGAAGAACATGAAACCGTAAATGACGGTGGGAATCAGATAGAGGCCGAGTTGCGCTTTCCAACTCCATTGATTGCCCACAAGCAGGGTGATGATTGCCCCAAGGATCATCCCTGCGGGCCAACTGGCGTGCAGGATGTTGAGATAGTGGGTTCTATTGTGAGGAAACAGGGTGGCAACGAGCGGATTTGCCACCGCTTCGAGGGTTCCGTTGGCCAACGAGAAAATGAATGTTCCCGTAAAGAGCAGTAGGAAGGCGGTTTGCTGGGCCATTCCTCCGGAGGGAAGAAGGGTGACCGCCGCAGAGATCACATGCAGCAAAAAGGCGGTGATGATCAATTTCCCATATCCGATCTTATCCACAATGACACCACCGATGATGATTCCAAAACAAAAGCCCGAGAAGCCCGCTCCTCCGATCAATCCTTTTTGGAGGTTGGTAAATCCGAATTCCTCCCCCCAAGCGGCACCGATGCCGTTGCGGATGGCGAAGCCGACACCGGCTGCAAGAATGGCCATGAAGCCAGCCCAGAGAAGCCGCTTTGCGTTAGGAACTGTGGATACGGCGGTGTTTGTCATGGGTTTTGTTGTTTGCGGGCATTATCGGTTCCCATGGCGGATGGCAAGAAAGAGAGCGGAAAATCGTGAATTTTTCTCAGTCTCACCCGCTGGCGTAGGGGCCGCCGGATTGCTCGACTCCCCCATCTCGTTTTTCAAAGATCGCTGTTTTGGCGGACCCCACTCGCGGGCGTATCAGAATAAACGATGCATTCATCTAGCAGAGAATCCGAGGTGACGTGGCACCGGGGCCACACGACGGAGTTTCTCACGATGGCTCCGGCCTCGATGACTGCACCAGGACCGACGACGGAATTCTCCACGTAGGCAGCGCTGTCCACGAGTGCATCAGGATGGATGGCGGGGCCGAGGCCGAGCTCTTGGTGGGCTTGGAGGTAGGATTTCCGGTCGCCTAGATCGAGCCAGACGCCCTCGTCCAGAGTGATGGCACCGAGCAGGCCGGTTTCCGCGAGTTTGAGAAATGCCGGAATGATAGAAACTTTTTCCCCGGCTGGAAGCAGACCGAGGAAGCTGGGATCAATGCAGTAAATGCCGGTGAAAACGTGCGTCCCCCCCGCGCGCCCGAGGGTTTTCCGGATGTCGGTCACGCGCTTGCCGGACGGATCAAGAGCGATGTGCCTAGCATCACCCCGGGAACGAAGCGCGAGCGTGACGGGAAGGCTCGATGCCTCGTGCGCAGCGATGAGTTTCTCCAAAGGCAGGGTGGAAAAAATGTCGCCATTGTGGACGAGCAAAGGATCGCTGCCGATCCATGCGCTGATGTTTTTCAAGCCACCACCCGTTTCTAACAAGATGGATTCATGAAAAAAGGTAAGGTCATTTTCCGCTCCGAAGCCGTGCCATGCTTCAGGTAAATGGTGGGTGTTCACGGCAAAGCGTCGGATGCCCACGCGGGTGCAAGCGTCCATCGCCCAAGCGGCCAAGGGTCGGTGAAAAAGTGGAACAAGCGGCTTTGGCAGGCGGCTCGTCAGCGGCTGCAAGCGATTTCCAAGTCCAGCACCGAGAATGAAAGCTTGATTCACCGCGCTGGTTTGGCGGGTGGGGTGGGGAATTTCAAGCGCCGTTTAAACGACGTTTTTTTGGGAGTTCACATTTCCCCGACACTTCGATCATCTTTCCTCCGCCGCCCGTTGATTTCATTTTTCTGCGATCTATCATGTCAGCCTCCCCCGCCCTCATTCGCCGCATGTGGTTCGTCGGTTTTGCAGGTCACCGCGCAGTGCCCGATCCGGCGGCGGCGAAACTCGCAATCGCCGCCGAACTGGAAACCATCCGCGCCAGCGTGTCCGGCGAACTGGTCGGTATCGCGAGTGCCGCAGCCGGGGCGGATCTGCTTTTTCTCGATGCCTGTCACGAGGCCGGGCTGAAAACCGTGGTGCTACTGCCATTTTTAAAAGGCCGTTTCCGCGAGGATTTCGACGATCCCGCCGAGTGGGACCACGCCTGCCGCTGCATGGACGCCGCCTGGTGGTGTGAAGTTTCACCCGGTGGCGAGGAGGCTCCAGCAGCCTATCATGTGGTTGCGAGAGAGACCTTGGAAATCAGCGACCGCATGCTGTTTCTCTGGGACGGCCAGCCAGCCCGCGGTCTCGGTGGGACGGCGGAAAGTGTAAACGAAACACGCCTCAGAGGCATTCCATCACGCGTGATCGATGCCACCACTCTGCGAGCCACATGGCACAATAAATCGCCAAGCAATGCCATCAAGGACCATGAGTTCGATGAACTGCCGGAAGCCACCACCGTTGGGAAACTTTTTGAGCGGTTAGATTCCCGCGCCACTGCCAGCGCCCCGCGTTCGCGCTATTTCGCGGCAGGCTCGATGTCGCTTAACCACCTCGCCACCATCCTCCAGGCCGTGCTCGTCACCTTCGTTCTCACTGCGGCTGAGGCAGGCGCGATGGTGAAACTTGTCATCGTCTGCATCGCCGCGCTCCTTCCGTGGGTAGGGGGAAGGCTGCGATGGCAGGAACGTTGGATTCGCGACCGCGTGCGCGCCGAGTTGCTGCGATCACTCCTAACATCCCACGAGCCTGGAAGCCCGCTACGCCCGCCCGCCCGCGAACTCTTCGGCCGCGAAGAAGCGTTTCTCCGCACCGCCGCGATGCACCTGGTCCCGGAAAGACGCGGTTGGGGGACTGCCCGCGATCTCTATCTGAAAGAGCGCGTGGACGCCCAGATCGCTTATTTAAAATCGAAGGGCGAGCTCGCAGCCAAGCGCATGGCCATCTTCGGAAAAGTATTCTGGGTCTGCTCGTGGACGGCGATGCTCCTGAGTAGCGTCCTAGTCGTTTGTGCATTCTGCGGGATGAAATTTGCGGCACCCTGGGGCACCGGGCTATCCTTTACGAATGCCGTCATGCCCGGCATCGCTGCCTGGTGCCTTGCGATGATTTCCGTGTTCGAGTTCAAACGCCGCGCCTCCATCTATCAGCAACTCGTCGGCGAACTCCAACGCCTGCGCCCAAAAATCGCTGCTGCTAACTGCGCTAGCGCCGTCGCCAGTGCGATGAATCAGGTCGAGCGCCTGCTGCTCAACGAGCTCTGGGAATGGCAGGGCTCGCGGAAAAAGTGATAGGGAGGTGAAGAGTGGGTGGTTGAGATATACTTATGCCCCGCAGGCTTTATGAATACCCCGCGCTAGATGGTCTTTAAAAGGGGAGCACACGCGCCCTTGCGTGTTGTCCTCGGCGCCCTCGCCGAGGACCGCGTCGATACAGGACACGCGCAGCCTCACCAGAAACCCCGCCCTTTCCCGATCCGATAGGCCGCGGAATTCCGCCAAATCACTCATCTAACACCAGCGGGGCTTGTAGAGCAGGGCGACGATGCCAGGAGAAACGGTGGGCGGTAGGTTTGTTAGATATGCGTAAATGATCCCGGTCGCCGGATCTTGATAGATGACCCGCCGCACGGTCACACCGACGCTGGTGGCGGCCATTTCATCGGAAATCACTCCTTGGTTGATGGGATTGGCCCCGTCAAACGGGTGGATGCCGACGATTACGAGTTTCATGTTTTCCTTTTCGCGACTCAGTAAATAGATGCCGTTTTCCTCCCACTTGAACCATTGCCGGAAGTCGATTCCGGCTCGGTCCCAAATGTATAGAACCTTGCGGCCTTTAGCGGCACTCTGACGCAAGGTAACGATGTCTTGGCGTTTGAGGGCGGAGGTTCTGCCGGGGGCTTTGGCATTGCCTAGCTTTTCCGGCTTCTTGCGGGGCGCGGCTTTTTGCGCGGCGCGGCGCGGCTTTGTCATGGGTAGCGGCAGCGATGAAGTGACCGTCGCCGGCATAAAGATCGAAGCCGTCCAGACTCTTGAAAATGGCGAAGGGATCTAGCAGAGTGGGGCGCATGTGGGCTTGCACTTGGACTTGCACGAGAATTTCGCTGAGTAGAGCAAGCCGCCGCCAGCTCTTGAGACTCTCGAAGAAGGTGGTCCGGAGGATCTCAGTGTCGTGACGATCCGCGAGATCCTGAAGAACCTAACAAACCGCCATGCACTGGCTTCAGCAATTTTGACACGCCGACCACCTGTCTCAGGCTTATCGGCAAAAGCACATTGAGACAATTTTCTAGATTCCCCATTTGTAATAGATCTTGATTCTTTTAAGCGCTGAGCAGCGCTACCTATACTGACGCGCATAAAGATTTGTGGGTTTTGGAGTAATAAGGAGAAGGGGTTTGAAACCCCATTCTTCTATTAAGCACCGAAAAATGCCCTGCCG
>JAYVNE010000021.1:0-2357 GCA_043758615.1 Akkermansiaceae bacterium
CATTTCAGGCATCATGTGATCGAGCAGACAAAGCTGAGGCCGACGGAGGCGCGCCAACTCGAGCGCTTCGGCACCATCAGAGGCTTCGATCACGTCCACGTCCTCTAACTGCATCCGTAAAAATCGGCGAATGTCGGGCTCATCATCGGCGATTAGAACCAGAGGCCGTGCCCCGCTGGGTCGAGCACCGATCATGGGCGGGGCAATCGGACTGGGTGGGTGAATCGGAATCGCCGAGCGCGCCACCATTTTCCCCGGGATCGACATGGCAGCGCGGCGATGAAGATCTGCGATGTTCCCCCCGTCCTTGAGTGGATGATTTTCGTCAGACTCCAAAATATCGGATCGGGTTTCCGC
This sequence comes from Akkermansiaceae bacterium, assembly GCA_043758615.1. Lineage (GTDB taxonomy): Bacteria > Verrucomicrobiota > Verrucomicrobiia > Verrucomicrobiales > Akkermansiaceae > Luteolibacter. The sequence goes on from JAYVNE010000021.1 coordinate 358, forward strand.
CGCTTCGGCAGGGAGATCGATCGTAAAGGTGGTGCCATGACCCAGTCGGCTTTCCACCCCGACCTTGCCATCCATCGCTTCCGTGAGGCTGCGGACTAAAGCGAGACCGATGCCGGCACCTTGGAATTTTCGGGTGGACGACGTATCCACCTGCCAGAACCGCTCGAAAATCCGGGGCATGACATCCGGTGGAATGCCGACGCCGGTATCCTCGACGGTGAGCCGGAGTTGATGATTCTCAGCAAGGACTTTCACCTCAATGGTGCCGCTCGATGGGGTGAACTTGATCGCGTTAATGACTAGATTGAGCAGAATTTTATCGAATTTATCGCGGTCGAGTTGGATACTATCGTTCTCGGTTTTACACTCCCAAACGAGAGCCACCCGATCCTGCTCTGCAAGGTGGCGGAGCGAGCGAAGGAGCCCTTCAAGGTGAGCACCTATCAGAGTGGGTTGGCGGTTAATATCGGCGTGGCCGGTGTCGAATCGAACCAAATCGAGAAGGTCATCAATGAGCTTGAGCAGGCGCAGTCCGTTCTGTTCAAGCATGCCTGTCATTTCTTGGACCGCCGGATCGTTAGATTGCCGGGAAAGGACGGTTCGCAGGCGTTCGGTAATGCCCAGCATGATCGTAAGCGGGGTGCGAAGCTCGTGGCTGATATTGGCGAAGAAACGTGTTTTCGCTTCATCGAGCTCGCTTAGCTGGCGGTTCTGGGATTCGAGCAGCTGCCGGGATTCTTCAACCTCCATCCGCAGGCAATACTCGCTGAAACGCAGTTTTTCATAGAAGTAACTTCCCGCAAGAACGAAGACGGAAGTGGCGAACAGGAAATAGCAATTGCTAAAAAGAACCCGGAAAGCGGGGGTGTTCCCGGCAATGAAAATACTCATCGCATAACAGAAAAAACCCGCACTGATCATTGCCAAGGAGTTCCAAAAACTCCACCGAAGCAGAAGCGAAAGCCCCACGAGCACCAAACTCAATCCGGCGTAATAAATAGAGTTGCCGCCATCTGTTAGGGCAATCATCGCACAGATCGAAATCAAGGGGAGCAGAGCGATTGCCTGGGAAATCTGATGGGAAATCGTCCGATTTTTGATCTGCCCTAAAAGGAAGAACACCATGCCCAAGAGAATTGAGCAAATCGCACGGATCAGCAGGAAATACCAAGCTTTGTTAGGGAAGACCACCCAATCGAGCGACGAACCCGCAAGCATGAAAACCGCTGCGAAGACAGCCGCCCGCCGTGCGTTCTCCAATGCAATTACGCTCTCATATTCGCGGAATGCTTGCCGCAGATCGGCAGTCTTCTCCAGCGGGATGACAATCGGTTCAGGCATTGGCGAGTTCGATCTCAAGGAACAAGTTCACCCCCGTGGAATCCGCCTTGATCGTTGTCCCTTTTAGATTGAGACCATCAGGGACGAGATCGGCCATTTCAGCCTCATCGCGGTAGATTAGATTCCACTCCATCACGTATTCCATCCAGGCTTTGCGTGGATTACTGGCCGCTACGTTCGTTACGATGACGATTCCGCCGGGACGGATCATGGTGCAGAAAAGTTCCACGAGGCGCTTGCAGACGCGCTGGGAGAGATAGTCGAACAGGCCGGCGCAATAAACGATGTCGTAGTTAGAAAACTCATCATCACCGCCTTGGGTTGCGGCACGCAGGAGTTGGTGGACGGAGCGTTGGAAATAGCGGACTTGGGTTTCCCGGCCACCGCTCATCCGCGCTTCTTGGATTCGCTCGCGAGTGTATTCCAATGTCTCCGGGTTGAAATCTAGCAGATCAATTTCTGCTAAATCGCTCTCTTCGCATTCACGCAGGAAACGCTGAACCTCCATCGCAGGTCCGCAAGCCAGATTGAAGACGCGGGTTTTTCCCCTGCTGACCCGGCGGGCGCATTCGGAACGGAGTTTTTCTATCAGGAAGTCGATCCGGTTCCGGTGGGCGACGACCGGCTCGGTGTTGAGCAGCGCGAAGTTCAGAAGTTTA
>JAYVNE010000022.1:0-21566 GCA_043758615.1 Akkermansiaceae bacterium
TCCAACCCCACCAGAGTCGAATCGGGGAGGTTTGTCTAGGATTTTTTCGAAATCAGGAACCTATGCGGATATTCCCTTCAAAAAGAAAATGCCGTGGCCCAGGGTCAGGGCGGTCATCGCGCATTGGACGCTGCCATTCCACGGGATCGGCGATGTCGCGGTAGGGGTTGAGCTTGCGGATTTTTTCAAGTGCCGTCGCGCGACGCGCGATCATCTCGGGTGTGGCGGTAAGTTTCCGGTGCGGCGGTTTTTCCTCCACCGATTCCACGGTCATTAGCACATGCGCCCGGCCCGGCTTCAACCATGCGGGCAGGGGTGAAAGTAATTTCACGCTGCCATCCGTTCCAATTTCGATGTCAGTTTCCAGTGTTTTCATAGCCAGAGATTAGCCGGGTTGGGGAAAACGTAAAGCCTCCAAACAGCGATTGGATTTCCTTGGTGCCGTTTTTATTCACTGGGGTGGAATCCCTATCCGGTAATATCTAGCAGGAGCGGCTGGTAAGGCACTTGGATCGCTGATCTGCATGGCGGAGCCGGTGCCGGTGAGGTCGCTGCCGAGCGGGGACCATGTCGTAAGGTTGTTGCTCCATTGGACTCGGTAAATCGTGTTTTCCATGCTCGGGAAAGTAAGGATGAAATCATGCGAACCCGTGCCACCGGGGGCGTAGGTTGCGAAGTTGAGACGGCTGCTAGCGATTTGCGGTGATGTGCCTGCTAGAAATTCCTGCAAGTTAGAAAATCCATCGGCGTCGGGATCTGCGGCGGCGGTCTGGGTAAGGTTGCCGAATTTTTCTGTCTCCCACCAGTCGGGAAGTCCGTCACCGTCAGTATCGATAATCTTGAGTAAATCGAGGCGGCCCCCGGTGGTCATTTTCCCGGTGAGCGCGGGGACGAGTGTCACGCGGGTGAGGATGCGCGAGATCCTCTGGCTCATGGTTTCGGTGGGGAAATTCATCGCGGCGAATGCAACAGCTCCGGCGACGTGCGGGGTGGCCATCGAGGTGCCATCGAGAAACTGATAGGCAAGAGAGAGATCGACCACGTTTGTGATGGTGCTCGTTTTCACGGATGAAGCGATGATGGCATTTCCATCGGCTTGCGTGATTTGGAGAGCCGGAATCCAAGTCCCACTCGCACCGAGGGTGAAAGTGTTCGCACTGCTCAGAGGACTCGTCGTGTTATCGTAAATGACGGCAGCGGTGGCACCGGCAGTCTTGGCGTTAGTGACTTTTTCTCCAAAAGTTAGAGTGCCTCGCTGTATGAGAGCGATGTTTCCCCTGACGCCGCTTGGAAAATCGCTTGGGTTGCCGATGCCGCAGGAGTAAATTGTTCCGCTGATGCCCGAGGCAGGGATGGTGCCTGAGTATTCGATTTGCTGAGCGGCATAGGTTGTGCCGGACACCGTTACGCGTGGGACAGTGGATTGACTAACAGGTTTAGTGGAATAGATATTCTCGCCCGGAGCGGCGATGTCCACCGTGGTTGCTCCGTAGTTAGAAAAGCTGGCGAGGCCATTGTTCTGGGTGAGAGCTGCCACGGAAATGATATTTGTGACGGTGTAGTTTGCTGGATAGGATGGGGTGGTATCGTTGTTAGCGGTTTCATTCCCCGCCGCCGCGCAGAGAACGATGCCGGCGTCGCGCAGCGCGGTGATGGCATTTTTCTCACTCGTGCTGAACGAGCCGCCTCCGAAAGAGGCATTTAATGCGACGATATTTACGCCTTTCTGTTTCAGCATGATCGCGTAATTATAAGCTGCGATGCTTGCGGAGGTCGAGATGGTGTCGCCATTGGTTGAAACTTTCAGAGGTAGGATCTTCGCACGATAGTCCACGCCTATCACTCCAAGGTTATTTTTACCAACTGCGGCGATCGTTCCTGAAACGTGCGTCCCGTGATCGCTTGAATCCGTGATTGCGGCGGTAAGTCCGGCGAAATCGTAGCCGTGAATGTCATCGATGTAACCGTTAGCATCGTCGTCGATTCCGTTGCCTGCAATTTCTCCCGGGTTCAGCCAGATGTTTGCGGCTAAGTCGGGATGAGTGATGTCCACGCCAGTATCTACCACGCCGACGACCACCTCGCTGACAACGGGCCTTGCAAGTCGCCAAGCTTCGAGGAACTTCGTGTCCACTCCACTGCTGCTTCCTAACGAGTTTACGATTTGCCCGGTATTTTGCAGGCCCCAGAGCTTGGAGAAATTCGTGTCGTTAGGAGTGACCACTGAAACATGGCGGAGATAGTTTGGCTCGACGGTCTCCACATTCGGGTCCGCTTGAAGAGTGGCGAGCAGTTGTGCCGTGCTGCGAGATTTTTCCCGAATGAGGCTGGACACACGACGGTCATGCCGGGACACGCTTTCGTATTGCTCAGCCATTCGCAATGAGTGCTTGTTGAGAGCGGTTTTGACACCTTCGGGAGTGATATTTTGTTTGAAAATCACCAGCACTTCGCCTTCGACGTAGGCGTCCTCCGCGCGGACCGTATAAGGAACCAATAGGAGGGAGATCAAAGTAAGGGACCAGATGCGCATGGTAGGTGAAAAATGAAATTTCATCTATCTCGCTCAATAATCCGCGAAATGCAATTCCAGCGTGTGTTTTCTTGGGCATTCCGAGGTTTTTCCACGCTTGTCACCGCCTCTCCATCACCGGAAGCTCGCGAGTGTTTCACGCGCTACGCAACTATTTTGGCTTCGAGACCTTCCGTGATGGGCAGGAGCAGGTGATCACTGCCCTGCTCGAGGGCCGCTCCTCCCTCGCGATTTTCCCAACCGGCGGTGGAAAATCGTTGTGCTACCAAGTTCCCGCACTCCTGCTAGACGGGCTCACCCTCGTCGTCTCTCCGCTCATCGCATTGATGAAAGATCAGGTGGACACGCTCAACGCTAAGGGTATCGCCGCCGCACGCCTCGATTCCACTCTCGATGCCGAGGAAATCCGCGATGTCTATCAGCGGCTCGATGCTGGCATATTGAAACTGCTCTACATCGCCCCCGAGCGTTTCGCAAATGAAGCCTTCCGCCAGCGCATGAAACGCCTGCCCATCCAGCTCGCCGCCATCGATGAAGCGCACTGCATCTCAGAGTGGGGCCACAATTTCCGCCCAGACTATCTGAAGCTCGCGAAACTCTGCCGAACCCTGAAAATTCCGCGAGTCCTTTGTCTAACCGCGACTGCTACGCCCAAGGTTGCCCGCGACATCCGCAAGGCCTTTCGCATCGCCGCTGCCGATCACGTGCAGCTCAGTTTTCATCGACCAAATCTTGATCTGCGCGTCACCCCGTGCACCGCCGTTGACCGAAAAGCGATCCTATTAGAGCGCTTGCAATCCATCGGTGGCCCCGCCGTCGTCTATGTGACCCGTCAGGAAACCGCAGAGGAAGTCTCCACTTTTCTCGCCAAACAAGGACTCTCCTCCCGCGCATACCATGCCGGACTGCCCGCTGAATTTCGCGCTGATGCCCAGAGCGCTTTCATGGCAGGTGACACCCGCATCATCGTGGCCACCATCGCCTTTGGGATGGGTATTGATAAATCTAACATACGAGCAGTCTATCATTACAACCTGCCGAAGAGCCTTGAAAACCACACCCAGGAAATCGGCCGAGCCGGGCGCGATGGGCAGCACGCCATTTGCGAAATGCTCGCCTGCGGGGAGGATCTCACGGTGTTGGAAAATTTTATCCACTCTGACAATCCATCCCCACGCGCCCTCGGGAATCTCATCGACCGCGTGCTCCGCCTTGGCGACAAGTTCGATGTCTCGCCTTACGATCTTTCCACCATCTGTGATATCCGGCCTAACATCATTGCCACCGTGATGACCTATTTGGAAATCGATGGTGTCATCGAGGCCACGGGTAGTCACTACGCCACCTATCGTGCGAAGCTACTCCGCCCGGAAGAGAAAATCCTCGCGGGACGCTCTCTATCAGAACGTAAGTTCGTGGCCCGCGTGCTCGCCGCCGGAGAAATGAAACGCTGGTGGTGGTATTTCTATCCGGATAAGCTCGCGATCGAATTTTCAATTCCCCGGCAGAAAATCGTCGCATTGCTTAACGACCTTCAGACCGCCGGCGACATCATCCTCACCGCCTCCGGCGTCCGCCACGCCTATCGCATGAAAAAGGATCCGGGCGACCTGAAAATTCTCATCGCCGGCCTCGTCGAGAAATTCCAACAGCGCGAGCAAGCGGACCTTGCGCGACTCTCCCAGGTTCTTGGAATTTCCTCCCAGCGCGGCTGCCTCACCGCCTATCTCACCAAGCATTTCGGGGAAAAATTAGCTCAGCCATGCGGCCATTGCGATCGCTGCCGGGGCGTGCCTGCGAAAACCATCAAGCGCCCGAAATTCCGCAGTGCCACAGATGATGAACTCAGTATCGTTAAGGATCTCGTCGATCAGAAACACGCCGCCCTAGCGACTCCGCGCCAGCTCGCCCGCTTCCTATGCGGGATGGCCAGCCCCGCCGCCACCCGAGCGAGACTCACCCGCCACAATGCTTTTGCTCTTCTATCCGATCTCCCCTTCGCGGAAGTCCTGATCATCGCCGAAGCAGCGTAATGGGTGCAGTGACAGTTACGGCGCTTTCGGTGCCTCGATATGCTTGAAGAGGCGGAAAAGATCACTGTTAGATGTAAAGATCGTGGTCGTGTCCTTGTTGAGCGTCTTCTTATAAGTATCGAGGGTTTTCACAAATTGATAGAAATCGGCGGCGGAGGGACTGGAGTTATAGGCGGCGGCGTAAATGCCGGTGGCTTGTGCATCGGCCTTGCCTTTGATTTCCTGTTCTTTGCGATAGGCTCCAGATTGGATAGAAAGCAAATCACGTTCCTTGCGGCCGATGATTTTTGCGGCTTCACCGGCACCTTCGGAGCGGAAGCGGTCGGCGATCTGCTGGCGCTCAGAAGCCATCCGTGCGTAGATTTTATCGATCACGCCGGGCTTATAGTTGATGCGCTTGAAGCGGACGTCGAGCAGCTCGATGCCCCATGATTCCACCTTGGGTTGTGCCGCTTTAAGAATTTGTTGATCGAGCGTTTTTCTTCCGAATTGGATCGGTGGGAGCACGCCGAGATTCGAATTCGCCTCGGTGATAGATTCGTCACGTGAAGGTTTGCGGCCCTTCTCGCTGCGGATCACTTCGATCAGGTCATGCGCGGCGATGATGTTACGGGTTTCACTGCCGATGATATCGTCGAGGCGTGAGAGGGCGCTGCGTTCGTCGCGGAGTTTTTCAAAGTAGGTTTTCGGATCGGAAATGCGCCAGCGGGCGAAGTTGTCCACGGAGATATAGAGCTTATCGCGGGTTGGCATTTCGGTCGCGGGGCCATCCCATTCGAGGATGCGTTTTTCGATGCGATTGACATCTTGGATAAACGGCTTTTTCCAATGCAGGCCGGCTTCGTTTTTCGCCGGATTCGCGTTGATCGGATCGCCTACGGGTTTGCCGAACTCGGTGATGAAAACCTGTTCGGTTTCGCTCACGGTGAAGGCCATGCTGGAGATGACGATAATCGACACGCCTAGCAAGATGAGAATAGAGAGATGTTTCATGATATAAAATATAAATGTTAGAAATGAATCGAAGCCGCAGGATTACTTGAGGTTCAGAAGCGGGAGGAACTGCTTAGCGTCCTCGTCGATGATGATTTTCGAGCCCAGTTGCGGAAGCACTTCGTTCATGGTTTCCAGATAGAGCCGTTGTTTGGTGATCGCTGGAGCCTTGTCGTATTGAAGCAAAAGCTCCTTGAAGCGGGCCACGTCACCTTCGGCCTCGTTGATGCGTTGCACGGCAAACCCGTCGGCGCCGGAAATACGTTGATCTGCTAGGCCCTTGGCTTTCGGGATGACGCGGTTATACTCGCCATTCGCCTCGTTGATCATTTGCTCGCGTTCCTGCTGGGCGCGGTTCACCTCGTCAAAGGAGCGTTGCACCGGACCCGGCGGATGCACATTCTTGAGTTGGATCTGCTCGGCGGTGACGCCCATGTTGAGATTCTCCAAAATGCCTTTGAGACGGAGCAGCGATTCCGTTTCAATCTCGGTGCGGCCGATGGTTAGAACCTCGTCCACGGTCCGGTCACCAATGACCTCACACACCACGCTCTCCGTTAGGGCACGCAGGGTGGAACCTGGATTGCGGAAATAAAACAGATATTCTTTCGGCGAGGAGATGCTGTATTGCACGATCCACTCGACCTGTGCGGCGTTTAAATCACCTGTTACCATGTCGCGCTCCAATTCAGGAGATTCGCTGTTTTGATCCGGATTGGTCGCGAGGGGCGTTGAGAAGCCAAACTCCAGTTTGAGCTGGCGGCGGACGGGTACGGTCATTGCGGTGTCGATGCCGTATGGTAGCTTGAAGTGCAATCCAGGCTCGGCGACTTCTTTGAATTTTCCGAAGCGCTGCACCACGGCCACCGATTCCGGGCTGATGGTGTAAAAGGAGGAAAATATGCCGATGAGTAGAAAAAATGCGAGGGGCAGAATGATGAGCCATTTTCCCGAAAAATTAAGCTTCGGGCGAATGAAAGTGATCGTTTGATCAAGGGGCGGTGGTTGCATGATGGTAGTTAGAAAGAGCTGAGAGGAAAATTGTTTAGTTTGGCGATACCTGTGGAGACTATTGCAGGGGAGGCCGTTTGGAACCTCGAATCTTTGCGAATGTTTGTAATTGGTGGGGAACGAAACGTCATCGGAAATTTATTATGCATTTCGTGATGATTCGCTTTGACGAACTACGGCGATCTCCGTAGAAGAATGCGTCTTTGCAATCATGAAATGCCCGCGATGTGTCCAGCGAATTCACCGAGCTGCGGCGTCCTGCCCGCATTGTGGCTTCACGCTTGCGGATGCGGATGCACGATTCGGACATGAAGAGGTGCGTATTCGCTGCCTAACCGACAGCGCTGGGATTCTCCGGCGCGGCGACCGCGAGCGCGTGCAAGCGGCGATGGACGCGATCACACGGCATTTTCCGCAGATTTTTGTGGCGATCTACACCGGATCATTGGGCGAAATTTCGAACATCCGGCAATTCGGTTTTTGGTTGCTGAACCGGTCCGCATTTGAAGATGTGCCGGTGACCAAGCCTAATGCGGCCGGAATCCTCATCACGATCGATCCCGAATCGAAAGCGGCAGGTATGGTCTTCGGCTATTTGTTGGATCCGTTTTTGGAAGAGGCGCATACGTTCGACTGCCTATCCCGCGCCCACGCCTACTGGTTAGAAGGGGACTACGCAGGTGGGCTGGTGAAATCCCTCGCACATCTTGGCGTCATCCTGCGGAAACGCAGCCGCCACGCTCGCCGAGACCCCGAGTATTTTGAGCGCAAGGTCCTACCTCAGGCGCAAATGGTGGATCTCGTGCGCCGCATTCGTGCGGGGCATCGTCAGGTGCTGGCCGAGGAGCAAAACGCGGAGGTGAAGTTGTGAAGGGTGTGCGCTGGTTTGTTTTGATGGGTCTAGCAGGAACCATGTCGTTGCTTGGGATCGAAGAACCGGGCCTGCCAAAGTGGAATGCTAACGAGAAAAGGGAGCTAGAGTCGGCTGGCTGGATCGCAGGCGGCTTGCTTCTAACGGATGACCCGGTGCCGGATGATCCGAAACCGGAAATCACTACAGCACTCAAAGTCGAACAACCGACTGCAGAGGAAATCGCCCAAGATACCGAGCATTCGCCTGAGATTCCGGAAAAATTTCTACCTACATATTTCGCCGAGCGGCCGAAGACTTTTTTGGTCGATCCTCAGGGTCTGCTAAGTCCCGCGAATTTTCGGGATCGGCTGAGCTTCCTTAACTATCATGCGAGTGATTCCTCCATCGACCTTTTTGTTTACGTGATTGGCAAAGATCAAGAAATTCCCAGCGAGGTGCGGGAAGAAGAAATGATCGAACGCTTTTTCTCTCAAGGCCGCCCCGCAGTGATCGCCTATTACTATCTCGGATCGCCCCAACGCTCGGTGGTCTATCTGAGCCCATCTCTAACTGATGTCGTTTCCGCAGCCGAGCAGCGGCGTGCCTTGGCAAGCTCCGTGGTGCAGGCCTTTGAAAAACTCAACCCCGCCGAACAGCTCGAAGCCTTTCTCGTGCAAATGTCGATTCGGGTTTACTGGATGGAGCGCATGATTGGCGGTGCGGCGACTACCCCCGAAGTGGCTCCGGTGCCCGGCGCGGCGGAAATCGCAGTGGAAAAGACTCTCGCAAAAAACCAAAAAATCGAGTGGGCCCGTGCGATCGCCTTAAAATACACCATGCCAGCCGGAGCCTCGCTTGCGTTGTTGTTAGCTGCCTTTTCTATCAATTTCTGGCTGAAGCGCGGTGCCCGTTATGTTTTCCCCGACTTGGACGTAGAGCCCAGGCTGGGTGGCGCTCATGCTGCCGGTGTCGGCGCGGTGATTTCTTTCGCCAGTGCTGCCCTGCCACCCGCCTCTCAACGCGATCAAGTGCCCGATTACTTGCGCCGGGCGTGACAGACACTCCTGTTAAATTAAGAGTTTTCTAACCGCAGATGGACGGGGATGAACGCAGGCAAAAAAGGATAATTTTTGATTTCTCAAGATGCATCGGTTTTCTTGCTCAAACTAATGGGACTGGGCGTTTTGAACTAACAGGATACTCCGCGCAATGAATCCGTTCAATCGAGTTTGAGGATCGCCTCGGCGATGGCATCTTCCATTCCGGCTTCAGTACGGATGAAAATTTCTTGCAGGCCCTTCGTGGATTGGGTCACGGCTTTGAGGCCACCTGAGATCTTGCGCTGGATTTTTACAGCTCCTGTCCGAGCCCCGACACTCAGGGATTTGCCGCCGTAGGACCGCCCAATGATCACCCCCACGACACCCTCCATGGCTTCAATGCGGCGCATGATTTGAAGGCATTCTTTAGAAGAACTCTGGTGGCGTCCGCGTGATGGCATGGCTGTTGAGGCGGTTGCTCTTGTTGGGACGGAAGTCAAAGCGCCCCTTCCGGGAAGAGATAACATTGAAACCATATTTGGTCGATGCCCATGAGAAGAAGAACGCCTTTTGTGTGGCGGGCATAGGTTGGGGGTCTCAGATCGGCCCTAGACACAATGCTTTTAGGGATTGGCGCAAGGGAGCGACGGCAAAGCAGTCACCTGGAAGCTGTACGCTTACGCCTAAACACGTATGAGGACATATACGCGTCCCGTAGCGTTCCAGCAGCTCAAATAGAAATAATTTTCGCCTTCTTCGTGTCATATCGGAAACTGCCGATGATCCCCTCTTTGAGCTTTTCAATCGCCTCCTCAATGACATCTAGCGGAATCAAAAACCACTCCTTGGGTTCCACCTGCGATCCGAAGCGATCCTTTAATTCCAAGTCCAACCGAGCATTTCCGAAAAACCGGTGAAGCAATGTTTCCAGCTTATTTCGGTTGATGTTCGATAGCTTGAAGGTCGCGACAACCTCCACATCGGCCAGCAAATAGGTCGGATCCTTTTTCGCACCGCCAATCCGCGCTTTCACGTCTCCGCCGGTGACCCCGATCTTGTGGATTACTAACCGATGTTCCGCAACAAATGGATGCTCCGACTTGCTCCGCAAAACGTAGATATAACCCGTTTGCTGATCCCCCTCCTCTTCCTCGTCCGAGAAAAGCGGCCCCATGTCCGGTTCCGTGATGCGCCGGCTGGCCTTGTCCTTGTTTAACGCGCGTTGCAGCGAGCGCACGAGCAAATCACTTTCCGTGCCGTTGTCGAAAATCACCCGCAGACGGCTATCGGGACGCCCATAGTAATTGGTGAACAGTTCTCCTTTTCCCGCAACTAACACCTTTTGCCCATCGAGGATGAAAATGTCTCCCACCTTCACCTCGGCATTGTCCTTATATTTGAGGGTTTGCCGGAGGCCGGATGCCAGTTCGCATTGCACTTTGTCGAAAGTGGGACGGAATTCCTCGAAGTCCTTGCAGGGATTCCGCTGCGCGACCTCCTCCGCCGCCTTGATCTCCTCGCGGGAACGCACGTGGACAAGTTCTGTCACGTCTCCACCGGAATTGACACCCAGTGCTTCCAGCAACTCCGCATCGGAAGGTTCTTCCCGGACCACGCTGGATGAAATTTCCGTTGTTACATCGAGAAGCCCGTGCGGATCCACGCCTCTCAAAACCTCCCGGCACTCCCCGGATTTCCGAATCTGGTCCAGCCTCACCGCATAGAGCCGCTCGAAAATGTCGTGGCTCTCACCATGCTGCGGCTTGCGACCTTGCTCCTGCACGAAGCGACCGATCTCCTCGAAGCCCGCGATGATCCGTTGATCCCGCGCAGAACGGCAGCCGGTTGGCCGGGCTTCGGTTTCCACGCCCAGCTCACCCAGCAACTCCAGATCGTCGTCCGTAATCTTCTTAGCCATTTTTTTGATTCATTGCCTCACGTTGCAGGAAAGCCACGCCTTCCGCCATGCGTTTTTCCCATGCGTCCGGTGAAGTCAGCGAAGGCAGTTTTCCCTTCTCTTTCTTAAACTCCAATGCACGCTTTGCCAATCCCCGCGCTTCTTCGAGTGTCAGATTTCCCCGCCTTCCGGCGATCACCGCTGCCACCTGTTTCAGCCGATCCTCGGTCATCGACTTCGCAAGGATGGCGTAGGCTTCGCCAAACGGATTGACCCGGTCGATCAGATCAATGTCGAGTTCCCGAACATCCATCGCGTATTGGCGAATGCCATCAATCAGCGAAGTGTTGGGAGAAGGGTCTCCACCGCTGCCACCGCCGCCGCCCAGCATTTTCTTCGCCTGCTGGACGAGGTTCAGTGCCGCGATGGCATGTTGCCGCACCGCCTCGCGGTCCTCATCGTCCAAATTCGGGAATTTCTCTTGCACGATCTTTCCCATGCGGACCTGCGTGAGTTCCTCGGGGACTAACTCTTCGTCAAACAACCCTCGCTCGATCGTCCGCTTGTCCTGCACGAAGGCGGTGACGAGTTCGTTTAAATCCTCCCGGCAGATCCGCTCCGCTTCCCTGCTCTTCGGCTCGGCAAGCCCCTTGATCTCCAGTTGGATTTGTCCCGTGGTCGGATTGACGCCGATATTGGTTTTCTCCGGATCGTATCCCCCAGGCCCGTAATCGTATCCGGGAGTTTCCTCATTGCCCTGGTGCTTGGGCCGGAACTCGAAACGCGGAGCCAGCACCTGTTCCATCAGCAAGCTCGCCGCGATGGCCTTGAGCGTGTCGTTCACCGCCTCTGTCACCGCCCCTTCCGCAGCGTCCGGCTCGGCGATGAGGTTGGTGAAACGAGCGCGCGTCTTACCCGGCGCGTCGCGGGTGGCTCGGCCGATGATCTGAATGATCTCCGTGAGACTGGAACGGTAGCCCACCGTCAGCGCGTGCTCGCACCAGATCCAGTCGAAGCCCTCCTTGGCCATGCCCAGCGCGATGATGATGTCCACATGATCGCGGTTGTTCTTCTGGGCCGAATCTCTCAGCGCGGCGGAAACTTTTTCCCGCTTCGCCGGATCATCGTCCACCAGATCGGCGATTTTCAGGATCTTGCCTTCGGTGGTCTTCACGAGCTGGAACCCGGTTTGCGGATCGGCTCCCTGCCATTCGCCCAGCCCCTCGATGATGTGCTCCACCTCCTTGATCTTGTCCTTCGTGCTCTCCCGCGCATTCACGTTCGGGATGTGGAGAATCGTTTTCTCGCCCGCTTGCAGCACGTCGAAGATGCATTTCTCCGCTTCGTTATTTTGATCTCGGATGAGGTAGCTGCCGCTGTAGAAGAAATAACCGATGTCGAGCTGCTTTAGGTATTCGTAGCCGTTGAGCTGCTCGTAGTAAGTGTAGGTAACCGTATCGAACTTCGATTCGTCATCCGGGTGCAGCACCGCCTCCGCGTCACCGCGGAAATAGGACCCGGTCATCGCCACGAGGTGGATCTTGTCCCGCACCATGAGCTGGCGGATGTGTTCACCCAAGCGGTTGTCCGGACTCGACGAAATGTGATGGAACTCGTCCACGGCGATCAGACGATCATCGAAAACTTCCGGCCCGAATTTCTCCATCGCGAAACGGAAAGTGGCATGCGTGCAGACCAGCGCCTTGTCCCCGCTTTCGAGGAACTTCATCACCGCCGCCACCTTGCCGCCGTTGTCCGTGCCCGGCGCATCGCAGAGATTCCACTTTGGCTCTACCTTCCAATCGGCAAAGAACCCGAACTTGCTCAGCGGTTCATCATAGAAACTCGCGCCGATTGAGCGCTCCGGCACCACGATGATCGCCTGCTTGACTCCTTGGTTCGCCAGCTTGTCCAGCGCGATGAACATCAGCGCCCGGCTTTTGCCGGAGGCCGGCGGCGACTTGATCAGCAAATACTGTTCGCCACGTTTTTGATAGGCGCGTTCCTGCATCGGACGCATGCCGAGCTCATTCGAGCGCGTGGAACTGCCGTCCCGCGCGTAGGTGACGGAGACGGAGGGAATGGGTGTGAGTGAGTTCATGTCGAAAAGGATGATCCCGCTGGGATCCAAGGTTGTAGCCGGTGGTTGAGCGAGGAACGAGCGACACCACCGGAACAGGTGGTTATTCCCGTATCCGCATCCCGAGGGGATGCCAGCGCGACGGTGAAGTTCAATCGAGATACCGTGGATCGTAGCTCACGCCAGATTTCTCCAAAAATTCCACAAGTTCCTCCCGAAATGATTTCGCGCGGTGATGTTCTTCCTGATTCGCAATGTAACGTTGCACGCTCTCGCTTGCCGAGGCGCTCACGGTGAAGCCCGCGTAGCCCTCCTGCCATTGGAAACCGGGAAGCTTCGATTCCCTCACCCAGGCGGAGGAGGATTTTTTGAGTTCGCGCATGAAGTCGGACAGGCACGCTGTGGGTTTGAGCGAAACGAGTAGATGCACGTGATCCGCAACGCCGCCGATGCCTTCCGGATGGCCGTCGAGACCTTTGACGATGCCGCCCAAATAGGAATGGAGTCCGGCGCGCCAGGCAGGGGAAATGTTCGGTTCGCGGTTCTTCGTCGCGAAGATGAGGTGGTAATGAAGGCTCGTGTGGGTGGATGGCATGGCACGGGGAGGCTGACACCCCTACCGGGGTGCGGATTTCTGGGGCGTCGGTATCCGGTGGTGTCGTCGCGATGCTCCTCAACCACCGGCTACAAGATGAGATCCCTCCGGGATCGCGTTGAAGCCGCAGGCTTCCTAGGTTGTAGCCGATGGTTAAGCGAGAAACGCGCGATACCTCCCGGCTGCCTTCACGCCGAACTTGTAAGTAATCCTTACAAGGTGCCGTCTGCGTCAGCTCGCCCTCGGCGAAGATGGCCTTCAGGTGCAGCGTCACGTTCTGCGGCGTGGTCTGGAACAGCTCGGCGATCTGCGCCTGCGTCAGCCACAGCGTTTCGTTTTCAAACCGGCACTGGATGCGCGTGCGGCCATCCTCGGTCTGGTAAAGGATGAGGTCGGACTGCGGCATCGGTTCGTCGCTCACGCCTCACCTCCAGTCCGGCGGCGGGCGGCTTTTTTCGCGGCGGGGGCGTTCGCGGTCATCTTCGTATAGAGTTCGAAGAGTTTTTCCAACCGCTCGGTGTCGTTCTTGAAACGGCGGCCGAGGTAGATGCGTTCGAGGGTCTCGTCGTTGCGCTCGTGGGCGGCGCGGAGGTTGGCGGGCATTTCTTCCGGGTCGTAGAGATCGGCGATGGTGGCGGGGAAATGCGCCTCGCGGGCGAGCAAAATGTCCTCCGCGCAACGCGTCAGGTCGGCTTTGTTTTGCTCGGTCAGGGGCGGCACGGGAAAGGTGTTCCAGCCGAGGGTGTTTGAGTAGCGGTAACGGGTTTCGAGTTTGCCGCAGACGGTGGCGATCCAGACGAGGTGGAGCCGGGAGGCGATGATCGCGATATTCCACCAAGGAGCGTCGTAAAATGCAAAGGCGCTATCGGCTACAATGGCTCCTTGGCTACCCAAACTGAACGGAAGATACTCACGGTTTTCCGAGCTATGGCGTGGAACAATGACCGCCACTTCTGAACCGGTTTGGCGTATCTCCTGAAAGCGATGTGGCCATTTGGCTGACGCGACTGTCGCGTCTTTGGAACTGGCAGAGCGAAAATCGCGCACCGAATTTATGCGACTGGCGATTCGCTCGGTTTGGGCAGCCTCATCAAGCTCCTCGTCGCGAATCCAGATGCAGTAACGCAGCGAGCCGTCGATGGCGTCGTGCGACCCAATAAAGCGCCGAAGCAAGCGGCTCTGAGCGGGAAGTTCGGCAACCAACGTGGAGTATTCGGTGGGCGATAAAATTAACCCGCCGTCGTCGGTCGGTTTATTACCGTAATCCATCGCAGCGAGTTCGCCGCGTGACTTGGCGGCTTTATCAACAATCACGTTTTGAGCCGCGACGAGGTAGGCGTTGATGTTTTCCGACTCACGGACAACGACCGCGCCAGATTCGTTGAGCGAGTAGAGGCGGCGGAGTTTTCCCGGATTATTGGAGATGCCGACGATGGCGACGGTGACGCCGGCGTTGTGGCTGGCGAGGTTGGCCCATTTGAAACTGGTGTGGGCGAAATGGATGACGTGGCCGGTCTGGAAAACGAGGGGCCAGAGGATGGGGACTTGCTGGCCTTGGCAGATCGAGTTGGTCGAAACGAAGGCGGCGGCGGACTGGGTTTGGGTGCCGAAGTCGGCGGCTTTCATGAACCAGCCGGCGACGTAATCGAGGGACTTCCAGAGTTTGGTGCGACCGTCGAAGATGCGTTTCAGGTCGGCTTTTTGCTCGTCGGATTGCCAGGTGGAGCCGAGGTAGGGCGGATTGCCGCAGATATAGGTTTCGCCGCCCTCGTTTTTGAAATCGATCTCGGCTTGGTCGAGCGGGGTTTCGAAGAGGTCGTCGGAACGGAGTTTTACGGCTCGGCCGGTAGGCGGGCAGAGGCTGAGCCAATCGAGGCGGAGGGCGTTTCCGCAGGTGATCCAGTTGGTGGCTTCGAGGGGGAGGAATTCGAGGAGCGCGAGTTTCTGGCCGCGGTAGAGCACGTCGCATTGATACTCGGCGATGATGAGGGCGAGGCGGGCGATCTCGGCGGAAAAATTACGCAGCTCGATGCCGCGAAAGTTGGTGGGCGGGATGTCGCTGGGGCGTCCGGCATCACCGAGGCGGGCGTTGATGACGGCTTCGAGGGCGCGGAGCTCTTTGTAGGCGATGACGAGGAAATTGCCGGAGCCGCAAGCGGGGTCGAAGACGCGGAGGCGGGCGATGCGGGAGCGGAGGTTGGAGAGTTTGCGAGGGTTGTCGGCGGCATCGGCAAGTTTTTCCCGTAGCTCATCGAGCAAGAGCGGGTTGAGCACCTTGAGGATGTTGGGCACGCTCGTGTAATGCATGCCGAGGGCGCCGCGCTCCTCGTCATCCGCCACGGCCTGGATCATGGAGCCGAAGATGTCGGGGTTGATCTTGGTCCAATCGAGGTTGCCGACGTTGAGAAGGTAGGTGCGAGCGATCTTGCTGAAGCGAGGCGTCTCGGTGCTGCCAGAAAAGAGTCCGCCGTTGACGTAGGGGAAGACATTCGCCCAAGGCCGGATCTTGGCCGTTTCCCGATCCGCCAGCTTGGTGTTCATGGCGCGGAAAAGCTCGGAAATCACCGTGTGGGTGTCCGCGGAATCCCGCGCGCTCATTTGCTCGACGGTCGCAGTGAACAGTCGCTCGCTGTGGAAGATGGCAGTGTCCTCCGCAAAGAAGCAAAAGATCAGTCGGGCCATGAAATGATTCAAGTCCTCTCGCCGGGCGGAGGTGGCCCACTCCGGATTGTCCTTGAGCAGCTCGATGTAGAGCCGATTCAAGCGGCCAGTGGCCTTGATGTCGAAGGAGCTTTCCCGGATCTGCTTGACCGTCGTGATCCCCGCCAGCGGCAGGAAGTAGCCGAAGTGGTCGGAAAACTCCGCATAGCTGCAAACAATGGGTTCATCGTCATCAGCCAGGTTCTCCGCTTCGATGGTATCGCCGTCGGTGGCGAAGATGAACTTGGCCTTGAGCCGGGTCGTCGCCGGACTCTCCCGCAGCGCCTTCAGCGTGTTCGTCACCTCGCCGGGAGCGCAGACCTTGAGGTGGATGTTGTTGCGCTGGAGGACGCCGCCGGGGAGGTCAGATTTGTTCGAGTCTCCGCTCCTCAGCTTTTTGAGGGTGGTTTCCTTGTTTCCGAACGCCTCGAGAAACAGGAACGGAAAGTTTTCCCGGTCAAACGGCTGCTCCACCAGAGTCGAAACGGCGTCGGCGATCTCAACGGCATTCATGGGTTGAATTGTGAGAACTCGCCGGGTTGGGTGGCAAGGTTGGACCGCAGGCGGTCGGCGGCGGTCCAGAGCTTTTTATCGAGCTCGCGGAGGAAAGTCTGGGAATCCGATAGAGGCATTTTGCATCTCCACGCTAACGGGCAATCCCTTGGGGGGAAGGAAAAAGTGCCGTCTATCAGGATAAGGACCAGAGCGATCGCAGGCTGACGCTACGAAAAAAACACGCGGCAGGGTTTTGAGGCCCTGCCGCGTGCAGTTGTTGGCGGTTGGCCCTTCGTTTGGCGCAGGGCAAATCTCACGCCCTCCCCGCCTTTGGCTTGCGCGGCAGGCGTTGGGACTCCATGGATGGACATGGACCGCTGGTTTCTTATCGCCGCCACCCTGCTTGCTGCCATCGGAGCGGTTTGGGGAATGATCTCGGTGCACCAAGGGCATCGGAGCCAATTGACCGTGTTTTGGATGGTGGCGGCTTTCGTTTGCCAACTGGGATTCCTGTCCGTGCGCGGCCAGATGCGGGCGGCTTGTCCGCTGGTGGGGACGGGGGAAATTCTGGCGTTTTTGGCGTGGTCACTCACCTTGTTCTACCTGCTAGTCGGGCCGGCGTATCGAATTTCCCTGTTAGGGGTTTTTACTGCGCCGGTGGTGGTCTTGTTCCAGCTTTTTGCGTTGGTGCCGGGAAAACTGGTGGAGAATCCACCGAGGGTGATCGGCGGAAATCCTTGGCATGAGACGCATTCAGCGATGTCCGTGCTCGCTTACGGAGCATTGGCGCTGGCAGCAGTGGCGGGGGTGATGTTCCTCGTGTTAGACAAACAGCTTAAGGACCAACATTTGAAAAGCGGGCTGTTCCGGAATCTGCCGCCCGTGCGCGAGCTGTTAATTTCCTTGGAGCGACTGCTCTGGCTGGGCGGCGGGCTGCTCACGATCGGGATCATCGCCGGTTTTCTAATGCCGCGCACGACGCAAGCCACAGGGCACTTAGTGGCAGCCGTGGCGGTGTGGGTGAGTTACGTTTTGTTAGTAGGACTCAAAGCGGTGCGGGGTCTAACGGGAAGACGGCTATCGCTGTCTGCAGTGGCATTATTCATCCTCTCACTCGTGGTTTTCGCATTCGTCTAATGGAACTTCTCTGTCTGGGCCTCAACCACCGCACTGCTCCCGTGGAAGTGCGGGAGCGCTTTGCTGTGGGCACGGCCAGCTTGGGCAAGGCCGCAAATGATTTAGTCTTGCTCGCAGAAGCAACCGAAGGCGTGGTTATTTCCACCTGCAACCGTACGGAATTCTATCTGGCGGCGGTGAACGCGCAGGCTGCGTTCGAGCGAATCGAAACGAGGCTAGCAGAAAAGATCCAGGTGGATTCGAGTGTGTCCGCGCACTTCTATCGGAAGGAAAAAGCAGACGCCGCAATGCATCTTTGCCGGGTGGTCAGCGGGCTGGACTCAATGATGCTCGGTGAGACGGAAATTTTTGGCCAAGTGAAACACGCGTATGGCGCGGCACTCGATGCGGGGGCCACGGGAGCCATTTTAAACAAAATATTCCAACGAGCGTTCAGCGTTGGAAAGAAGGTCCGCACGGAGACATCGATCCAAGAGGGCTCGACTTCCGTGGGCAATGTGGCGGTCGATCTCGCGGAGAAAATTTTCGGTCATCTCAAAAATAGCGAGGTCATGATTCTGGGGGCAGGCGAAATGAGCAGGATCACCGCGCAGAGCTTGGTTTCACGCGGGGCACGATCTATTTTTGTCGCCAATCGTTCGTTTGATCGCGCAGAGGAACTTGCCAAAGAAATGGGCGGCAGTGCGGTGCGATTCGATGAATGGCAGAGCGTGCTCAATCGGGTGGATGTGGTCATCTCCTCTACCGGTTCACCCCACGCCATTGTCCACCGATCCGATGTCGAAAAAGCCCGACGAGCTCGCAAATACAGACCGTTGTTTTTCATCGATATCGCCGTGCCGCGCGACATCGATCCGGCCGTCGGCGAAATCGAGGAAGTCTATCTGTACGACATCGACGCGCTCGAACAGCTTGCCGAAGAAGCCCGCACCCGCCGCCTGCTCCAAATTGAGGAATGCGAACGGATCATCATGCACGAGCTGGAGAAACTGAACTTGCCCGGCATGTGAGTGATTGATCGCTTTGCTTCACTTTCCGGGATTGCCATGGGGCCCACCTGCGGCCTATATTCCCGAAAGGCATCATCCAATGTGGAAATATTTTCTAGATCCCTGGCGAGATAGTATCGAGATTTTGCTTCTCGCCACCTGTATCTATCAAATTTACCGGGCATTCCGAGCTACGCGGGCAGCACAAATTTTGGTGGGACTTGGAACGATCCTCATTTTCCTTACTCTTGTTTCGACGCTCTTCCGATTTGAAGTGATCCAGTGGATCATCACGCGCGCAGCGGCGGTTCTGGCGCTGGCCCTGATCGTGATTTTCCAGCCGGAGCTGCGAAACGGCCTCGCCCGGTTAGGGAGTAAGCGAATTTTTTCTTTTTCGAACAAACTCCGCATCGCTTTTCTTGAATGCTTCGCGGATTCAGTGATCAATCTATCAAAAAAGCGAGTCGGAGCGCTCTTTGCCATCCAACGAGATGTTAGCTTAAGGGAACACCTCGAAAGCGGAGTCATCCTCGACGCCCAGTTTTCTCCGGAACTCGCGATGGCAGTCTTCTATCCAAAGGCCCCGCTCCATGACGGTGGCATGATCATCGCCGATGACCGGGTGGCTGGAGCCGCGTGCGTATTTCCCGTGACCGAACGTGAAATGCAGGACCGATCCACCGGCCTTCGGCACCGAGCCGCGATCGGCCTAACGGAACGCACGGACGCCATCGCAGTGGTCGTTAGCGAAGAAACCGGCGGTATCTCCATTTGCGAAAACGGCGTCTTGCAACGCAACCTGACTGAAAAACAATTCCGCGAAAAAATCGCCAAGATCTTCTTCGCCGGTAATCCTTCTCATGAAACCGAACCTGTCGAAAAATTGGATCGCAAAGATCCTCTCTCTACTTCTAGCGATAACGATCTGGTATCTGATTAAAAATCACCTCGCTAACGGAGAACCCGCTCTCCCGAAAGTACCGCCACGCGCCACCATCGTGCCGGAGGAGCCTAGCAGTAGTCTTCTCCAAAGCCCAAAAAAGCGCTAGAACGAGTCCGTTCCAGCGCTTTTGAAATCGCATTTGGTTTTTTACAATAATCCAAGAGCTGCGGAGATGAGGAGATCGTCGTCGATCAACCATTTAGCAGTTTCCGCACCAGGGTTCGCCACCTTCGCAGGGGCGCTAGATTCAGTAATATCAAGAGTGAGCCCCTCGCCACGAATGCGGCGGATCACTCCACCGGCATCGTAAATGGCCGCGAAGGCCGCCAACACATTGACCGAGGCTTGAGTCGTCGCCGCGTCATCGTTGCGCCCGAGCAAGGCATCGAGAAGACTCGGCATCGGATCCACGGCACTGGCAAGCCGCGTGGCGACACCTTCGACCGAAGAAGTGATCGAAGCACCTGCGGCCTTGAGGGCGGCCTGAAGTGCGACGACGCGATCTGCTAGAGCGGCGATCCCCAGAGCGGTTGGAAGTTGTTTTTCAAGTCCCGATGCAAGGAGCACTTGGCGCGCATGAAGCCGGGCCCAATCCGGTGAACGAAGATCGGAATCTCCATCTGAACCAGTGCGGCGACCCGCTACCCCCGTTTGGACGAATGCAGCGATCGATTCCGCAGCGCGGTCACACTTGATGCCAGCACACACCGGGGCGAGCGCAAAGGAAGCAAGACGACTTGAGAGCAGAACATTGCCCATTGCCTGCATTTTCGCACCTAACAAGGCATCCCGTTCGCGCTTCACAGTGAAAAATTCCATCGCACGGCGGAGAGTGACTTCCAATTGCGGGATGTCCCACGGCTTGGTCATGTAGCGGAAAATCCCCCCTTGGTTGACAGAGCCAATGGCAGCATCGATGTCCGAGTAGGCGGTGGAAAGAATCTTGATGATGTCTGGATAGTCACCGGCGATTTTCGAGAGAAAACCGACACCGGTTTCATTCGGCATGCGTTGGTCAGTGACGATGATGCCGATTTCATTGGCATGCTGGCGAAACACTGACAACGCCTCGACGCCGTCTTCGGCTTCAAGGATTCTGAACTTGTCGCCAAACAGGCGCTTGAAGTATTTGCGAGTGTTCGCTTCGTCATCCACAAACAGGATGGCGTAGCGTTGGTAGTCGTGGGCGTGGATCTCGTTGCTCATGTTGGTCGGTGGAAGTATTGTTTTGAAGGTTTAATGGTGGGAGGGTGATAGAATCAAGCGGGTTGGTCGAGCATAGAATCCGATGAATCCGGGCTAAAACTGACTCCCGGGAAAGCGATGCGAAAGCGGGTGAACTCGGTAGGACGGCTGTCCACTTCGATCATGGCTTTGTGTGTTTGAAGAATTTGATGGGTGATCGAAAGGCCAAGTCCCATTCCTTTTCCGACGTCCTTGGAAGTGAAAAATGGATCGAAAATCTTCTGGAGGTTTTCAGGTGGGATGCCGATGCCGTTATCACGGATGGTGACCTGCCAACCTTCACCCGCCGAGTCGATGGAGCAATCGATCTGCCCTGGATCTCCGCCCATGCTCTCGATCCGCATGTGAATGGCATCAATGCTGTTTTGGAAAAAGTTGATGAAGACCTGCACCAATTGATTGGGATTTCCATTGATCAGCGCGTGGTCGGGAGAGACAAAATTGAATGCAATTTCTTTCCCAACTTGGTGACCGACCATGCGCCGGGCACGGCCGACGATTTCAGCTAGATCCGCATCGCCCGAGGTGACTTTGTCGTCGCGAGTAAACTTGCGCAGATCAATGACGATTTGTGAAACTCGCTCCACGCCCTCGCGGATGTCCTTGAGGATGTCAACATAGTCCGGTTGATCCGCAGTCGGCATGAGTTTGGTGAATGTCTCTAACGCATGCAGCCCGGCACTGGCGTAATTAAGTGGGTTGTTAATTTCGTGGATGATTCCAGCGCTCATCCGGCCAAGTGCGGAGAGTTTTTCGTTCCGCACCATGACGACTTCGTTTTCCTTGATTTGCTCAAGGGCAGAATGAAGTTCGGTGTTCAGGTCCATCATCTCGCGGCGGATGCGTGCCATGGCGATCTGGTTTTCCAAGCGCAGCGCGAGTTCTGCGCTGGAGAACGGCTTGGTTAGGAAATCGTTAGCCCCGGCTTGAAGGGCGGCAAGTTTGGTTTGTTCATCGGCGCGAGCGGTTAGAATAATCACGGCCACTCCACGAGTGCTGTGATTTTCCCGGATGCGCTTGCA
>JAYVNE010000023.1:0-50825 GCA_043758615.1 Akkermansiaceae bacterium
CGCTTGGAGTCCCAAGGAGCGCTGCCGTCGGAGTTTTCGGGTGTAGAGTTTGCCATAATTTCTCAGGGGTAGCATACGGGATCAATCGCGTGCTTTCAAGACCCCGACCATGTCGAGTTTTGCAATCATGCGGCTGACGAGGGTGAATGATAGAATCGAGGCGGTCAGCACCACCATGATTGCAACCGAATAGGTGTGTGACTCGATCACAATTGGCAGACGAACCGTTTCCGTGCTGAAGGATGACATGATGAAAAGCGCGAGACCACGCCCGAACAAGAGCCCGAACGGCAACGCAAGTAGCACCAGAATCGCCAGCTCACCCACCAGCACGCCACGCACTTCTGCTAGAGAAAAGCCCACCACGCGAAGTGTCGCCAGCTCGCGGCTACGTTCGGATAGAGCGATTCGCGCACTGTTATAAACCACGCCGAAGGCCACGATCATCGCCAGCACGAAATAGAGAGAGCGGAGGATGCCGATGCTCTTGCCGGTAGTCTCGCGGAAGGCTGCGACTTGGTCGCGTTTCACCATGACTACGGCAGCTTGTGGCGTGTCCTTGAGTTTTCGCATAAACTCGTCCCAACGCTTGTGATCCAGCGCCAAATAAGCTCCGTTAATCGTATCGCCCTCCTCCATTGCACGCCGCAACGCGGAAATATCCATGTAGGCGGCTACCCCCGCGTAGTCCGTGACCAGTCCGCGAATCGGGATGTGCAGAACCGGACGACGTCCTTCCAAAACCTGAACCTCCACCTCATCGCCGATCGTCGCACCGATCACTTCCGCGAGTTTTTTCGACATCAACAACCCTTCTTTGGGAAGCACGATTGGCTGACTTTTGTCATCTAGCAGACGATTGAGATTTGCGCCCGGAGCGATTCCGGTGACAGAGAGTTTTCGGTGTCTGTGCCCATAAACCAACCGCGCCTGCACGCTGCGGAGGGGTTCCGCAAGTATGACACCAGGCAGGTGTTCCAGATCGTGAAACCCCCTGCCCGATCCCGGCTCAGTTAGAAAAACGGTGACATCTTGACGTTGCTGGCTGTTCCATTGAAAGGTGAGCAGATAGTCGATGCTGTCGCTCATCGCGCCCGGTAAAACCATGAGACCTGTCGCCAGTGCCAGCCCGCTGGATGTGAAAACCGCTTGCCATGGGCGGCGCTCGATGTTGCGCAATGCCATTCGGAAAGTCGGGCTGAAAAACCGCGTCAAGCCGATGCGTTCAAAAAAGGATGGTTTGTAATCTGCTGGCGGCTCAGGTCGCATCGCTTCCGCCGGAGGCAGTTTCACCGCCTGCCACACCACGGTGAGGACACCTAACATCGACGCACCAAGACTGATGAAAAGCGCAACGCCCAGCGCGTGATAGTCCATTTTAAAAACCAGTGACGGAAACCGAAAAAATAACGTGTACATGTCCACCAAAACGGCACCTAGCAAGCGACCACCCAGGCCACCTAACACCGTTCCGATCAGGCCAATCACCAACACAAACTTCAGGTAATGCACACCGACCTGCCGTGACGAATAGCCCAGTGCTTTCATCTGTGCGATTTGTTCCCGTTGCAGCCGCACGATCCGCGCTAACACCGCATTCACCATGAAGGCTGCCACGCTGAGAAAGACTAACGGGTAAGCGACTGATAGAGAGGTCAACACCCGCAGCTCGTCATCCAGACGTTGCGCCGAGGGCTGCTCTTTTCGTGTGTAGGCACCACTGGCGCCGTAGGGCGCAAGGATGCGATCCATTTCCTCGATCACCGGTTCCGCTGCGGCTCCGGGTGCGAGATCCACTACGACGTTGTTGAACGCGCCATCCAGATTGTATGCAACCGCCAGCGCGCGGTAGTTCATCCAGATCACGCTGAAACGTTTGTGGTTCGGCAGCGTTTCCCCAGCCCTCGCCTCGAAAACATACTCGGGTGATAGACCAATCCCGCAGATTTTCAAGGTTTCCCGCCGCCCGTTGATGACTGCCACCAGCGAGTCGCCGGGTTGCAGCCCATTCGCGTTCGCAAACGATTCGCCTAACACAATTTCCCTCCGTTCATCGGACCGCGGAAATCTCCCGCTGCGGAGGAACAGCTTGTTCAGCTTCTGCGGGCCACCGTCTTCTGGTAGTGAGATGATGTGCCCCGTCGCGGGTTCAGAGAGTCCGGGCAAATCCAGTGTGACATCCACGGCCACGCGTGCCTCGACAATGGCCACTCCCGGTAGCGTGTTCAACTGTTCAGCCACGGAAAGCGGCGCGCGCTTCAACGTAGCAAAGATATCCGCCATGGCGAATTTCTGATAGTAAGTGGAGCGTGTTGTCTCCAGTGTCATGATCAGGCTGCGCGTCATGATCATCATCGCCAGCCCGCAGGCCATCACCAAGCTTACCGCGATGATTTGACCTTTCATCTTGCCGAGATCGCGCAGCAGTTTCAAGTCGAGCGGATGGATCATGGGAAGAGATAGGTCATATAGGTCTTATAAGTCCTATTTTCACCACTGGAGAGCCGTTGCTGGCAGCCTCGCTTCGTTTTTATAAGCCTTCACGATCTTCCCATCCGATAGATGCAAAACCCGATCGGCCATTTCTGCCATTGCGGCATTATGGGTGATGAGGACGGTTAGAGTTCCAAGATCTCGGTTGATGGCCTCGATGGCTTCGAGCACTGCGATGCCAGTGGTGACATCCAGCGCACCGGTCGGCTCGTCGCAGAGAAGGACCTCCGGGCGCTTCGCGATGGCGCGGGCAATGGCCACGCGTTGTTGCTCGCCGCCGGAAAGCTGTGAAGGAAAATGATCCATTCGCGCAGTTAGGCCTACCATTTCCAGCGCCTCCTCGGGAGTCATTGGATCGCGGGAAATGCCAGTGATTAGGGCCACATTTTCGCGAGCGGTGAGGCTGGGGATGAGGTTGTAGAATTGGAAAACGAAGCCCACGCAATTCCGCCGGAAGAGGGTGAGTGTGTTTTCCTCCGCGTGATCGAGCGCCCAGCCTTTGTAAATTAACTCGCCGGAAGTTGGTACATCGAGGCCGCCAAGGATGTTCAACAGCGTTGATTTTCCACTGCCGGAAGCGCCTAGCAGACAAACAAGTTCCCCCGCATTTAGCTCGATGCTGACTCCGCCCAAAGCGACCACATCGAGTTCTCCAGTGTGATAGACCTTCCGTAAATCTCGCGCTTGAAAGACGACACCCGTGGAAACCGGCGTTTGGGAAATAGTGGAATTCATCGCGTGGCGAAATATAGCAGCCATACACAGTTTCACAACCTCGGGGATGGGACCCTGAACGCGTGCTGGTGATTCCGTCTGCCCTCGCCTGATTGCCCTGTAGCTTTGGTCTGCGACCATCGCGCGTTGCAAAAAAAAAGATAGGGAGTGAGCCGCCGCCAGACCATGATTTTCACTAACAGGCATCAATTTATCCAATCCTATCTCCGCATTTGCCCCAAGCTAGATGTTAGAGGCAAAGGACGCTGACACCTGAACTAACACACGATGCCGGACTTTCCCAGATGACACTTGATGACTTTGCCTTTCTGATCTCACATCAGCCCTTGCCGTCTAAGTATTTCCAATCTCCTTTGAAGCGCTTGAATCGAGATTGCTCGTGAATTTTGTGGGGCTGCTCATCTTCGTAGTATTCGGCGATGAACTCGACTTTGCCATTCTTGTCGCCTTTGCCTCCCTTGGAGCTGCTGAGGATGGTGAGGAAGCGCCAGTTTACCTGATAGATAGATTCTTCAATGCGGGCTCGCAAGTCGGCTGCCCGGGTATCGGGGTGGGTGGTGCTGACGAGGTAGTCGGTGAGTCGGAAAAAGTAGGCGCTGTAACGGGAGCGCATTAATTGCTCTGCGGTCTCAGGTTTCGCGCGGCCGAGGTGAAATGGCTCGCAGCAAAGAGCGTAAGTTTCTCGGCTTTTGCAAGGGCACAGGGATTGGCTCCTTTGCCCGGGAAATTTTTCCGGCGTTGGTTCTGATAGATCACTCATGGGCGGAGTGTGGTGAGGAAGGTGACGGCGTGCCAAGCCGGCAATCCGCCTCATTCGAAATTCGCAGCATTGACAAACCCGCCACGTAATACATGGTTTTACAATGATTAAAACCATCAGCAAGATAGGCAACTCCCAAGGCATCATCTTCGACTCCGCCCTGCTCCAGCTCGCCCGCCTGAAAGTGGGTGATGAGGTGAACGTGGAGGTTCATGCCGGTGGAACTATAACGATTATGCCAATCGTTTCCATGCCACCTCAGGAGGATGTTAGCGCGCTCATCAAGAGCACGATGAAAAACTACGCCCGCACCATGAAGCGCCTCGCATGAAAACCGACGCTAACAACTGTATTCACCTGACCGTGGACATTGTGCTGGAGCTTCATTTTGAAGCTATCGACCAATTCGGAGGCTCTGATGGCTTGCGCGACCGGGCCTTGCTTGAATCGGCTGTTGCCGCCCCTCAGGCCAGCTTTGGCGGAGCCTCGCCCTTCAATGACGCGATTGAAATTGCGGCCGGGTATCTCTTCTACCTTTGCAGCAATCATCCTTTTGTGGATGGCAACAAACGGGTCGCGCTTGGCTCTTGTCTCGTGTTCTTGCAATTAAACGGGTTCACTCCGGCTTCGGATAGCGAAGAGTGGGAAAACCTCACCCTCGCGGTGGCCGCCGGAGCGCTGAGCCGGGACGAGGCGACCGCGACCCTTCGCTCGCTCGTCTTGTAAATGGTTCATTACTTGCCAGTCGGATTGTAATCTAGCAGGACGCGCGTCATGATTTGTGGATGCCGGACAGGCTCCCTACACTAAGGAAAGGCGTGGTCAAAAGTTGCAGCGAAATGGGTTTGCCGTTAAAAAATACGGAGATTAGGCACTGCGAATCATGCGAATGATAAAGACAAAAAATTGGGCCCCTCAAAATTTTATCATTTTCAAAAGATTCGCTAGATTCTCGGTGCCTTTATCTTCTCTTCTATGCAATCAATAGAAGCCACCCTCGCATGGCGGATCGCCCAGACTCCGCTCTTGAAGATTCCACATGCGACTCCCAAAGTCCGCGCCGATGCCGGATGAACTTGCCATTTCAAAACCCATACCTCGCGAAGCACCTTGGCTGGCGGGAGTGCGCGCGGCGCGGGCAAATCTGGTACCGGGCCTCATCGTGCAGGCGCTGATGTTAGGTTTGCTGCTAGCGTATTATTTTTACCCGCCGACTCGCAATTGGTTAGATGTGTTGGCGGGATTCAAACAGCGCTGGAGTTACGCATACTCCGCCATAAGCTCACTCGTCGCAGGCGCCATCATCCCGGAATTGCTGCGGGTTCTCTTATTTCAAGGCAGAAAATTCCGACGCTCTAACTTTTCAAATTTACTCTTCACCCTGCCCTTCTGGTGCACCATGGGCATGATTGTGGATTTTTTCTATCGTTGCCAAGCGGGGTGGTTTGGACAGGAGATGACTTTTTTCGTCATTTTGAAAAAGGTTCTCGTAGATCAACTTCTCTACAATCCCCTGTTTGCCTGCCCGGTGACGACATGGCTTTACGACTGGAAATCTCGGGGTTTCAGAACTCGGGGGACGGCCGTATTTTTTACGGTCGGTTATTATCGGGACTTTATTGTCCCCACTTTGTTAGCAACCTGGGGTGTATGGATTCCGGTTGTTTCGATCCTTTATTCGCTGCCATCGCCCCTGCAAATTCCGCTCTTCGGCCTCGCCCTCTCGCTGTGGGTGATGCTCTACACCTGGATGAGCGAGCAGCGGGCCATTTAAAAACCGGGGTTCTAGAAAATTCCCTTTGGGTTTCCGAAAAGAAGCGTGTAGTGTTCATGCGAACTTATGGAGCTGCAATCTAAACTTGCCATACTCGCGGACGCCGCCAAATACGATGCCTCATGCGCCAGCTCTGGAGCGGTTAGAGGAAATTCCCGGGATGGCAAAGGCGTGGGTTCCACGGGCGGCGCGGGGATTTGCCACAGCTATGCACCGGATGGACGGTGCATCTCCTTGCTCAAGGTCCTTCTAACTAACGTCTGTATTTACGACTGCCACTATTGTATTAACCGTCGCTCTAGCAATGTCCGCCGCGCAGCCTTCACTGCCGGGGAGGTGGTGAAGCTTACGTTAGATTTCTATAAAAGGAATTATATCGAAGGCTTGTTTCTCAGCTCTGGAATCATCCGCAATGCGGACTACACGATGGAGATGGTGATCGACGTCGCTCGCACCTTGCGCGAGGTGCATGATTTCCGCGGTTACATTCATTTGAAAACCATCCCGGAAGCGTCGCCGGAGCTCATCGAAACCGCTGCGCGTTATGCTGACCGGATCAGCATCAATCTGGAGCTGCCCACCCAGAAATCGCTCGATGTGTTAGCTCCGGAGAAAAGCATCGTCCGCACTCAGTATGCGATGGGGCATATCCGTAACAAGCTGGATGAGGCGCATGACCGCCGGAAAAACGGTGATAAGAAACTCCGCCACGCCACCGGTCAGAGCACGCAGGTGATCGTCGGTGCGGATGCCTCGACGGATGCGGATTTCCTCGCCCGCTCGGATGATCTTTACGGGAATTTTAAAATGCGGCGGGTTTACTATTCTGCCTTCAGCCCGATTCCGGAGCCGTCGAGCATCCTGCCTCTCAAAGCACCGCCACTCGTCCGTGAGCACCGGCTCTATCAGGCAGACTGGCTGATGCGCTTTTACGGATTCAAGACCTCGGAAATCCTCACCCCGGAAACACCGAATCTCGATCTGGAGCTGGACCCGAAACTCGCTTGGGCTTTGAGAAATCGCCAGGATTTCCCTGTGGATGTGCAGACCGCCAATCGTGAAACCCTGTTGCGTGTGCCCGGTCTCGGAGTGAGAAATGTGGACCGCATTGTGCAGATCCGCCGCTTCGCACAAATTCGGTTAGCCGATTTGGTGCGGCTCCGCGTCTCGCTGCCGAAAGTCCAGCCGTTCCTGCGAACCTTGGATCACAATCCTTCGGCGTATGTCTTGGATTCGGATCGCCTCCGCGCTCGTTTCCTGCCGAAACCACAACAGCTCGAACTTTTCCAACCGAATGAGATCCGTTGATCCGGGAAATGATTTCGGCTCGTGGCGGGATGCCGCACGAAGAATGTTAGGGGAGAATGTTCCGCCGCAGGAAATCCTCTGGGAAGCGGAGCGCGGGTTGTTCGGCACGGCAACGGTCCGTGAGGAACCGCCGATGAAATTGAAAGTCCCCGCCGCATTCGTGGAATTTGCGCAAACCGTGGCCTGCCATTCCGATCCACAGCGCTGGGCTCTGCTCTATCAAATCCTCTGGCGCATCCTCCGCGGCGGGGAGCGGTATCTGCTCTCAATCGCCAGCGATCTGGACATGACCAAGGCACGGCTGTTAGAGAAAAACGTGCGCCGCGAGATCCACAAGATGCATGCCTTCGTGCGATTCAAGTTGATCGATACCGATGGGACGACCGGCCGTGAGCGCTATGCTGCATGGTTCGAGCCGGATCATTACATCGTCGAGGCTGGCACGCCGTTTTTCCGAAACCGCTTCGCGAACATGGATTGGAGCATTTTCACGCCGAAAGGCTGTGCCCACTGGAATGGCAGACAACTGACTATCACCCGTGGCATCGCCGAGAATCCAATCGAAAACCCCGACGCGCTCGAAGACACGTGGCGCACTTACTACCGGAATATTTTCAATCCCGCACGGCTCAAGGTGAAGATGATGAAACAGGAGATGCCCATGCGTTATTGGAAAAATCTACCAGAAGCGGATCTGATCGACGAACTCATCGGAGGAAGCAAGCAGCGCGTCATTGAAATGTTAGAAGAAACGCCACGCCCATTGAAACCCAGGCCGATCAATGCATATCTCGACAAGCTCCGTGATCTATCAGCGGAAGAGTCTGCGTAAGGCTCATCCCTTCAACACCTCATCCAACCACCCAAGCATGCGTTTCCGATAGGCTCCGTTGTCATCAGAAAGTGCCGTGCCGTGGCGGCCAGTTTTCACTTCGAAGAGAGTTTTCGGTTGGCCAGCAGCTTCGTAGAGTTGCTTGCCTTGGGAAATTGGGACGACCTCATCACGGTCGCCGTGCACGACTAACAGAGGCACAGGAGAGAGCTTTTTCACAAAATCCTTTGGGGAAAGTTCATCGGTTACTAGGCTGCCGCCGAGTTGTCCGCCGATGACTTCTGCCATGGCATGATAGGAGGCGAATGCGCCGTCGATGATGATGGCGCGCAAGCCTTTCACCGGGGTTTCTCCCAGGGCCGTCACAGATTTCGCTCCGCCGAGGCTGTGGCCATAGGAAATGAGACGGGTGCCATCGACGTCCTTGCGTTTCGCCGCATAGGCGAATGCGGCTTTCACGTCATCAATCATCCCGTGACGGTCCACGCTGCCGCCGGATTTCCCAAAGCCGCGGTAATCGTACATCAGCACGTTGTATCCCGCCTCCACCAGCCACATGACGAAGCCGAGATGATAGCTGATAGAGCCCGCGTTGCCGTGGGAGAAAATGATGGTGGCTTTCGGCTGCTTGCTGCGACTGGGGATGAACCAACCGTGGAGCGGGGTGCCGTCGCCGGATTTAAAATCGACAGGCTCGAATTTGAATCCCCAGGCGGCGGGTGTCGTCGGCTCGTCGCGGGTGGGGAAATAGAAAAGCTGGTTCCCCCCCTTGTTGCCGCTGAAATTTTGCGCGGCTTTCGCCAGATCGCTATTCGGGTCTTGAAGCAACTTGCGGAGCTGATCTGCCGTAATCGGAGCGTCCTGGGCGCTCGCGCAGGAAAGGGCTGTTAGCAAAAGGCCGAGGTGACGTGCGATCATGGTGACTGAATCGACACCATGAGCAGCGTTTGTCGAGAGAAAGCCTCAACCAAAAACCTGTCAAATAACTTTGCTGCGTCCATGACCCACCACCCAGGGCTTGCCTGTTTGATTTTTCCCTTCAGGCTAAATATCTGACTATCGTCATGACTTCTCCACACCCCAACAGCATTGCCTTGCTCATCGATGCCGACAACGCGCCCTCGGGAAAAATCGATTTCATCCTCTCAGAACTCGCCGGACATGGGGTGGTCAACATCCGGCGTGCTTATGGAAATTGGACAAAACCCGCTTTATCAGGGTGGATCAAGGTGCTTCAGGAAAACTCCATTCAGCCGATGCAGTCGTTCGATATCGTCAAAGGCAAAAACGCGACGGACATGTCCTTGTTGATCGACGCGATGGACCTGCTTTACACCAAAAATATAACGATTTTCTGTCTCGTTTCCTCAGACAGCGATTTCACCCCACTCATCCAGCGACTGCGGGCGGATGGCAAGGAGGTCTTCGGCTTCGGCGAGGAAAAAACGCCAGAACCCATGATCGCGAGCTGCACGCGCTTCATCTATCTGGAAAACAAAAAACCGTCAAAACCCGCGAAGACGACCGAGCTCAAGGTCGAAACCGGCCTGCAAGCCAAGCAAAACCTCAAGGGCAACGCCAAGCTCATGACCACGCTCCGCAATGCTGTTAGCGCCACGGCCGATGAGGAGGGCTGGGCGAACTTATCTAACATCGCCAACCGCATCAACAACGAGAGCCCATTAGACCATCGCACCTATGGTTTCAAAAAACTGGTCGATCTCTTCGAAGCCATCGACCTCTTCGATGTGACGCGCGAGAAAAATGGCACGCACAACATCATCTCAATCCGCATCGCCAAAGTTGGGGGTAAGAAGGTGAAACCCAAGTCCGTGACGAAAGAATACTTTGATGAATACGATGATGACGATATTCTGTTCTAACCATTAGCCGGTCTTAGAATCCACCGTTAGGTTTTAATTCTTTCACCGTAGAGATGTAGAGCGAAGCAGAGAAAGTCTTCTATTTTCTATTTTACAGCGACTTTCCCAATCATCGCGAAATGCCGATCTCTTTCCAGCAATTCTACCTGGTGACGCTTTGCACAAGCATACACCATGACATCACCAAATGGCACATTGACTCCGGCACGGAGACAGTTTCTTGCCGTCACAGCTGCCTCTTTCCAGCAGGCTTCGTCGAATTCTAGCCACATACAAATTTCCCGCCAACCCGCTAAGGCCTTCTCCTCGCGCTTGCCTTTGGCTCCCTGATAGAGTTCCAGCCAAATTGGCCAAGTCATGGCGGCCTGTCCCGTGTTTATAAGGTCTGCCACTTTCTGCTTGAGTGCCTCATCGCCGCCCCGACTAACGGCCACCCACACTGAGCTATCAATGAGGACCCCGGATCTCATCGTATCCGAGTTTGGGCTTCCTGTAATGCGATTTCCTCTAGGTCTCCAGCCTCGATCTCATCATTACTCGCAAAATCCAAAGTCCCGAAGCTCGCCACGATTTCCTTCACCCGCTGTAACCGATTGAACTCCTCAAGCGCTTTCACTACCGCTTCACGCTTGGTCTTTGCGCCGGTGAAACGCACGGCATCCGCCAAGGCTCGATCAGGAATATCAATCGTCGTCTTCATGGATTCCAAAATAACCCAAAAATGGATTCCTTCAATCTTAAATTCTGAGACCTCCATTGAAAAGATCCGGCGTGGTGTTGGGTTGGGATTTGGGTTTGGTGGGTGGAGTGTTGGCGTTGAGGGCTACGGCGTTTATAAGCTCGCTCTTGGAGATGAGTTCTCTGGCGAGGATATGATCTCACAAATTTGGCTGAAGTTCGAGGCGTCTCAGAGGGAGTTCGCTACGCCACTCAGCCACCGTTGATCGACGCTAAGTTGGTGCTCTATCCAAACCGAACGCATCATGCACCGCCCGAGCGGCGTCTTCGATTCTCGGCTCGTCCACGGTGACGGCGATCTTGATTTCCGAGGTGGAGATCATGCCGATGTTGATGCCCGCGTTGCCGAGGGCTTTGAACATGGTGGCAGCCACGCCGGAGTGTGAACGCATGCCGATGCCGACGGCGGAAAGTTTCGCGATGCCGGCTTCAGTCTCGATTTTCGAGTTCGGCGCGAGATCCGCGAGTACGGGTTTAAGCGCGGCTTGGGCTTTGCCGAGATCGCTAGAGTGCATCGTGAACGAGTGGCGGGCGAAGCCGTCGTGCGCGATGTTAGAAACGATCATGTCGAGATTGATCTCCGCATCGGCGAGGGCACCGAGGATCAGGCCGGACATGCCGGGAGCATCGGGAATGCCAGTGATGGTGATGCGAGCTTGTGAGCGCTCGATCGAGATGCCGCGAATGACGACGTTTTCCATGTTGGGATGTTCTTCTAACACAAATGTTCCGGGATTATCGTTAAGTGAGGAGCGGACTTCGAAAATGACGCCGAATTTTTTCGCAAACTCGACGGAGCGCGACTGCATGATCTTGGAGCCTGAGGAGGCCATTTCGAGCATTTCGTCGTAGGAAATTTCAGGCAGTTTGCGGGCATTTTTGACGACTCGTGGATCGCAAGTATAGACGCCGTCCACATCGGTGAGGATTTGGCAAACGTCGGCTTTGAGCGAGGCAGCGACGGCAATGGCCGTTAGATCTGAGCCACCACGACCGAGCGTGTGAATCATGCCGTCCGGCGTCACCCCTTGAAAGCCCGCGACGACGAGGGATTTCCCGGCATCGAGGAAACTCTGCATCAGCGAGGGGTCCATGTTCATGATGCGGCCGCGGGTGTGCGAGCCGGTGGTGTGGATTCCGGCTTGGCTACCGGTGATGGAGGTGGCATCCACGCCGAGCTCGTGGAGCGCGATGGAGAGAAGCGCGATGGATTGTTGCTCGCCAGTGGAGAGCAGCACGTCGAGTTCGCGTTCGCTGGGATTTTCGGAAAGCTCTTTGGCCATCTTAATGAGGCCATCCGTCACGCCGGACATTGCGGAAACGACGGCGACGACTTGGTGGCCATCGTCGCGGGTGCGTTTCATCCGCGCAGCCACGTTGCGGATGCGATCGAGCGAGCCGACGGACGTGCCGCCATATTTTTGAACGATGAGTGCCATGGGTTGTTTCAATCCGCGTTACATGGGTGTGCGGCGAGCGGCCCGCAGTGAAGGGGAACTTAGCAAACTTGGCAAGAAATTGAAGAATTTCACCCCATCACGTATTCTAGCAGCAGGCTCTGGATCGCGCAGTAGAACTTGGAGCGGAAAAAAGCGGCCCGGCGGGTGGGAGTGAACTTTTTGGGGTCGAGCTCCTCAGTTGGGCCGAATTGGAAATGCTCTTCCAGGGAAAGTCGGGCTTGGTTGAGCGAGCTATACCATTGAAAGGCGTCGTCCGGCGTGATCCAGATCGGACCGGGACCGCCTTCGGCATGGAAGACTGCTGATTCAATCGCGGCACCGATTTGTGCGAGCTCATCTTGGAAGGCTTCGCGAAGGTCTGGGACGATGTATTCCTGCCAGTCCTCCGCACCTGCATCCTCGCTAATGAGTCCGCCGAGACGGGCTGCTAGATCGTTATCACAGCCGTTCGCATCGGTGACGATGGAGCGCAGGAGCTCCCAA
Organism: Akkermansiaceae bacterium; assembly: GCA_043758615.1. Classification (GTDB taxonomy): domain Bacteria; phylum Verrucomicrobiota; class Verrucomicrobiia; order Verrucomicrobiales; family Akkermansiaceae; genus Luteolibacter. The sequence continues at coordinate 12,467 of JAYVNE010000023.1, forward strand.
TCGCTGGCATCCTCGGTGTCGATACGGAGGCCTCCTTCAAGCGTGGGCATCGCTTTCATTCTGCTTTCTCTAACGAGGTTTTTAATTGATGAGCTTGGAGTTGTTGGGTGTAAAACTCCGCCATCTCGCGTTCCCCGGACCAGACGATAGATTTTCCCTGCTTGTGGACTTGCATCATGAGAACTGTAGCTTTGCTTTCATCATAACCGAAAATTTTCATTAGCACCATCGTCACGTAGCCCATCAGGTTTACGGGATCATCGTGCACGATGACGTTCCACGGCACGTCAATCTGGGTAGTCTCGTGGGTCTTCGTTAGAGTGTCGGAATCAGCCATGGAAAAAATGTCAGACTTCAGCGGTTGCGGGGATAGGGGCATCCACCCACTTGCCATGTTCGCGGATCAAGTCGGTGAGGCGCTCGACTGCCTCGGCTTCTGGGATGTTGAATTTCACCGCAGTCTTGCCGACGTATAAGTTAATTTTGTTAGGGGCGCCGCCGACGTAGCCGAAATCCGCGTCCGCCATTTCGCCCGGGCCGTTGACGATGCAGCCCATGATGGCGATGCGAACCCCTTTGAGATGGCCGGTAGCTGCGCGAATTTTTTGGGTCGTGTGTTGGAGGTTGAAAAGCGTGCGGCCGCAGCTCGGGCATGCGACGTAATCGGTTTTAAAAATCCGCGTGCCAGCCGCTTGAAGGATGTTATAGGCCAGCCGCAGTGATTGCCCGGGCGCGGTTTCGCCACGGACGAGAATCGCATCGCCGATTCCATCGCTGAGCAACGAGCCAATGTTCTGCGCGGCGGGTAGGAGGGCAGTTAGAAAATCCGTGTTACCCTCGGGCGGGTGCAGCGTGTCCTTCAGCAAGATGGGAAGACGAGCATCAAGGCGGAAGGCGAGCTGGCGGAAGGCATGGATCACTTCGAGATCGAGGCCATCGGTGACGGTAACGAGTTTGATTTCCGGTGAGCTGTTTAAGAACGAAACCGCCGCATCATCGCGCGGATCAATTTCTAACACGCTAGATTTTTCCACGATGATTTCCGGTTTGAAATCACCCATCCCCGCGATCTTGTGAGCCAGCGCGTTCCAGCGTTCCTGAGTGGTGAAAACACGCACCGTGTTCTCGCCGCCGAGGTCGTGACCCATGATGGTGAGCGGGGAACTTCCACGCCGCTGATAGGAAAATGGATCGTATGAAGGCGCGAAAGCGTCTCCTCCCAATGTGGCTGGTGCATCTTGCACCAGGCCGTTGCTGGGGCGTCTCGCCCCAAGCACCTCTCCCCAAGAATCCCCATACTTAGATCCCGTCCATTTTCTATCAGCGTTTCCCTTCACAGGATTATTTAAAACGTACCGGACTTGATGCTCGAAATCACCGGCATCCCTAACCAGATGATCATAATACTCCTCCTGCCAAAACGTCCCGGCCTGTCCTAAAATCTCATTCGCTTTTTTCGCAGTGAACGATTTCCACGACTGGATGATTTTTTCTAGATCATGCCCAGCTGTCGGACAAAGCACGGCATGTACATGATTCGGCATGACCGACCACGCGATGAGTTCGTAACGGCTGCCGTCGAAATGTTTCAAGGCATCGCTCACGAGCGTCGCGATGGCAGGATTTCGCAGATGGCAGGCACCGTGGCATTCATTCAAAGCGGCTTCCAAAACGGTCTCTTGAAGCCCGGCTATCTCCGCACAGATCGCGATGATTTCTTCCACCATGCTGCGGGATTCCTTTTTTGAAAGCAGATCCTCCAGGCGTTTGTGCAGAATTTCCTTTTGCTGTTGGAAGTCCTGCCGGGCGGAGGCGGGGAGGGAACCTTTGAGACGGAAAGTGACGGCGTAGGTGGCTCCGGGGATGCGCCAGTGGGGGAGGTAGGTAGATGAGCTTTTGGTAAGTTGGTCCCACTCGGGGCGGATATTTTGGGCGTGTTGTTGAAGATCGGGACGAGACGCCCCGGCAACGGCCTGGGGCGAGACGCCCAAGCCACGCGCCGCACTTGGAGTGCTGGCGTTGTAGATTCCGGCAATCGCCTGCGCTACCGGGATTTCGTGAATGGCATCTTCTGTTAGTGAAACACGGATGGTATCGCCGATGCCGTCGGCTAACAAGGAGCCGATGCCTATAGCGCTTTTGATCCGGCCGTCCTCGCCATCGCCGGCTTCGGTGACGCCGAGGTGGATCGGGTAATTCCAATCTGGACCTTCGTCATCTAACCGCGCGACGAGCAGCCGATACGCTTCGATCATTACCTTCGGGTTGGAGGCCTTCATCGAGAAGACGAATTGATGATAGTCGTTCTCCCGCGCGATTCTTGCGAACTCCAAGGCGCTCTCACACATCCCGAGCGGCGTGTCACCATAGCGGTTCATGATTCGGTCTGATAGAGAGCCATGGTTGGTTCCAATCCGCATCGCCCGTCCGAGGTCTTTGCAGAGATGCACCAGCGGCGTGAATTCCTCGCGAATACGCTCTAACTCTTCGGCGTATTGCGCATCACTGTATTCGCGGATTTCGAACTTTTTCTTATCCACGAAATTCCCCGGATTCACGCGGACTTTCTCTACCCACTTCGCAGCTTCCATCGCGGCATCGGGCTTGAAATGGATGTCGGCGACCAATGGCACGTTGCAACCCGCAGCCCGCACTTCGCGCGCGATGTTTTCCAGATTCGCCGCATAAATTCTCGTCTGCGCGGTGATCCGGACAATCTCGCATCCGGCGTCTGCTAGACCGAGCACCTCCGCGACGCAGGCCGGGGTGTTGCGGGTGTCCGAGGTGATCATCGACTGCACGCGGATCGGGTTGTTTCCGCCGACGCCGACGTTTCCGACCATCACCTCGCGGGTAATCCGGCGGGAATAGTGGAGGAAATCGGGGCAGTAGCGCAGCGGAGCGGAGGAATTCATTTCTGGAGTGAAGATAAACGAGAAATCGTGCCTCGGCAACGATCGCGTGGTCAGCTCAGGGGGGCGAGCAAATGGGAGAGCGTCTCGGCGTCGATTTTGAGTTTGGTAGTGTCCTCGGAGAGCAGCGCCTCGACGAGTGCGGATTTGTGTTTTTGTAAATCGAGAATGCGGTCTTCGATAGTGCCGCGGCAAACGAGCTTGTGGACGAAAACCGGTTTGGTTTGGCCGATCCGATGGGCGCGATCGGTGGCTTGGTTTTCGGCGGCGGGATTCCACCAAGGATCGTAGTGGATGACCGTATCGGCAGCGGTAAGGTTCAGGCCTGTGCCGCCAGCTTTGAGGGAGATGAGGAAAATCGGGACCGCACCGGTTTGGAATTGTTTCACCAAGGTAGCACGGTCTTGTGTCTGGCCCGTTAGTTTTAAAAACGGAATTTTTTCCTTTTCCAAATACGCCTCGATGATGGCGAGCATGGAAGTGAATTGCGAAAATAACAGAATACGCCGTCCTTCTTCTAGCAGCGTCGGCAGCAGCTCTTCAGTGAGATAAACCAGCTTTGCGGACTCGGTGATGCCCTGCGACGCGGGTAGCTTCAAGAGTTGCGGGTGGCAGCAGATCTGGCGGAGTTTGAGCAGTGCATCGAGCACGATGATGTGGGACTTTGCGAGGCCCTTGGCGGCGATCGCATCGCGCACTCGCTTGTCCATCGAGGCGCGCACGGATTCATAAAGATCGGTCTGTTTTTTGTTGAGATCGATGTGATGGATGAGCGTGGTTTTTTCCGGCAGATCGGTGGCGACTTGGTCTTTGGTGCGGCGCAGGATGAGTGGGGAAACCCGGCGATTCAGGGCGAGCTGGGCATCGCCGGAGCGATCACGTTCGATGGGTTTGCGGAGGTGGGTGTTGAACGATTTTTCGTCTCCGAGAAATCCCGGCATGAGGAAACGCATGAGGCTCCAAAGTTCGCCCAAGTGATTTTCCATTGGCGTACCCGAAAGGCAAAGACGATGTGCGGCCCTCAGTTTGCATACGCTTTGAGCGACGATCGCCTTTGGGTTTTTAATATATTGCGCTTCGTCTAACACCACAAGGTGCCAGTCCTGTTTCTGAAAAATTTCGAAATCTCGGCTGATCAGTGGGTAAGATGTCAGAACGATGTCGGCAGTGGAAATTTCGTGAAAACCTTCCGCGCGATCCTTGCCTTGCAGCGTGAGAACCTTGAGATGCGGGGTGAATTTTTCCGCTTCGGCAGCCCAGTTAGGAACGACGGAAGTCGGAGCGACGACGAGTGATGGCCTGCCAGGAGCTTTGGCCTGTTCGGCGGCGAGGTGCGTGAGAGTTTGGATGGTTTTACCGAGGCCCATGTCATCGGCAAGGATGCCGTGAAGACTGTGCGCTGCTAGAAACTGAAGCCAGCGGTAGCCATCGAGCTGATAGGGTCTGAGATCCGCTAAGACGGTGGCGGGAGCTTCCGCGAGAGGCAGGCTGGTGATGTTTTTGAGGCCTTGCCCGAGCTTCGCCAAGGCGCGCGTGGTCTCTGAGGAATCGATGGCGAGTGAAGCCGCGACTCCGGCGGCGGCGAGCCGGTCCACGCGGAGGGGGCCATCGCCGGTCTCATTGCCATGGAATAAGTGGCAAACCTGCTCGACGATTTCTAGCAGCCTCCGCGCAGGAAAGCGAATGAACCCATCTTCAGGATTTTCACAGAGAACGGCCATGGTTTCGGGTAAATCCGGCGAATCCGATGGAGGAAAACCCTCACGGATCATGCGGGCGATGATCGGAATGAGGCTGAGTTTTTTCCCGCTGATTTCAAACTGCATATCGAAGCGGAACCAATCAATCCCGTGGTCGGGATCGGCTTCGAGGGCGGGGAAAAACTCGCTGGCGTTGTGAGCCGTTAGGCCGGCTTTGGGATCAATTTCAAAAGACCAGCCAGCATCGCGAAGCTTGGCGGCATGAAGGCTATCCTCGAAATCTAACCAAGATATTTCATCGTTATGTAAATGACCCGGCAGCGTGACAGCGAGGCGTGTGACGGGATCGAGATAGCTGGAGGGCGTGACATCGGATAGTGCGATGAAGCCGGATTTCAGGAGTTTATGAAGATGGCGTGCCTCCTTCTTGGGGTCGCGCGGCCAAGTGATGCGGGTATTTTCCTGCATCTCGGTATAAATGGGAACGGCATGGATTGCGAGCGGCGGGAGAGCCGGGCTATCACCATAGCGGAAAGTGGGCAGGCCAATGATGACGTCGGTTAGGTCGTAGATGGGACCGATTTTTCGCCGACAAATGTGCAGGCATGCTTGTGGGGCATGCGGGGGCCTTGTTTCGGATTGGAGCGAGATGGGCGTGGGCAGCGGCTTCTCGGAAATGGAGCCGAGGCGCCCTAGCAGCAGGGGGATTTTATCAGCACCAATGGTGGGGCCCTTCTCCCATGCAGTTAGGACAGCAGCGGGCAGGTCGCTTTCCACCGGGCCGGCTACCATGGTTGATAGATCGATATACCAAGGGGGTTCCGTGGGGAGAAGTTGGAGATTCTCTCTGGTGAATTTCAGGACTGGGCGGGTAGAGTCGTCGGCTTGGGTTTGCCAGGCTGCCTCGATTGTTTCCGCAGGGCCAGCCGTGAGATACGAGATGGCTGGATTTGCAAAACTACGGCGACCGGTAATGTAGAAAAGTCGGCCTTCGTCGAGAGCGCCGTTAAGAAATTCCTCCCAGCCGGGGCCGCGCAGCTTCACGCCGTAAAAGCCGCCTTGTTTCCGCTCGATCTGTCGGTAAAGCGTGACGAGGCGGAAGTCGGAATCCGCCATGTATTTCGGCGGCTTGATGAGGTCTGCCGTTGCGGTGGAATTGTCGAGGGTCACGCTGCCATCCTTGTTTCGATTACCGACGCGCAGCACGAGACTCGGATGAGGTGGATTTTCGTAAATGGGTAATTCAATACAGTAGGCGAGAAATTTCGCACTAACAGATGACTTTTTAACAGGTGCGGCGTGGGCTCGGACGGCCTTTTCGAGCTCGCGCAACCAAGCGGAAGTGAAGGGATCCAGCATCGGCGGTGCGGGGAAAGGCAGCAATTTTGGATTTTTGGAGGACTCTCCCAAGTCTGCGGTGAGGACCTTCAAAAACGCACAAGCATGTTTGCAAACGTAGCCAACGGGACAGGTGCATTCCGACTCAACCGTCCATTGGTGATCCTTAAAAAAGAATAACAGATGCGTATGGTATGAGCTGTGATAAGAGCCTTTGATTTTTGCCTTCAGGCACAGGAGTTCAGTTCCAGCCGGCTCTTCTTGTGAAATGTGTGTTACCCATCGAGAGTTTGCGTAGCTATGACTGCGGGCCATTGTCGTTGATCCAAAGAACCGCTGCCATGATTTTTCAGTTAGAAAACTACCAAGACCCGGGTAACTCGCAATGATGATTTCGGGATGATCCATGGCAATACAGGAAGCGCCGGAACCTTGGAAGTGGATCCGCGCATTGAAAAGAAAAACTCTGGGACGCGGGAGTTTCTCCTTGGCTGCTTTCGTGAAAGCCGGGCAAATGGCCGCGTGAAATGCACCAGTTGCGACGGTCGTTGGGAAATCGATCTGAATGCGGACCTCGGCGAGGGCGGAGCGGAAGACGCGGCGCTCCTCGGCCTCGTCACGTCATGCAACATCGCTTGCGGCGGCCATGCAGGAAGCGACGAACTCATGCAGCGCACGCTTGAGCTGGCACGGGCCTCCGGCGTGGCGGTCGGGGCGCATCCGGGGTATGAGGATCAAGAAAATTTTGGTCGCCGTGAGATGGATTTGCCGCTCGAAAGGGTGACGGATCTGGTCGCGCGGCAGGTGGAGAGACTCACGGGTTTCGCGCGGGCTCCACTCCACCATGTAAAGCCTCACGGCGCACTCTATCATCAGGCGAATCGGGATCCATTGTTCGCCGCCGCAGTGGTCGAGGGAGTGAGAAAAATTTCTCCGGAAGCGATGCTTTACGCCATGCCTAACAGCCAGCTCGCGGCCGCAGCAAAGGTGGCGGGTCTCACCGTGCGGCTGGAGGGATTCGCAGATCGGCGTTACGACCAAGACAGATCACTCATACCGCGAAGTGAGGCAGACGCAGTAATACTAACAACTAACGAAGCGGTGGCGCAGGCGATGGAACTGATGCGAGGCGGCGTGATTGAAACGATCTGCGTTCACGGCGATGGGGCGCATGCAGTCGAGATTTTGCGGGCAATTCGGATGGCCGTCAAAAGCGCTGGATTAACCATGCACCACCAACTTCGGGATTGAGGCTAACAGCCGCTTGGTGTAGTCCGCCTCAGGGTGGTGGAACACTATCCCGGCCTCCCCGCATTCGACGATTTTTCCCTGATACATCACGGCGATGCGGTCCGCAATATAATGGACGACGCCAAGATCGTGGGAGATGAAAATCATTGTTAGATCCAAGTCCTTTTGTAGAGATTTAATGAGATTGAGAATCTGAGATTGGATAGAGACATCAAGCGCGGACACCGGCTCATCGGCGATGATGAGTTTCGGCTCCGGCGCGAGGGCGCGGGCGATAGCAATCCGCTGGCGTTGGCCGCCGGAGAACTCGTGTGGGTATTTCCGCATGGCATCGGCATCGAGCCCGACGGAGGCGATGAGACTTTCCACCCGCGTAGAAAGCGCATCGCCTTTGAGCTTCGGGTGGCGTTGGCGGACAGCTTCGGCAAGGGTGGAGAAAATGGTGAGCCGGGGATTGAGCGAGCCGTAGGGATCTTGGAAAACCATCTGGAAATCCAGCCGTCGCTTGCGGATTTGGGAGCTTGAGAGTTTCGACAAGTTCTCTCCATTGAGAATAATCGTGCCCGAAGTCGCCGGGACGAGTTGCATGATCGTGCGTGACAGCGTGGATTTTCCACAGCCCGACTCGCCGACGAGGCCGAGGATTTCACCATTTTCAAGACTCAGACTCACCCCGTCCACCGCTCGGATGACGTGCTTTTCGGGCGAAAAAATCGTCCCGGTGCGCCGGGTAAAATGGGTGTGGAGTTGTTTGATTTCCAGATACGGCACGCGGCGGAGCTTACACACGTTGTGCTGGATAGGAACGCGAAATCTTTGGATCGGCGATTTCATGGATTGATGGCGGGTGCTTGCTAACCGTCGCCCTATACTTTTATTTTAAGAATCTCTAACCGCAGATGGACGCAGATGGACACGGATGTTAAGAGACGTATGGGAAAGCGGGTATTAACGCTCTGGGTGAGTGCATCATTCTACACATCTCTTTGATGATCTGCGTGAATCTACCGGTTCTATTTTCTTATTTGGTCGGTGGCAGGTCGATGATTCTGTGTCGAAGACGCTGGCACCGCGTGACACAGGCATTCCTGCCTGTTCTTCAGTTCAACCTAGAATCCGCAGTTGAGTTTAATTTTGACCGCAAAGCCGCAGAGGTCGCAAAGGGGCGCAAAGCTGTGCCATTGTGATCAAAGGAAAATGATTCTGGAAACTGATTACTTCCAGCCCCCTGGAAAATCTCTAAAACCCAAAAATTTCCCCAGCTCCAGATTTGCCGCTTGGCTCGCCAGCGTGAACACTCTATCAAGTAACTTATGAACGAGATCGCCAAAATTCGTACTTCCGGGTCGGGTTTTACCCTGATCACCGACCGGTCGGTTATGCACACTAGAGAACCTAATTAGACTATAGCCATGAACAATTCAATCATAGACGAAGTTCGCGCAGCACGGGCAACGCTTGCGGAGGAGCATGGATACGACCGTAAGAAGATCCTCGAATGGGCTAGAAGGGAACAAGCCAAACTCAAATCAAAGATCCCGAACGAGGCGTGTATGGCGACGGCGAAAAAGCCGTCTGATCAATTCCAGCAGCAGGCCGCCGGGCCATCGCTCTGACGTTCAAACATGACCACCATTCCAAAGCAAAGACATTCACCGGAGGAACTCCCCGGGAATAGACGTGCACGGATTGCGATCGCGCCGAATGCAGGGTTCGCACAGCCAGTTGGACGGGCAGATTTACCGCTATCTGTTGGAGACTGGTTGATCACTCTGATAGTGCTCGCAATTCCGATCTTGAATATCGTCCTCTACGTTTACTGGGCGTTCTTCAGCAACGGCAACAAAGGGCGGGTCAACTTCTGTCGAGCCTCATTGATTCTGATGCTCGTCGGGTTCTTCCTTGTGATAGTGCTCCGCGTTCACTGACGTGCGGTCCACCCCAAAGATAGGAACCAGCGAACCCCAAAGATAGGTTTGAGCGATAGCATCAAACCTATCGATTATAGGTACCCAGATAAACTGTCATGCTTTAGAACCTACAAGCCGCCTTGTATTATTTCTTCCGATTTTCAGACATAGCATACTTATACACGGGATTGCAGTGGGCTTTGGGATTGCCAAATTTTCGTCCAACGCCTCTTCGTTTCAATGTCTCTTACTGGAGTCTTATCGTCTATTTCAGTTTGTCTGGGAAACTGAATTGGGCGGATTTGCGCTCGAAGATCGATGGCATGTGGTCCTCAATGCCTTTTTCCAAGTGCTGACCCGGGAAGAGGCGGTGTTATTCTCTTGGGCGATCTGCTGGATGCTCTTCTCGCCGTTTAGCGCTTTGGTGGCGACGGGGGGCCTTGATTTCGGGGTAATTCACCCCTATCAGACCCGCTAAAGTTTCAAAAAACGGCTGGCTCCATTTCCTGAGACCCCTTCACGAAATTAAAATCCAAGGTAGCTGCTCAAATGCGCCGCGAGTTAAGGGAAATCCTCGGCTACGAAACGAGCTCCTTGGAAAAGTAGGCCCGGATTAAAGTCCGATTCTCTTAAGGATTCATGAAGCCGAGGTTTTTTCATGCGGATTTTAGGTTGGTGTGCAAGGCGGGTTGGACTACGGTATCGCTCCCCGAGGGGAAATTATGGCGATACAAGGTGAAGAACTGGCTCTGGCTTGCGCGAAGGCGGCAGATGATATCAAAGCGGAAAACATCCGGGTGTGGGACATGCGCGGGCTTTCTAACCTAACGGATTACATGGTGGTCTGCTCGGGAACGTCGATGCCGCAGCTCCGGGCAATTTTGCGGGATGTGGCGGGCGATGTGGAGGAGGCTCATGGGGTGAAACCGGTGAACAGCGAGGGCAAGGCCGATACGCGTTGGGTCGTTTTGGACTACATCGACGTGATGGTTCACGTGATGGATCAGGAGCTACGCGATTTCTATGGCTTGGAAGATCTTTGGAAAGACGCGAAGGAAGTCACTTGGCAGCAGGCGGGCTAAAATTTTTCGGAATAAACGGTGATTCATTTCCTCCCATGAGTTGAGTGCCGATGAGTGAATTCGCCGATTTAGTGGATGCCCATTACCAAGCGTTGTTTCGCTTTGGGATGTCGCTGACTCGCGATGTGGGCCGGGCGTCTGACTTGGTGCAGGAAACTTTTTGCATCTGGGCGGCGAAGGGCGACCAACTGCGCGACCGCTCGAAAGCCAAGACCTGGCTGTTCACCACTCTGCACCGCGAGTTTCTCACTCAGCGTCGGCGCGCCTCGAAATTTTCCGATGAGCCAATCGACGAGCAAGCGGTGGGAGCCGTAGAGGATTCGCAGGATACGGCGGAGCGGCAGATGGACGGGCAGCGCGCGATGGAATTGTTAGGCGAGCTGGAGGAAAATTTCCGGGCGCCACTCGCTTTGTTTTATCTCCAGCAGCACAGTTATAAAGAGATCGCCGAAATTCTCGACGTGCCAATCGGCACGGTGATGTCGCGTCTATCAAGAGGGAAGGAAATGCTGAGAAAGCGGATGACAACCGAACCTTTGAGTGCACCGAAAAACATTTTGAAAATCGAACAAGGAGGGCAGCACCGCCATGGATAAGGAACAAGCCCGGTTTATTTTGCGCAGCTTCCGCCCAGATGGCGCGGACGTGAATGACGAGGATTTTGCCGAGGCGCTTGCATTGGCGATGGAGAATCGCGAACTGGGCGAGTGGCTGGCCCATGAGCGCGCTTTCGATGCCGCGTTCGCCCAGGCGCTTGGCTCTATCAATCTCCCGGAAGATCTCCGTGAAAACATCATCGCCTGTTTGGCGGTGGAGCGTGGGGATTTTCCACAAGTGGAAGATTCTAACGATTCACTGCTGGTCGGCGCGCTCGCCTCGATCCAGCCGCCGGCCTTCCTGCGCGATGAATTGATCGCAGCGATGGAACGCACGACGGTCATGCATCACGACGTCATTCCATTCTGGAAACGATACGCAATTCCGTTAGCTGCTGCGGCGGGGATTGCATTGGCGTTCGTGTTCACACGTTCTAACGAGGTGACACGCTTGGCTCAGATCGGACCGGTGCGTGCCGAGCTGGTGCAGGCGAGTTTCATCAAGACATTCGAATCTCCAACCTTCAGTCTGGAGGAGAAGCAGGATGATCATCGCTTGTTAGTTCAGCACTTGAAGGATCGCAAGCTTCCCATCCCGGGGGCGCTGCCGCCTGGTCTTGAAAACGTGAAAGCCCTTGGCTGCCGGGAGCTGGTGATCGATGGCAAACACGGTTCCGTGATTTGTTTTAACATGGGCGTGGATGGGGCGGTCCATCTGGTGGTTTTCAATCGCGAGGACCTTGAGGGGAATTTTCCAGATCGCACCCAGCCACTTCTCGCTCAAAACGGGCATTGGGCGTCCGCGCAGTGGCACGATGACAAAAAAGTCTATATCCTCATGGGCGATACGGACGTGCAGAAGTTGAAGCTCCTCCTGTGAGAATCTAGCGGTCTATCGGATGCTCGGCTTCTTCAAGTGATGCCACGAGTGCTTCAAAGATATCCGGCTCAAGCGAGCGATTTGGTGAGCCTTTCAGACATGAGTTGAACCACTTTGCCAGCAGCGAACGCCTTTCTGCGGGAAAGGAGCGAGTGAATCCAATTTCACCGCCGGCAAGCAGTTCCTCGGTGCGGCGGCCGTGGGCACGGGCTAACATTTGCTGATAGCGAGTCATGGCCCCGTCCAACAGAATCCACGGGAAGTTCGGATTTTTCGGTGGTCCAATCGTGAGCGACTTACCCTCGCCACCCGCGAGTTTTACTCCACCTTTGAAATCTAACCGCAGGTCAGGAAGATTTCCGCCTTTAAACCACGCGCCGATGCCGCCGCCGAGCGCGCCGAATACGATGCCCGCGCCATGGCTAAGTCCACCCGTCGCGGCATCTAATGCAAGCCCGGCGGAGCCGCCGACGATGGCGGAAATCGTCGCGAGCTGGCTTCGGCCAAGGCCCCATTTCGTCCAAGTTTCCGCGCTTTCTAAGTCGATTCCTGTAAATGTGTCCGGGCTGGAATCCGCCTTGAGAAGATGGTGACGATAGATTTTCAACATGCCGCTGAAACACCGCTTCTCGATCAACGCCAGTTCGGTGAAGTATTGTTTCGAGAGGAATTCAGTTTTACGCACGCGCCGCGAAGCAACTCGGAGATCCCTCTCTTCAAGCGTGGCACTCACGCGTAAGCCGAGGGCCGCTTCAAGAAATTCGATCATCACTTCCACCGCCTCCTCGCGGCGGCGCTGCCACTCATCCTTTACTAGCTGAATGGTTTCCTTGAGTTGTTCATGGTGCTGTTCCTCAATTTCTAACAACGCTTTTAAAAGTCTAAGCCGTTCATCAAAGCGGGCATGATGGGCATCGAAGGTGCGGATGAGGTTAAACGCACCGCCGAGCCGGGTTTTCCATGCTTCCTCATCCGGGCCGATGGATTCATCACGCCGATTTAGCAAGGCGAGGCGTGGGCTTCCCGTCCAACGGAGGATCTCCATTTCTGCGAGAAAATCATCCCGCAGTGGCTTCGCGGGATCCACCACGTAGAGCACACCCGCGCCTTGGATCAGGGGTTCTAGCAGCCGTTTCTCATCACCGAATTCTTCGCCCGCTTCTGCCACGAATTTTTTCAATGATTCCAAACTAGGTGTCCCTCCGCCGTGAATCTGTTGGATCGCCCGCATCGCTTCCACCGGGCGTGAGAATCCCGGAGTGTCGATAAAACGTAGGCATTCACGCTCGCTAAAAACGACGCGGTGAAGTTGGCAGCGTGTCGTTTCCCCTGGGGTCGCACTCACGCGGATCAGTTCGTTGTCATCGATTTCTAGCAGGGTAGCAATCACTGCGGATTTCCCCATGTTTACTCGTCCGACGACGGCAAAAGTGGGAATATCCCGATGGACCCAGTCATTCATGGTCATGAATCTATCAAGGGATCACCTCGATGTCAGTTCGATCCTTGAGGGTGACGTCCGGCCGCTGAAGTCCAAAGTCTTTCTGAACGTTTAGGACTCCCCGGATGCGGATTTTTTTCCCAATGAGCGGGGTGAGCGCGTCTTCACTGAGGCCGGCACCTATGCCACTCACAAAGATAGCCCCGCGTGTTGCGTTTTTAGAGGGTCGTTTGGAAAAGAGAACATAGAGGGTTTTTCCAGATTTCGAGTGGTCCATCTTTTCAAAAACTCCTTCGACGATCACCTCGCGGCCTTCTTGTTGGGTGATCTGTGTGTCATCCGGTGAAAAGATGCCCGGGTCCTTGTTAGGTGTAGGGGCAGTTTCCGCAACAGGTTCCGGCTTCTTTTCTTTCCGTGGTTTGGCCCTGGTGTGAGCAGGTGGGCTTGGCTCTTCAGGCTTGGGCGGTTTCGCGGTATTTTCATTCATCGCGGCGGCCACCTCGCGCAGCTCAGGTGATAGATCGTTCGGTGATGAGGTGTTTGATGCGCGCGGATTTTTTCTGGCGGATTCTTTCGATACTTCCGCCGCGAGTTCTGGCAAGCCGCTGTGTAATTTTGGCTCGTTTGGGTCTTTGCGGTAAATCGCCCATGTGCCGAGACCTACGGCGATTAAACTGAGCAGGACAATGACGACGACGGTGCCACTGATGGATTTCCTGCGGGGCATTCTAGCAGATTGGATCGGAACGGCAGGCCGTGCGGCGGCTGGGCGCACGAGATTTTTACGGGGAGTCAGGGGTTCCATTTCGGTGGAGGAAGTGAGCATTTCTCGTGCCTCGCGCAGGCTGGCAGTTTTTGACGAACCTCGTAGCCAGTTCAGCCACCCGCCGAGGCCTCTAGCCGCCTGATCTTTTACGACCTTGCCCTTCCAGCCCATGATTTCCTCGGTGAACGTGATGAAGGAATCGAAGTGATGAGGCTCGTTGTCATGAGCGAGCCATTTTGACGGTGAAATCCAAAAAGTCACTCCCCGGCTGGACTCTGCGGTGCCGACGATGATGGTTTGCGTATCGGTGTCCACCCAGACACCTTCTTCTGCTAACAAATTTGAGATAAGTTCACAAATTTCTAACGCGCTTTTAATTAGACTGATCGCATGCGGGGTGGACAACGGTTTGCCCTTGAGGAAAGAATCCAGTGATTTTCCCTCGATCCACTCAGTAGCGATAAATGGCATGCCATCAATCGGATCACAGCCGCCAAACACCACGGCACGCATGTTTGGATGACTGAGCTCAGCCAGTCGCGAGACCGCGATGTTATAGGAAATTACTTCTTCCTGACTCAAACCACCACCGTCTGCACCAAAGGGAAAAAACCGACGCACTGCCACCACCGCATTCGTTTCTGTATCCAAAGCGCGGAAAACGACGCCTAACGGGTCTTGTGCGACGATATCTTCTATCTGGAAGCGTTGGGTCACGGACGTTTTTCTAGCACATCAAATCGAGTAGGCCAAGGAGCGATGCGCCTAATCCAAGTGGGGCGTCTGCTCGGGAACTGGTGCGAAGTTCACGGTGGAGAAGGCGTGAGGTCGGTGGAAATCTGGATCGCCTTCCCCGAGGTTGGTTGCGCTGAGGAATTTTTGTGAGGGCGAATTGAGGATCATCGTAACGTTCACTTTCGATTTTGCGCCAAAATCGAGCCGTGCTTTCAGCAAATCGAGTGGTATCGCCATGGCCGCCAACCACGAGCCATCCGCAGCCATTTCCGCAAACGTGGCGATCTCGGGCATTGCGATATCTATCACTTCTGCTCGCACGCGAGGAGCGGTCATTTCGCAAGTCCACCAAGCGCCATTCGGTGCGAGATTGAACTCGAAGTAACGCCCGCTCAGAGGATCTGCGATGAAAAGCTCCGCCACATCGTAGCGCCAGAGTTCCGCTTGGAATACTCCGGGGCGCGACCTCGGGTGCAGTTCTGCAGGCTTCCGATGATTCGCAATGAACCACAACCGCTGCGCATCCATGACCAGCGAAAACCCGGCCGCCGGCTGGAATGTTTCGCCATGCCAATCGCTGTCGATTCCGAACATCGGAACATCCAATTCGCCCCATATCACGGGAGTCGGACTTGTGAAAACCGTCATGGCTGAATCTGTCCGCCAGGGCGTTTGCGTGTCGAGGCCGGAGATGAATCGGGTATTTTTTGCGGTTTTCTAAATATTTCTAAAAATTATCGCAAGTTGGCCAGGATCCTGATTATCGTCGTGCAGATTTACTTTCATGCCTCGCCCACGCTCTGGATTTTATAGCACGATCGAATACATCGGCCCTCGCCCTCAAAAGCAGAAGCGCCCCCATCTTTTCGGTGGTTGGGTAATTGTGGCGATTTCGATTGGTATGGGTTGTTGGTTTGGTCGGCCACTGATTCCTTTCCTGAAAGCCGCCCAAGTAGGGGCATCCACGGAGCAGGCCGCGATTTTGATTTCCTCGCTTGAGCAGTCGAAAGACTTTGGCAGTAAACTCGCCGCCGTAGCGCTTTTTCACACCAGTGACTCGGTCACTTATGATCCGTCCTATTATAAAATCGCCTATCCGAATGGCGATGTGCCATCCACCAAAGGCGTGGCTGCCGATGTGATCATCCGATGTTATCGCAAGTTAGGAATGGATCTTCAGGTGGAGGTGCATGAAGACATGGTCGAGCATTTCCGTTTCTATCCGCAGCTTTGGGGCGCATCCGCACCGGACTCTAACATCGATCATCGCCGTGTTGCAAATCTCCAGCGCTTTTTCGAGCGGAAAGGGCAAACCATCACTCCATCTCGCAACAGCTTTGAATACCTCCCGGGTGATATCGTCGTTTGGTCACTCGCGAACGCGGAAAAGCACATCGGCATCATCGTTCCAGGTCCGGGGGATCGTGCCAGTGAAGCGTGGGTCGTGGACAACGTAGGTGCCGGAGTGAAGTGGGAAAGCGTGCTGTTCGATTACAACATCGAGCGCCATTTTAGATATCCCGTTTCGGCGCACCCGTGAGGTGATGCCGGATATCGTTGCCTAACCGCCTTCCCTCAATTGTAGGGATTACTTTGCTGGCAAGATTTGAGGATCCTCATCCAAGATTTTCTATCCGAAAAACGACAGGTGCGCTGTTGATGCAATCTAACGATTCAATTTCTGCGAGAGCCGCCTGAAGTTTGCCAAATGGGCAGGTGTGGAGAAGGAAGACCATATCCACGAATTCGGCGTCCGGATTAGACGGGTTCACTGGGGAATGCGTGCCGGAAATGCCAATCCGGTGGTCTGCTAGGACTTTGGCAATTTCCGCAATGACACCGGGGCGATCCGTGACGTCGAAGCGCACGTAATAGGCGGTGGAGGTTTCTCCAACAGGAAGAATCTTGCCACTTTCCCGGTAAGGCAGGAAGCCGCGATGGCCACTGGTCTGGCGCAATGAGCGGGCGGCTTCCACAAGGTCGGCAACGACGGATGAGGCGGTGGGGTCCTGCCCGGCACCGCGGCCGTAGAAGAGCGATTCTCCAGCGGCATCGCCATGAACGGCGACGGCGTTGAAAACCCCGTGAACCGACGCGAGGATGTTCGTTTTCGCGATAAAAGAAGGTTGGATTCGCAGTTCGACAGATCCATCGGCGTGCTCACGGATCACGGCAAGAAGCTTGACGATGTAACCGAGGCTTTTTGCAAAATTGATATCAGCTGGACGGACTTGCTCGATCCCGGAAACGTGGATGGATTTCGGATCGATCGGGAATCCATAAGCGAGAGTCGCGAGTAAAATCGCTTTATGAGCGGCGTCCCAGCCATTCACATCGAGCGCCGGATCGGCCTCGGCGTAGCCTAACGATTGTGCTTCGGCGAGCGCGGCCTCGAAAGTTAGACCGGCATCGGTCATGCGGCCGAGGATGTAGTTAGAAGTGCCATTGATGATTCCGGAAAATGAATGGATGCGGTTTCCGATGAATGAATCTTGAACGGTCCGAATGATCGGGATTCCCCCGGCGACTGCGGCTTCGAAGTGGATTGGCGTATCCATCTCTTTTGAAATGGCGAACAGCTCGACTCCGCGCTCGGCGAGGAGTGCTTTGTTTCCGGTGACGACCGGCTTTTTCGCACGCAAAGCGGCCGCAACGATTTCAAAGGCATCTGTCGTCCCACCGATCAGCTCGACGACGATTTCCACGGCAG
The DNA here is from genome assembly GCA_043758615.1 of Akkermansiaceae bacterium. GTDB lineage: Bacteria > Verrucomicrobiota > Verrucomicrobiia > Verrucomicrobiales > Akkermansiaceae > Luteolibacter. The sequence continues at coordinate 29,788 of JAYVNE010000023.1, forward strand.
GATCAACAACTAGCGCTTTCCAATCGGTGGTGAACATGTCCGCCGGAACGTCACCTGTCGTCGCGCGGACTTTTGCTAGATCGCGGACGAGGATTTTAGCGATATGAAGTGTCACACCGCCGCCCGTGCGGTCCGCGATGAGGTCCCCATTGCGCTGCAAGGTGTTCCAGACGCCAGAGCCGACGGTTCCGAATCCGGCCAAGCCGATGCCGAGAGATGAGCAGGTGATCACGCGGCGGACTGTGAGCGGCGATCACCGATTCTCCAAGCGGTAACAGTCGAAAAATGACCCAAATTAACTCGGATTCGACAATCGACGTTCCGCCTCTAGCCAATCGCCGTGGGAATCGCCCATGAGCCCTTGTTCGACCCGGCGGCGGTAGTTGAGGTACGCCGCACGGGCGATCGCATCGAGAGACACCTTGGCCGTCGCCTTTTTAGCGGGCGTTTTCGCGGCAGCGGTCTTCTGGATCGCGGCTTTTTTAGCAGGAGGTGCGGCCTTTTTCGCTGCCTTTTTGGCAGCAGGCTTTGCCTCCTTCGCAGCAGGTTCAGTCGTTTTTTTAGCAGTTTTTTTAGCAGCCATAATTTTGGAAAGTTGTGTTTAATTTGAGCACAAGGGGTGCCAAACGCAGAATAATCACTTTTTCTGATGATTGCCAGCACTTTAGAACGGCGTATAGTGTGGCTGTGGCCGAGGGGTATTCATGGAAAGAACAACGTGTTGGGGTGGCATATCGGCTGCCCGGCCCGGAGCATCTGGGCTGGTGGGCAGCAGTGGCGATGCTGCTTTCCATCCTGCTTCACGTCGTGGTTTTTTTCGTGCTCGATCACATGAAAATCGCGCTGCGCTATGAGCAGGCGAAGGAGCTCAGCACCCAGCCGTTAGACATCAAGCAGGTGGAAGTTCGCCCGGAAGAGCCAGAACAAGCGCAAGTCGCACCGGAAAATATCATTCAACCCCCGACGAACGCCGCCTCGCTGATGGAGGAGGTCGATTTACTCGATGTTCTGCCAAAGGATCAGGAGATCGACATCAAGCCCGACGTCGCCAAAGCCGAGTATGCGCTCCAGATGCAAAGGCCCGCGATGGCGGGCGATCCGAAAGCAGTTGCGTTGGACACCTCTAGCAGTTTCGAGGTCAGCGCGGACCTCCCTGAACTCGGTCGCGAGCCAACGAACATTCGCCCGGCGGAGATCGGGCAGATGACCGTAGATCCGGGTTCCGCACAAGTGGATGACATGAACCTCGGTAAATTTACCGATGATCTCATCAAACGTGGCGCCAATGGAAAGGTGGAAAACGGGGTGCTTGATGGGATCACTTCGCTCGATCAATTGCTCGACTTGCCGACTAACATCTTGCTGAGCAAAAAAACCATGTTGCCGAGTGACTTGCTGTTTGAATTTAACAGCTCGGATCTGCGGGAAAGCGCGAAAGTCGGTTTGATGAAACTCGGCCTGTTAATGGACAAAAACCCCGGCCTCTATTGTTGGATCGAAGGTCACACGGATCTCGTCGGCAGCGATGATTTTAACCTCGAACTTTCCATCAAACGCGCCGAGGCGGTTAAAAAATATCTGGTCAACTCGATGCGAATGGATGCCTCGAAAATCATCACCCGTGGATTGGGGCGCTACGAACCGTTAGTGATTACGGGAAGCACGGAAGAGCAGGCAGTAAACCGCCGCGTGGAAATCCGGATGCGTAAGGCTCCCCCGACCAGCGAGCAGCGCAAGGTTGCTCCACAAAAGGCAGCCATCGTGGAGGAGGCTCCTCCAGAAATGGCACCGCCGCCGAAAGCCGTGCTGGTGAAGCCGAAACGCGCATTGCCCGTGGAAGAAGCGCCACCGGAACCGACGCCGCCCAAGGCCAAGCCGATTGAACCCGCGCCCGCTGCTCCAGTTCTCCGCGCAAGCCCCGTGGAGATCGAAGAACAAATCCCACGCGCCCAAGAAATTCCCAGAGCGCAGCCGATCGAAGAGTGATCATCATGAACTTTGAAATTCATTTCGCCCGTCAATGAGAAGCGAAAACAAATACGCCAAGCCGCGCAAACAGTGAAAAGCCCTACTTAGGAGGCTTCGGTAATCCATTTTCGATCATCCAGATTCCAAAACGAGAACCTATTGCATGTCTTACGCTAGCAATTGTAAGTGGATGGCCCATGGCCATTTCCATCTGCTCCGCCAACCGAGCATTGTTCGCCTATGGATTTGAAGAAGCTCACAATCATCCGGCTCCATCTTATGGTCATACCAAGCTCGAAAAACTACCTCCAAATCCCCTTTTGAAATCATGCAGGAAGCAATTTCTCAATTTCAGAGGTTAGCTTCGGATTGCTCGGGGAGTGGAAATCTTCAAACGAGGATTGGACTGATTGAATCATGGACTCCAATTTTTTTGAATCATAGGATGCCAAAATAAGAGTCTGCTCGTTGAAGCTTTTTGACCATTCAGCAAGAGCACCTCCAAGTGCGATCAGGCCTGCCGTAAGCATTCGGTGCCACTTAAGATCCTCCGAAGCAGGGTTTTCCCTACGATAGATCGACAGATCCAAAAAATTGACCAGCCCTACCAAATGCCCCCATGCAAACCATGCTTGGATGAAGTCTTTTTCATGTCTCTCTTCTTTCGATATTTCCTCATTAACATCCCGCATCAGCCTTTCAGCCCAAAGGCGACATTCATAATCAGCGATACCTTTCTCGTGACCGGAGCCTGATTTAATTGAATGAGTGAATAAATCGGTCATGGCTTTATGTCCTTCAATATTGTCTCGAAATCAACTCAAAATAGTGAATTATTCGCAAAATTGTAATTAAATTTGGTGATTGATTTTTAGCCCCGAACAAATTTTGTAACTTGGAGTAAACTCATCTCCACTCGCCGCCGACGGCTTTGATCAGCGCGACTGAAACCGCCAGTCTTTCCGCACGAATCGCATTGGTTGCGCGTTCGGCATCCAGTCGGGTGCGCTCGGCATCTACCACATCGAGGAAACTCACAAGTCCTGCTTTGAAACGCTTGGTGGAAAGTTCGAGTGTCTTTTCTGCCGCCGCTTGAGCTTCTTCTTGGGCGACCTGGCGGCGGGCAAGGATGGAGGATCCTTGCAGCGCATTTTCGACTTCTTTTAGCGATTGAAGCACGATCTGGCGGTATTCCGCGCTGGCCGCTTGGTGCCCGGCGACGGCAGCCGCGCGCTGGGCTTGGAGGCGTTCTTGGGGAATGATCGGCACCGTTGCGTTCTGTCCGATGGACCAGATCAAAGAAGTCGTTTTGAACAAATTACTTAAACTCGTCGCGCTCGGGCCGCCGGCTGCATGGATGACAAACGATGGATAGAACGCCGCAGTCGCTACACCGATTTCTGCATTGGCGGCTGCCACGCGGCGCTCGGCGGCCCGGATGTCTGGGCGCTGGCGCAGCAACTCGGAAGGCACGGAGCCAGGCACGGAGGGCGGTTTCGGCAGGTCTGCCCGCTCGGGAACACTCGACCCCGTGGTGGTCGCGCCGTCGAGAACGGCGAGGGCATTGACCAGTTCTATCCGATTTCTATCCAAATTGATTCGCTCCGACTCTGTGGTGGAAACCTCGGTCTGCGCGCGAGAAAGATCGAGCCCGCTGATCGCACCGGCCGCACGTTGGTCCGTTAGGAGTTTGAGCGCACGGCGACGGAGCTCAAGGGTCCGGTCCAGCATCGCGCGGTCTGCATCGACGGCCCGCAGCGCCCAATACGTTTGTGCGACCTCGCTGGCGACACTAAGCCGCAGTGCGTTCAGATCTTCCGCTGCGGCATTTTCCAAGGCTTGTGCGGATTCGTTTTGGCGCCTCAGCTTACCCCACACATCCACTTCGTAACTCAGATCAACCGGCACCGAAAAGCTGTTTTCGATACCGCCGTCGCCATTGTTAGTTCTACTCTGGAGCTTCGAGCGTCTAGCAGTTTCACCTAGATTCACATTCGGGAAATAAAGGGTGCGGGTCGCCCTGCTGATTTCACGAGCCTGTTGGAGCCGTGCCGAAGAAGCTGCCAGATCTTGATTGTTAGAAAGCGCGCGCTCCACGAGCGAGGTCAGCGTGACATCCTCGTAGAGCCTCCACCATGAGCGGGGTTTCGGCAGGCTGTCTGGCGTTTGACGTTTCCATTTCATCCCGCCATCGGAAAATGTAGCGGGTAATTCCATCGCCGGAGTCTTGTGATTCGGGCCCACGGTCGCACAGCCGATGAATGCCGGGAGAGCGATTCCGAGAGCCAACAAGCGCCGGGGAATTGGGTTTAGCAACGTCACGGCGCGGAGGTTATCGGGACAGGACGCCCGCGCAAGTGGTTACTCATTTCACGTGTCGAGTGGCTTCCCTTTTTTCCGGTTGAGGGCGAGCCAATGAAGTGATAGGAATTCGATTGGTAAAAAACCTCAACACGATGACTAAAATTATCTCCATCATCATCGCCGGAGCGCTGGCTTCACAAGCAATCGCACAGACGACCGCGCAACAGGCAGATTCATTTTACAAGCAAGGCCAAGCCGCCGAAAAAGCGGGAGATCCGGTGGCTGCCAAAACCTTTTACAGCAAGGCACTGAAAGCCGATCCCAGTAACGCCAACGCACGATACAGCATCGGTCAGTTGAAGCTCACTTCGGGCGGGATCGCGGCGCAAGGGCGTGAAGCGAAGTTTGGTGCAGTTCTTATTCCTGTATTCCAGTTAGACGGTGCCAGTTTCCAAGAAGCGCTCGATGCGCTCAGCCTCATCATCGAAAAACAGTCGAAAGATACCGTGACTCCGAACTTCGTCGTTGAAGATCCCACGGGCCTACTTGCGGCTAAGAAAATTACGCTCAATTTGAAAAACATGTCCTCCAAAGCAGTGATGAAATACCTGTTGGATCAAGTTAACGCAAAAGCCCGCTACGATGAGCATGCGGTGGTGATATCACCCCACGGAATCTAACGATCTCCTAAAGACGGCCGCCCCGCAGGTTTTTCAGCGGTAGCCGGGGTAGCGTCAAAACACCCCAAGATCGCTTGGTGAACATCCTCGGCGGTTTTCACAAGATTGGAGGAACCGATCAGCATCGGTCGCTCATCAGCGGGAACATCTTCCCGACCGTGGGAGCCTTTGACCCGCGTGGAATCTAGCGGAATCACATCGAGTAAACCGCGGAAGCCGAGTTTTTTCTTAAGAAGAAACGTCGCGATTTTTAGTTTGGGAAACGTGATCGATGGATCAATGAAAAGCTCGCAAGGATCGTAGCCCGGCTTGCGGTGGATATCGATGGTGCGGGCATAGTCGGGCGCAAGGGCGTCGTCCTCCCAGAAGTAATAGGTGAACCAAGCGTCTGGTTTTGAAATCACGATGTAGTCGCCAGCTCGATCCGTGGCAACGCCGGTTTTCCAAACATCTGCTGCCGCTCTCACTTCATCCACTCCGGGTGTTTTTTCTAGCAGTGTTCGGACGTCATTTCGGATCGATGGATCGTTCACATAAACGTGCGCCACTTGATGGTCTGCAATGGCAAAGGCGCGTGACGCACCACAGTCGAGCGTTTCACGGCCGAGTTCGTCTTTGATCTGCAACCAGCCTTTTTGGCGGAACAGGCGGTTCAGATGGATCGGCTGGTTGACCGGGGAAATGCCATATTCGGATAGCACCAGCACCCGTACATTACGAGACTCGTAGTAGTGGATCAGATCCGTGACCACTTGATCAATCTTACCTAGTTCGTTAGGGATGTTAGGTGCCCCGGGTCCATCCTTCTGTAGCGGATAATCGAGGTGTGGCAGGTAAACGAGGCTGAGCGTGGGCGAATGTTTTTTCTCGATCCATTTTGCAGAAGCCGCGATCCATTCGGATGAGGCGATGCCCGCTGCCGGTCCCCAGAAAGCTTGGAAGGGAAAGGGACCGAGATCCTTTTTCAACTCCTCGCGCATCGACATCGGCTGCGTGTGGACGTCGAACACCTTGCGTCCATCCGCCGGATAGAGCGGCCGCGGCGTAATGGAAAAATCTGCGCTGGAATACATGTTATACCACCAGAACAATTTTGCGCAGGTGAACCCCGGAATTTCTCGTCGCAGTTTTTCCCACAACTTTTCGCCTCTAACGATGTGGTTGCTCTGTTTCCAAAAGCGGACCTCGGAATTCTCTCGATCATACCAGCCGTTCGCCACGATCCCGTGTTGGGCAGGAGACGTGCCGGTGATGATAGAGGACTGGGCCGTGCAGGTGACCGCCGGGAAAGCCGGCTTGTAACTCTGTGCTCCATTCTTCTCCGCGAACTTTGTCAAACCCGGCATGTGCTCTCCCAAGAGCGATTGGGAAAGTCCGACGAGGTTGATGACGGCGAGGCGCATGAGGGGAGAGTCCAGATTTCAGAGACAAGAATCCAGAGGGAAAAGGCTTCAGCCCACGCTCACCGCGATCAGCGTCATCGTGTCGTTCTCGAAGATGTCGATGACCTCTTCCACGATCAAGTGACCGGCTTTCTTGCCGTCGAAGAAGGTTTCTCCAGAGAAAGGAGCATAGGCATCTTGCCTGTTACTACTCTCAAAAACAGGCGAGACGCCCGTGCCCCTCTCTTTGTTTCCTTTTGCGCCGTAGGGGCGGAGGATGAGATCGCCTTCGTTAGAGCTGGCTTTGGCAAGGAGTTGGTGGATCGCGGAATGCATTGTTGAACTGGCGTATTATCGCATGAATTGATGCGGCAGTATCATGGAACGACACCGGTCTTTTCTATCACAAGAGCCATCTTTGAGAATAAAGCATTGCAGCAGGTTGGCGACCCTAATCTTCACCCTGAAGCTTGGCAGCGGCTCGCCTCGGCCGGAAACGCGTAAATGACGTTTTCGCCACGGTTTCAGAATTTATAGCGCTGCCTTGATTTCACGGGTGGCGGCTTCCACATCTGGGGCTTGGAGTAATGCGGAGACGACTACGATCCGACGGCCACCGGCTGATAGAATTTGTGGGAGAGTGGCCAAAGTGATGCCGCCGATGCAGAAGGCGGGGATTTTTGAACCCACTTCATTTTCCATGATGGCAATTTCCTCCAAGCCGATGGCCGGGCGTCCAGCCTTGGTCGGCGTGGGGAAAAGTGGGCCGAAGCCGATGTAGTCGAAGCCCTCCGCAAGTGCGGCGCGGGCCTGCGAGAGTGAGTGGGTGGATCGGCCGATGAGGAACTGATGGGGGGCGGAGGATGAAGAGGGATGAATGAATGAATGAAGGCCGGGATGAATTCCGCGCTCCCATAAGAGCTTCGCTTCTGCTAGGGAACCGTCGTCTTGGCCGATGTGGACGCCATCCGCTCCGAGTTCTGCGGCAAGGGCGGGGTGGTCGTTGAGGATGAAGGGAATACCCGCGGCGCGGCAGAGCGGGAGGAGTTTTTCTGCGACGCGGCGGATGGTGGCGAGGTCGTGGCTTTTCGCGCGGAGTTGGAGGATGTCCGCGCCACCTGCTAGAAGAGAGGCGGTGACCTCTTCAACGTGATCTTCAGGAGTGTAGCCTAGATCCAATATGCAGTAGAGAAGAGCGTCGCTCATAGGTCCTATAAGACTTATAGGACCTATTTCACCCGCTCTTCCAAATACCGCGCGACCCAACCGATATCGTAGTTCCCAGCAGCAAAATCCGGATGAGCAATGATTTCCTGTTGGAAAGGAATCGTCGTCTTGATGCCTCGGATCATGAACTCACCAAGGGCGCGCTTCATGCGGGCAATCGCAATTTCGCGGGTGGCTCCGGTGACGATGAGCTTGGCGATCATCGAGTCATAATGCGGAGGCACGGTATAGCCGGAATAGACATGGGTATCGACGCGCACGCCTTTTCCGCCGGGGGCATACCAAAGCTCGATAGTGCCGGGGCTAGGAGTGAAATTGTTGAATGGATCCTCGGCATTGATCCGGCACTCGATGGAGTGGCCGCGCGGCACGGCCTCAAGCACATGGTGAGAAAGCGGCTCACCGGCAGCGACGCGGATCTGCTCCTTGATGAGCTCGCAGCCCATCACTTCCTCAGTCACCGGGTGCTCGACCTGGATGCGGGTATTCATTTCCATGAAATAGAAATTTTCCGCCCTTTCATCGACGAGGTATTCGATGGTGCCGGCGTTCTGATAGTTGATATTTTTAATCAGATTGACGGAAGCTTCGCCCATGCGGGCGCGAAGCTCGGGAGTGAGTAGCGGCGATGGACATTCCTCGATGATCTTCTGGTTCCGGCGCTGCATCGAGCAATCGCGCTCTCCGAGGTGAATGTAATTTCCATGGGAATCACCTATCACTTGGAACTCCACGTGGTGCGGATTGATGACGAGCTTTTCCAAATAACAATCGCCATTGCCGAAGCAGGCGACGGCTTCGTTCGAGGCGGCTTGGAATAGGCTGAGAAATTCCTCTTCTTTGAAACACGGGCGCATGCCACGACCGCCGCCGCCGGCAGTGGCTTTGATCATGACCGGGAGCCCGATTTTTTTCGCCTCGATGAGCGCGGTGGCGGCATCCGGCATGATTTCCGAGCCGGGGGTGATCGGCACTCCATTCGCGATCGCGGTGGCGCGGGCCGTCGCCTTGTCACCCATTTTGGAAATCACCTCACACGAGGGCCCGATGAAGGTGATCCCGGAGGAGGCGCAGATTTCAGCAAAGCGCGCATTCTCTGAGAGGAAACCGTAGCCGGGGTGAATCGCATCCGCACCGGTAATCTCGGCGGCTGCGATGATTCGATCAATTTTCAGATAGGATTCTTTGCTCGATGCAGGGCCGATGCAGACCGCCTCATCAGCGAGCTGAACATGCATCGAATCCACGTCTGCCTCGGAATACACAGCGACGGACTCGACGTCCAGCTCGCGGCAGGCACGGATAATACGGAGGGCAATTTCGCCGCGATTGGCGACTAGGACGCGCTTGAACATTTGGAAAGAAGTTGAAAGTGGTTAGTTGAGAGTTGAGAAAAAAGAAGAAAATTTCTAACTTTCCTCTCAATAAAAGACTCTCAACTTATTTAATGCGGTAGAGGACATCGCCGTATTGGACCGGGGTGCAGTCCTCGGCGACGCAGGCACAGATCGTGCCGGATTTTTCAGCCTTGATCTCGTTCATGACTTTCATGGCCTCAATGATGCAGAGTGTCTGGCCGACGGAAACTGCGGAGCCGACTTCGACGAAATTTGGCGCGTCCGGCGCAGGTTTTTGATAGAAAGTGCCGACCATGGGCGAGGTGATCTCCGTTCCTTCAGTGGCGGGCGCGGCCGTTAGAGCAGGGGCGGATGCCGGTGCCGCTGCGGCGGGGAGATAAGAACCCGCGGGTGCGGCGGCAGGAAGCGCGGACATGAGGGCGCGGAGGTCGTCGAGGTCAGCACCTTTTTTCAATTTTAAGTGAAAGTCCTTCTTGGTGAGGTCGAAGTGGGTGAGCCCGTGCTCATTCATAAGTTCGACAATTCGGCGGATTTCCTGGAGGTCCACGGTGGTAGAATGTTGAGAGTTTGATGCTGATGGAAAGCGGTCCAGCAGGACGCACCTTGGTCCAGCAAGCTAGAAGGATCGGGGAAAGAGCGTCAAGCGGGAACGCCCGGGCCGGATGGAACATTGAAACGCCAGCGACCTCGGAAGCGCAAAACTTCAAAACGAGGCACCGCGTATTTTAGTGGTATTTTAGGCGGGGGAGAGGGCGCGTGCGAGCTTGAACGGCCGTTTTTTCTCCACAATACGGGCAACTAAAATATTTCCTGAAAATCACCGTGCAAGCCACCCGGAGACGGTGGCTGCCCAGAAAACGTCGGGCGCTTCCGTGTTTTGTGCAAGCATTGTAAGAAACCGTTTTCCCGTGGCAAACCGGGCAGCAGGCGCGGGAGGAAACACTTCCTAAGATGACCATTGCGATCACCGTCAATCCGATGCAAGCGAGGGCGACCTCCATAAATTCGTGATCTTCCTCCGCCACCGAGTAGGCGATCACCCCGAAAGTAGAGGGAATCATGAGGAAGATAAAAATCACCACCCATGAGACGAGCTTGAAACGGGCGACGGCATAACGGGAGGGGAGTAGATGCATTTTCATGGCTACTGACTTTCGTTTTTCTAACTTAGGACGTCTGGTGATGGATCTCCACAGAGAATCATCGTTGCAGTTTTGACGAAATTGATTGGGAGTATTCATTCAATCGAAATGGACAGAGACATCACATGCCCCCATTACTTTTCACTATCCGCACAAAAAATACTTTCAGGTGACGATCACGCATCGGGCTGCCCATCACTTTCTAGCCAGAATGGCACCGCAGTACCTTCAGTGAGTTGCCGCGCTGCCATCGCTGCATCCGATTCAGAGGAAAATTTGGCAGCCAGCCGACGATCCATCGTCCAAGCGGCAGCGCCACTGCTGTAAGCGCACCAGATTTCAACGCCATTGGCATAACGCGCGCCCGCAGTCCAGAGACGTCCGTTTAAAACCGGGCGGTTCACGTTTTTCCACTCGCTGGATTCAGTTGGGCTCATCGAGGGGCGGAAGATTTTTAGCTCGAGAAAAAATATGATTCATTTTGTGGAAAGATCGAAAGCAATGAGCAGATTATGTGCCTTTGTTTAAAAGATCTAATTGTAACGACTTGGGGCTTGATAGTCTATCAAAACCTTCTGATTTTCTAGCAGTCAATTTTTTTGGGCGAAGTTAGGGCAAAATTTTAGCGCAGCACCGCAGAGTGTGTGGCCTCTGGGAGGAAGAGATTAACAGTTTGGGGTGAAGGTTTTCATTCTGCTGGAATTCCTCATTTCCCGCTAGTCCCCCAATGCGGGGTGTCCGGCTAAATGATACGTAAACTTTAGGCCAGCGGTCGGTTAGTCCGAAACAGAAAGTCGAGCCGCAAACGCACCCAAATCCGCATTGATTTTAAGGGCCTTCTGAAGAACTCGTGCGTGCTTCAGCGGTCGCCGCCGTCGCCCTTGGAGAAGCGGGCGAGGAGTTCGGCTTGGGAATGTACGTCAAAGTGTTTAAAGATGACTTTGGAATAGCCGTGGATGGTATTCGTGCTGAGGCCGAGGTGGTTGGCGATTTTTTTTCGGCTCCAACCTTCGCACAAGCAATTGAGGACGGTGCGGTGGCGAGGATAAAGATTAGTAATTTCCTGACTTGGTTTGTCGGGGAACTCTTGGAAGTGAAGCCACGGGACTTCACTCAGGATAATGTGGACAATTTGCGCCTCACGCTCGACGAAGTGAGGTTGGTCGAGCTCGCGGTAGATGCCGATGGCACTCATGCCGCCTCCATTCATCGGCCGCATGGAAGTCATCAGGGGGCCGATGTTCGCTTTGTCCCAAAACAGTCCGGCTGACGAGTTTTCCAGCTGCCCATTTGGATCCATTTGGAAGCGTGTGCGGGTGAGGTGAACTCCCCTCGTCTGAAGCTCATGCGACGACGGGCGCATCACCGGTTCCATCGCCGGGTGGTTGATCGCATCCAAGTAGCGGGCGAAGCGCTCCTCGGCAAATCCACCATGCTCCAAGCCGATAGACGATGGCGGTTTGTCGGGGTGAAACTCGGACATCGCCCAGACCCAAGCGGTCGCATCGATCAAGCCACACAATCCGTCCATCAGCAGGCGGCGTTTTTGGTGAATGTCTCCCCGCACCGCGATCACTTCGCCTAGAAGCCGGACGATCTTACGCACGTCCTTTTCTGATAGAGAGGGGGGGTCGTTAGAACTGCTTTTCATTAGATTCTAATGCTTCTAAGGTGAGACGACCCTTGCAAGAAAATTCATGAACGCAGAAACGGGAATAAACACTGAAACGCCGACCCCAAGATTCAAACCACAATGCGGGGACCCCGGAATTTCAATGGTATTTTAGCCGTGGAAGCGGCCGAGGGCGGGCTTGGATGGCGGTGCTTTCTCCGCAATAGGGGCAGCAAAAACACTTCGTAAAAATAACGGAACAGGCGACTCTAAAACGATAGCTCCCGAAAAATGTCTTAGCATTCCGGTGTTTATTGCAACCGCGATGGGAGAGCGCTGTCGTGTGGCAGATCGGGCAGCGGGCGCGCGAGGAAATGACCCACTGGATAACTACTGCGATCACGATGGCCGCGCTAAGTCCTAAAGCGATTCGCATGAAATCATGATCTTGGACGGCTACCGAATATCCAATCACTCCGAAAGTGGAAGGAATCATGAGGTAGATCAAAAGTAGCACCCAAGAGACGAGCTTGAAACGAGTGACGGTGTATTGAGAGGGGAGTAAATGCATTTTAATAACAATAGAATTTTGAATCGTGAATAACCCATGTTAGGATCTCATCTGTAAATTGGATTTTGGTTACAATTTTGGCACAATAGGTCGGAAAAGCTCATTGGATGAAAACTCACGAAGGTTTCACGTTCATGGAGGTGCCATCTTCTAGCAAGAACGATACCGGGTTGCCTTTTGAGGGGTGACGCGCCGCCGTCGAGGGGTTCGTGGAACCTTGCCTCGTGTTTTAAAGTCCGGTTATGGGCGGATCGTCGGTTCCTGATTTGAGGAGGAGTGCTAATCATTTGGGGAAAGAGGTCGTCACTTGGTAGCAGATGACGTGCCGCTTTTTAGCCCGCACAATTTGAGCGGCCTAACAAAAACGACGGCCGCCAGTCTTCACTATCCCTTAACAATCAGCTCACCACAGGCGGCGCAAAACCTTCCCGATATTCGCGGCGGACGATGGTCTTGCTTGCTTCAATTTGATTGGTGAAAGAAAGCGTCGATTTATCCCAAAGCAGTTCGCGGTTAGGAAAGCGGCTGGCTTTCACCGCGAGAAGGGTGGCTTCGGTCATCCGGATGGCGTCCTTGAAGGGGCTTCGCAGCTCGGTTTTGATGCCGAGGCAGTTGTCCACCCAAGCGTGCCAATGGTTGAGCTCAGGGAAATCGGGGAGGCCGGGCATATCAAGGCCTTTGGTGAGCTTGCCATCACGCCAGACTTCGATAAATCCTCCCTCAGTTAGGGTGAGGGTGCCATTCTCACAAACAACGACGGTCATGTTCGTGCTGGCAAAGTTTCCGGGCGGCAGGCCAATCGCTGCACGCGAAACTGACTGTGCCGTGTCGCTGTAATAGATCGGGAAAACCTTGTGGGCAAACTTTTCGGAATTGACTGCGTAGTTGATGACCGAATTGCACGGATGCGCGTGAAACAGTGGGTTTTCCGCTTTCGCGCAGTTGGTTTGTACGGCGAAGGGTGTTAGTAATTCATCGTACCCATAGAAAATCACGTCGAGCACGTGCAATCCCCAGTCGCCGAGCCCATTGCTGCCATAATCCCACCACGAGCGCCAGACCACCGGGGCGATGCCTTTCCGATAGGGGGTGTCCGCCGTTGCGCATCTCCAAAGATCCCAGTTCAGATTGGAAGGCGGCGGGGTGGGCTCCCCAACCGTGCGGTCGAGGTTAAAATAGGTGTGGTCGTTCGGCGAGTTCACCCAGACGTGGGCTTCAACCGCTTTTCCTAACACTCCGCTACGGAGGATCTCCACGGCGGCACGGCGACCGGGAAAAACCATGCGCTGGTTACCCACCTGCGTGACCAGCTGCGGTCGTGCAGCGATGGCTTTTTCCATCATCACCAGCTCTTCTAACTGATGGACGAGTGGTTTTTGGCCATAGACGTGTTTATGGTTCGCCAGCGCGGTGAGCATAATCGGCGCATGGCTGTGATCGGGAGTGGAAACGATGACTGCATCGAACTTATCGCCATATTTTGAAAATGCCTCGCGATAATCTGCGCAGGTGAATGCCCCTGGATGTTCGGCGGCTGCCTTAGCGAGCGAGTTGGAATCCACATCGCACAGCCCGACAATCTCAACGGAGGGATGGGATGCAACCTGATGGCGGTCCTGTGCGCCTATGGTGCCGATGACGCCGATGGAGAGCACCCGAAGCTTTGAGTTAGGCGAAACGGCAGGGGCTTGGCCAAACGAGAGGGTAGGCGTGGCGAGGCCGATTCCCGCAACTCCGGTGGTCCACAAAAAACGACGGCGATCAATCAATGCATTCATATAATTTCTCACAGGCTTACGACGGAAGGCGATCGTTTCAATCACTTAACCGCGCCGTGGGTTCAAATTCAGATCACTTCATTTTTGACATCGTCTGGAAAATCGAAGTGATCATCAGGTAGGCCATCGTGCCGATGAGACCCGCCATGATGATGAGCACCACGGGCATGACGAGTGCCATGATGCGTTGGAGATCCTTGTCGAGTTCCTTGTCGTAGCGCTCGGCGGCACGGCGCAGAGATTGGTCGATTTTCCCGGTTTGCTCACCTACGGAAATCATGTCGATCAGCAGCGGCGGGAAGGCACCGTTGCGAATGAGCGCTTTGGAAAATGAGCGCCCGTCCCCCACTTGCTCGATCACCTTGTTGAGTTCTTCCCGGAGTGAGCGGTTATCGGTGGCATCGCGGGAAAGCTCGAGCGCGCGCAGGAGCGGCAAACCATTTCCCACGAGGTTCGCCATCGTTTCTAAAAACTGAACGTAGAACCGGCTGGTGATGACTGGACCGACGAGCGGCAGTTTGAGCTTGATGCGATCCCAGGCGGGCTTGTTTGCCTCGTTGTCTTTCCACGCTTTGAAAAAGATGAACGATGCGATTAGAGTGAGCACGATGACTAGCCACCACTTGCTGAGAAAAGCGGAGATCCAAATAAGGATAGCCGCGCCTAACGGAATTTCGCCGCCGCTGCTTTTGATGAGAGCTGTGAGCTGCGGGATGAGCGTGGTGACGAAGACGATCGAAACGCCGATGCCTGCGACCACAAGGAACGCCGGATAGATCATCGCGAGAATCAAGCGCGCCTGAAGTTCTGCTAGAGTTTTGAGATAGTGGGCCTGACGTTTAAGAATATCATCCAGCGCGCCGGATGCCTCACCCGCCGCGGCAAGTGAGCAATAAAGCGGGCCAAAGCTGGGACTGACTTTTTTCAAAGCGACGGAGAAATTGACCCCGTCACGCACGATTTGGCGGATCTTGTAGGAAACGGCCTTGAGATTTCCTAACTCTTGGCGATTTTCCATCGACTTGAGCGCCGGCTCTAACTGGAGTCCCGCACTGAGCATGTCGGAAAGCTCTTCAGTGAAAAGCACCACTTCCGCGCGTTTTAATTTGATAGGACCTTCAGGGATCGCGGTTTCCTTAGCTTCGGGTTTATCCTTGTTGCTCTTGGCTTCCGCTGCTTTCGTGTTGGCGCTGCCTGTGGTTTTTTTCGCGGTAACCACGCCGGTGGTTTCCTTAAGATTGACCGGTTGCAGTCCCTTGCGGTCTAGCATGCGCAGGGCTTCGGGGCGATCCGCGGCGTCGAGTTCACCGGTAGTGACGGAACCGTTAGCAGCAAGAGCTTTGTAGGCGAAAAGGGGCATGGGAAATTTGAAATTTCAGATTTGAGATTTCAGATTTACTCCCCGCCGCCGACATCGGAGGAGGTGACGGAAATGACTTCTTCAATGGTGGTTTCACCCTTCATGACCTTGAACCAACCGTATTCACGCATCGGGACGTAGCCGTCTTTGACCGCTTGAGCGCGGAGCTCGTTAGACTGCGCACGGTGGGCGACGAGTTCCTGCATCGGCTGGGTGATGAGAATGATTTCGTAAATCGCGAGGCGGCCGGAGAAACCAGTCATGCGGCAGCGGTCGCATCCTTTCGGCGAATATGCCTGCCCTGGAATGTGCAGAGGGATACCGAGATCGAGGCGGTCTTGATCGCTAACAGCGCGCGGGGTTTTACAATGCGGGCAGAGTTTTCTAACGAGGCGCTGGGCAAGGAAAGCGCGGACTGCGGCGGATACTAAGAACGGCTCGACGCCCATATCCACCAGACGGCTGATACCGCCGAGCGCGTCATTCGTGTGAAGCGTTGAGAATACCAAGTGACCCGTGAGCGAGGCGCGGATGGCGATTTCCGCCGTCTCAAGGTCCCGGATTTCCCCGATCATCACGATATTCGGGTCCGCTCGCAAAATGGAACGCAGAGCCGTAGCGAATGTTAGACCGATCTCGTTTTTCACGGCGATCTGCATCACACCGACCAGCTTGTTTTCCACTGGGTCCTCGACGGTGACGATGCGCCGCTCCGGGTGATTCACCTCGCTCAGGAAGGAGTAAAGTGAGGTGGATTTTCCCGAGCCAGTCGGCCCCGTGATGAGAATGATTCCGTTAGGTAAATGCAGCAGGCTTTCGATCTTTTTCTGAACGAAAGGCTCCATCCCGAGCTTGGCGATGTTGAATTTCTCTTGGTTGAGGAGACGCAACGAAACGCTCTCGCCCTCGACGGTGGGGACCGTGGCGACCCGGACGTCGATGGTCGCACCTTCAAATTGGAGGTTGATCCGTCCATCCTGCGGTACGCGGCGCTCGGCGATGTCGAGGCGGGCCATGATCTTCAGTCGCGCAATCACGGAACTTTGCAGCGCCTTGATATTTTCCGGCACGGCGACTTCGATCAAACGTCCGTCGATCCGATAACGGATGCGTAGGTTCGTGCTCAGCGGCTCGACGTGGATATCCGTCGCCCGCTGATCGAGCGCTTCCCGGATGATCTGGTTTACGAATTTGACGACGGAAGCTTCCTCATCGTCGTCTTGGTCGATGACGTTCGCCTCGTCTTCCCCGCTTTCGAGGTGATCGTAGTCAAAATCCCGACCTTCTAAAATTTGTTCAAACGTATCTGCACCCACGCCATACAAGCGGCGCAGCGCTTCGTGAAGGCGTTTCCGCGAGGCCATGCACCAATCAATCGGCAACGCGAGCTCCTGGGCCGCCGCTTGGCGGGCGATGAGATTAAACGGGTCAAACGTGCAGAGTTTCAGCCGCTTGTGATCGCCCTCGCCTTCGATGGCCACCGGCAACAAGCGATGCCTGAGCGCCAATCGTGGCCCGCATGCCTCGCGCAGCGGCAAGGGCACCTCCGCCATCGGAATGCTGTCAAGCCACTCAATACCGAGGTCATGCGCCAATTCCCGCATGTAGCGTTCCTCGTCGATCACGCCGGAATCCAGCACATCATCAATGGGGGATCGCTGGCGTTGAGCGGCGGAGCGCAGGACTTCGGTCAGAGCGGGAATGTCTTCACAACCGGTGCGGCGGGCAGGTTCAATCAAAAGCTGGGTCATGTGGGGCGACTTCTTGTCGCTTAAAACCTTCCCGGGTGCAATCTTGTCTCTTCAATTTGTCCAAATCGCCTGTTTTCACCCAGTTTGCAGTGTGTTCGTCGCGAGGGGATCTCGACCCGAGGCAATGACCTCCAATTCCTGCCGGGATCAAGAATCATGCGCTTCAGAACCAAGTTTTTAAGGGGTATTAAGCCTCAGTCGCCGAGTCGCTGATCCGCTCGAATTTTTTCCGTTCCCGCGCCTCGCGGAAAAAGCTCTGGATGACGTGCAGACATTCCTCACCGAGCACCCCAGGTGTGACATCGCAGCGGTGATTGAGCGGCGGATTCGCTTCGAGCAAATTGATCCACCCACCGGCGGCACCGGCTTTGGGGTCCGGGCAGCCGAAGACCACGCGCTCTGGCCGACAATGGACAATCGCTCCGGCACACATCGGGCAAGGCTCTTTTGTGACGTAAAGGGTACATTTCTCTAACCGCCAATCGCCAAGCGCAACTTGCGCAGCGGACAACGCGAGCATTTCGGCATGGGCGGTGGCGTCCTTGAGCGTTTCCACTTGATTCCATGAACGGGCGATAATCCGGCCCTCGCGCACCATCACCGCGCCGATCGGCACCTCCCCGGCGGCGTATGCCTTGTGGGCCTCGCGCAGTGCCTGGCCCATGAAATAGATATCGCTGTGCAAATCAATGATCGGTCCCTCGTCGTCCACGCCCGATGGGTAGCGGATGGCGCAGGGGGATGCACGCGGATTTCCTGATCATTTCATCGCTAAGCCGCTTTCTCAAACCGTTGATGGTTTGCCCGGACTGGAAAGATTTTGCGTGTCATAAACGCTCGTTCGTGGTTCGTATCGCTTCTGTGATTCCGAAAACTTATCAGGATCGGGTGATTGCCCCGTCTTTACTCGCGGCGGATTTTTCATGCGTGGGAGATGAGGTCAGCAGGGCGATCCATGCAGGAGCGGATTGGCTGCACATGGACGTGATGGACGGGCATTTCGTGGACAACATTTCCTTCGGCCCGGCGATCGTGCAAACCGTGCATGAATCGAACGACATCTACCTTGATGTGCACCTGATGATCTCGCGACCCGATCACTATTTGCAGCGTTTCGTGGCCGCCGGTGCGGACATGATTACCGTCCACGTCGAGGCCGAGCATGATGTGGCCGAGACCCTGCGGCGCATTCGCGAAGCCGGTTGCGAGGCCGGGCTCGCGCTCAATCCCGCCACCCCTTTAAGCGCCGTGGAGCCGTTTCTCGATCAGATTGATCTGTTACTTTGCATGACGGTGGTTCCCGGCTTCGGTGGCCAAGCATTCATATCTGAAATGTTAGAAAAAGTTACGGCTGCCGTGAAAATAAGAACCGCTAAAAACCTAACATTCCACATTGAGGTGGACGGCGGCATCGATGCCATCACGGCCGCCCGATGTTTTTCTGCCGGGGCGAATGTGATGGTTGCCGGCTCCTCCACGTTTCGCGCCACGAGCATGGTGGACGCGGTCATCGCGATTCGGAACGCCTAAGCCACACCGTCCCCACCACCATGCCGCTCATCGATCGTTTATTTGCTATCGGTGCCGTTCGCAAAGCGATTTGGAAATTCTGGTATCCCTTTCTCACCCGGCGGCTTCAGGGCGACGAGGTGATTTTTCTCAATTACGCCTTCGAAACCGATCCGCCGATGGCCATTCCGCTCTCCTCGGAGGATGAGCCGAACCGCGCTTGCATTCAGCTCTATCACCACGTCGGCATGCAGGTGAATTTCTATCAGAAGAACGTGCTTGAAGTCAGTTGCGGTCACGGTGGCGGCGCATCTTACGTCGCCCGGACTCAGAAACCGGCAAAATATATCGGACTCGACCTCAATCCTGCGGGTATCGATTTTTGTAAAAAACGGCATACCGTCGTGGGCCTCGATTTCGTGCAAGGCGATGCTCAGAATCTGCCATTTCCAGATAACAGTTTTGACGCCGTCATCAACGTGGAGGCCTCGCACTGTTACCCGGACTTTCCGAAATTTCTTTCCGAAGTCGCCCGTGTCCTCAAGCCCGGTGGATTTTTTCTGTACGCGGATTTTCGCTTCAGTGATGGCCTCGAGGCATGGGAAACCGCGATGGAAAATGCTCCACTTACTCTTAAACAAGGGAAAGATATTAGCGCTGTCGTCTTGCGTGGGATGGACTGTAACTCGGACTGCTCTGTCGAGCTGCTTGATAAAAAGCTGCCCAAATTCCTCCACAGCCTCGGCCGAGACTTCGCCGGAGTCCGAGGCTCCCGAGTTTACAACGCGCTCGCGTGCGGGGAGCTTTTTTACCGGTCGTATTGCTTTCAGAAAAAACGCTGAGGGTGAAAATAAGCATTATCCGCGCCGTCCGCTAAGTAAGGAAATATTAAAAATATGGACTTGTTTAATTTCAGGAGTGCTGATCCAATCTACTCGATCCTCACCCATGAAAACGCAATTCTGCATCGGCACGACATCCGTTTTTCTAAGCCTCCTCACTCCGCTGGTGGCACAGAACTACACTGAGAACCTCGTAAGTCTTCCTGAAGGGCGGCGCGAGGCAGCGGCCAGCGTCAGAACTTCGCTTCCTCCGGGAGAACTGCCCACGATGGATAAGGCGCAGGGATCTGTATCGGAAGGACCGGCGGTTTACACCGCGCAAGATTCGATGACGCTAGAAACCCGCCTGCAAAATGGCCGTCCCGTCGCTGCCGTGGTGGATCTCGCAGTTTTGCAAAAGCCATCGCCCTTCCGCCAAGTGGCAGCGGGTGCTTCTGGCGTTCCAACCGATGGTGTGAAAACCGATCTTGCCCTCATTTCCGCAGTTTACCGTGAATCGGGGAAGCCGGAGTCAAACTGCGTGAGCATCTCGCTCTCGCTGGAACAACGCATCAAACTCGATGACTCCAAGCTGCTTGAAATGGTTGAAACCGAAGTGAAGGCCAATCCCGGGTGTTCCTGTGAAATTATCAAAACCGCGATCACGGCAAGCGACGCCGATGTCGAGAGAGTTGTTTCAATCGTCGAGTCGGCGATCATCACAGCTCCTGAAATGATGCGGATCATTTCCCAATGCGCGATTGCCACCGTGCCTGAATCGCTGGCCGGCGTCCAATCCGTGTTAGCCAAATACGAGGCGAATGGCGGTGATGACAGCTCCAGCGCGAAGAGTGCGAAGGATTCTAAAGACTCCAAAGATTCCAAGGCCATCGCGCCAGACAGTGTCGCCGCGACCCCGAACCCTTTGGATTTCCCGGGTCATGGACCCACCGGACCCACACCGGGTGGCCCAGGTGGAAAACCGCTCTTTCCACCGAATCCTCCCATCATCATCACGCCGCCTAACGTGACCGACGTAGATCCTTGAGTTTCATCCGAGCCTGAGGGATACTTCCTCAGCATTCATGAAAAAAGGTCTGGTCATTCGCTCTCTGGCATTTTGTTTTCTATCAAATATCTGCAAGGCGGATGAGGCTGATAAAGAGCGGATTAGGGAGCTGGAGCGGAAGATGGCCGAGTTGCAAAGCGCCCAAGTAAAACCCGCCGGAGAATCTAACGCAGGCGGGCTTTATAACAAGGGCGGCAGGGTCAACCCACGGATTTCAAATTCCGTGCTCATTATTCAGGGGAATCTCTCTGTGGGAACCGGTTTCATCGTCTCAGCGGATGGCAAAAAGTATGTTTATACCGCTGCGCACGTATTTTCGGGTAACAGCAAGCTAACGATCAATAACGCCAGTGGGACCGCATTCAAAAAATTCGGAGCCCTAGCAGCCTGTCGGACTTATAAAGCACACTATATAGATTAAGTGATCGCCGTTGTAACAGCATCTTGTGGTAGCAAGACAGCGTGCTAGCAGATAGATTTGCTGCTAGGCAATGTTTTCAGAAACC